>JASJDY010000083.1 GCA_030065025.1 Planctomycetota bacterium
AGCAGCGAGACGCTGCTCAACGCCACGCTCGACTGGGTCTATCCCGAGGAGCTCGGACACAGGACGGCCGCGTGGTTCTCGCCGGACAGCAAGCACATCGCCTACTTGCAGATGGACCAGACGAACGTGCCGCGCTACCGCGTGCCGGGCATCCTGCCGCTGCGTTCGCAGGGCCGCGAGATGTTCTATCCCAAGGCGGGCGATCCGAATCCCAAGGTCCGCATCGGTGTCGTGCCGGTGAAGGGCGGCGAGACGCGCTGGCTGCCATTCCCGAAGTCGGCCGAATACGTGCTCCAGGTGAGCTGGCGGACGGACCGTGACGGCCGGCATGACCCCTACGTGCTCTATGGCAATCGTGCGCAGTCGGTCATGTGGTCGCACCAGGACGGCATCGACGTCGGCACGCTGAGGACACGTTCGGGTTGGCTGAGCAATCAGCTGAGCGGGCGCTGGATCGGCCCGGAGCGGCGCCTCGTGCGCTGGAAGCCCGACGCGACGCGTTGGTACATCTTCGACGCGAAGGACATCCAGGACCCGGAGCAGTTCCATCAGGACGTGACGCCCAAGGGCGTCGACGCGAACCGAGTCCTGCACATCGAGCCGACCTCGGGTGCGGTGCTCTACAGCGGCATCGTGCACGGTGAGGTCACGCAGGGTGTGTTCGTCGGCGGGCCCGGCGTGAAGGGCATCCACCGCGCGCCCTTCGCCAAGGACGCAACGAAGTGGACGAGTGCGAGTGTCGACCACAGCGGCACGTACGCGCTGGTCACCACGTCGGACGCGCTGACGCCGCAGAAGACCGTCCTGGCGCGCGTGAAGGACGGCCAGGTCGTGCGCGAGATCGGAAGCGCCTACACGAAGAAGCTCGACACGCTGAAGCTCGCCGTGCCGGAGTACGGCCGCATCCCCGTCGAGGGGCACACCGGCGAGATCCAGTGGCGGCTGTGGAAGCCGCACGACTTCGATCCGAAGAAGCGCTACGGCCTGATCGTGCACGTCTACGGCGGCCCCGGCTCGAACATGGTGCGCAACCGCTGGGGGCGCGGGCCGCTCATGCAGACGATGCTCTGCGACAAGGGCTACCTCGTGCTGCAGGTGGACGGGCGCGGGAGCGGCGGCCAGGGCACGGAGTGGCTCTACAGCGTGTACGGCAAGCTCGGCGTCCTCGAGATCGAGGACCAGGCCACGGCCGTGCAGGCGATCCTGAAGCGCGGCTACGTGGATCCCGAGCGCGTGGGCATCTGGGGCTGGTCGTACGGCGGGACGATGGCCTGTAACGGGCTCACGATGCGGCCCGATGTGTTCAAGGCGGGCGTGGCCGTGGCGCCGGTCACGGACTGGAAGCTCTACGACACCATCTACACCGAGCGCTACATGGGCCTGCCGAAGGACAACGCGGACGGCTACAAGCAGTCGTCAGCGATCACGCACGTGAAGAAGATGACGGGGCATCTGCTGCTGATGCACGGCATCAGTGATGACAACGTGCACGTACAGAACACCCTGCGCCTGCAGGAGGCTTTCATCAAGGCCGGCAAGCTCAACTACGACGTGATGCTGTACCCGCGGCGCGGGCACGGCATCGGCGGTGCGTCGCTCGACGTATTCACGCGGTTGGTGGCGTGGTTCGACGAGCACATCGGGGGGCGGTGACGGGCAGGTCGCCCGTCGCATGCAACCTGGCGTTCGATCGGGCGACCATTCCGCTTCGACACTTCGACGAGCTGCGCTCGCTCAGTGTCTCGCTCAGGTCGCCCCTACACGTAACGACGCTACGCGTCGTTACTTCATGAACTCGACGACCGCCAGCATGTTCGTCTCGAACGGGCGGAAGATCTCTTCCGGCTGCGGCAGACGCTCGACCTTGCACTTGAGGCCGTCGACCTGCATCCACGGCGGGATGATGTTGCCGGCGTCGACCGACTCGCTCATCGCCGTGACCGACTTCTGGCTCTTCTGACGCACGCCGATCTCGTCGCCGGGCTTCACCATGAAGCTCGGACGGTCGACCTTCTTGCCGTTCACGGTGATGTGACCGTGCACGACCACCTGGCGGGCCTGCCAGATCGTGCGCGCCAGGCCGGCGCGGCGGACGACGTTGTCGAGACGACGCTCGAGCAGCTCGTTGAGCTTGTCGCCGGTGTTCATGCGCGAGCGCTTGGCCTCGCCCATGTAGCGCTTCATCTGCTTGTCCGACACGTGATAGAAGAACGCCAGCTTCTGCTTCTCGCGCAGACGCTCGCCGTAGATCGTGAGCTTGCGGCGGCGGCTGAAGCCGTGCACGCCGGGGCCGCGATCGAGATCGGCCTTGAGGTGCTTCGTCGTGTCGGAGATGGGCGCGCGGACGCGCTTGCTCTTCTTGACCTTCGGTCCGGTGTAACGACCCATGGGTCGACTCCCAGGCGACTGGATCCCTCCAAGGGCGACGCCGGGGCGCGCCCCACGGGGCGGCCGACGCCGGCTCCGGACACGTGCGCCCGGAGCACCAGCGAGCCCAGAAGGGTAGCCGCGGGCGGTTCCGGGGCAAGCCCAGGCACCTGCGTCCCTGGAATGGCCCCTACGACGGTCGCGTTTGCCTCGACGTTGCCCTCGCCAGAGGCGAAACTGGCCCCTGCACCGTTTCGCAGCCCCCCAGGAGCCGGACCTCATGCGCCGAGCCACCCTTCTGCTCGCCCCGCTGCTCGCCGCCTGCGCCCTGCTGGCCGCCTGCGGCCAGGGCGAGGAGACCCACGAGTTCAGCGACATCCGCGACCGCACGAAGCCGCGTAGCACCGTGCCCCCGAACATCACGGCGGCGCAGCGCTATGGCTACCGCGACCCGCGCGCCATGGGGCCGCACGGTGGCGATCCGCACGGTGGCAACCCGCACGGCGGCGACCCCCATGCCGGCATGGCGGGCATGGGCCACGGCGGAACCATGGGCGCGGGTGCGAAGCCCTTCACCTGGAAGACGCCCGAGGGCTGGGAAGAAGTCAAGGGCTCGTCGAGCCGCGACGGTTCCTGGCGCGTGAAGGGCGAGCCTCAGACCGACATCTCGCTGAGCAAGCTGCGTGGGACCGGCGGTGGGACGCTCCTGAACGTGAACCGCTGGCGCAAGCAGATGGGCGCGGCGGATCTCGACCAGGCTGCCCTCGATGCGCTGCCGAAGCTCAAGGTCCTCGATCGTGACGCCGTCTACGTCAACATCCCCGGGCGCTACGGCGGCGGCATGGGGAGCAAGGGCGCCTCGATCGAGGATGCACGCATGCTCGGCGTCGTCCTGACGTTGCCGACCGCGGCGATCTTCGTCAAGTTCACCGGCCCGTCGAAGGTGGTCGAAGCGAACCAGGCCAAGTTCGAGCAGCTCGTGGCCTCGATCGAGATGGCGGCACACGGTGGCGCGGCCCCCCCCGCGCAGCCCGCGCCCAAGCGCGGTGGCCTGCCCTCCTTCACGTGGACCATCCCCGAGAGCTGGGAGCAGCGGAAGGGGCGGATGGGCCGCGTCGTGACCGTCGCGCCCAAGGGCGCCAAGGAGACCGACTGCTACCTGTATCTCCTCGGCGGTGACGGCGGCGGCATCGACCTCAACATCAACCGCTGGCGCGGGCAGATGGGCCAGAAGCCGCTCACGCCCGAGGAGATTGCCGGGTTGGAGCGCGTCGACGCGCTCGGCACCAAGGCCGTGCTCATGAAGGCCGGCGGTGCCTATGGCGGCCAGAGCGGCGAGAACATCCAGGGCGCGACGCTCTACGGCGCCGTGATCCTGAAGGACAGCTACCTGCTGACCGTGAAGATGCGCGGGCCTGCCTCCGAGCTCGAGGGCGAGTGGGACAACTTCGTCGCCTTCCTGCGGTCGGTGAAGGAGAAGTAGCGGACGTGACCGAGACCACCATGCGTACTTTCTGGCAGAAGTTCATCGACTTCCTCGGCTCATTCGAGCTGGCGTTCGCCCTGCTCGTGCTGCTGGGCCTCGTGACGTTCGTCGGCACGATGGATCAGCAGAACCTCAGCCTCTACGACGTGCAGAAGAAGTACTTCGAGTCGTGGATCGTGACGTCGCCCGTGCCGATGTTCGGCGGACGCCTGCTGCTCAGCGTGTTCTTCGTGAACATGATCGTGGGCGGCATCGTTCGCATCCGGAAGGGCAAGTCGACGCTGGGCATCCTCATCTCGCACGTCGGGATCGTCGCGCTGCTGTTCGGCAGCTTCATCGAGGACCAGTTCAAGACCGAGGGGCAGCTCACCCTCTGGGCTCCCGAGCGCTTCTCCGACATCAACGGCAATGGCGTCTTCGACCCCGGCGAGCGCTTCCTCGACAGCAACAACAACGGTCGCTTCGACGACGGCGAGAGCGGCGCGCAGTACCGCGACCCCGACACCTGGGAGGTCGCCGTCACCGAGCTCATGCCCACAGGCGCCGCGCGTGAGTACGTGGTTCCCCAGGAGCACTTCGAGAAGCTCGAGGACGGCGGCTCCACGCGCTACCAGCACGGGCAGCTGCCCTTCGACGTCGTCCTCTCCGGCTACGCGCGCAACGCGCGCCCCCGACCCGTGACGGCGGGCGAGGCGAGGGACGGCATCGGCCTGGGCGGCTTCGTCCTCGCGTCCCGCCCCGCCGTGCGCGCCGGTGAGCGGGCCCGCAACTGGCCGGGCCTGGTCGTGACGCTACAGCCCAAGGACGGCAGTCGTGCCCAGGCCACGCTCCTGTGCAAGTCGGCCTCGGAGAGCCAGGGCATCATTCCGTGGCCCGTGCGAATGGGGGAGCGACGCTTCCAGGTCGACCTGCGCAACCGCGTGTGGGACCTGCCCTTCCGCGTACGCCTCAACCGCTTCGTGCACGAGAAGCACCCCGGCATCCAGATGGCCAAGGAGTACTCGAGCTACGTCACGAAGTTCCAGGGCACCCGAGCCACCGACCTCCACATCACGATGAACGAGCCGCTGCGCCACGAGGGCTACACGCTGTATCAGTCCGGTTGGGGGCCTCCGCCCGAGATCGACCCCAACCCGTCGCGCCTCTACTCGACGTTCTCGGTCGTTGCCAACCCGTCCGACCAGGTGCCGCTGTGGTCCTGCCTCGTCATTGCGCTGGGCCTCCTGATCCACTTCATGCGTAAGCTGGTCCTGCACCTGAAAGCGGAGTCCCGCCGCCGCACCCCCAAGCCCCAGGGAGAGATGGCATGAAGCTTCCGCGCCTGCTTCACCGCTCCACGTCCCCCAAGACCGCCCTCCTGACGTTCTGCGCCATCGCCCTGCTGGCGGCCGGCTGGGCCGGCCACGCCAGCGCCGGTGACGCCGGCGCGGGCTCCGGTGCACCGGCCACGGCGCCGGCTACGACCTGGAACGGGCGCTGGTCCGAGGAGGTGCTCGAGCTCGTCGCGACCATCCCCGTTCAGTCCCAGGGTCGCGTGAAGCCGCTGCACACGTGGGCCGGCTTCGCCCTGCTCGGCAGCAACCACCGCCGTTCCTGCAAGGACGCCGACGGCAACAAGCTCAAGCCGCTCGAGTGGTTCATGGACGCCGTGTTCCGCCCCGAGCACTCGAAGAACCACCGCTGCTTCCTCATTGCCACGACCGAGGTGCTCGACGCCATTGGGCTGACGGAGGACGTGCGCGAGCGGCGCAAGATCAAGAAGCGCGACCGGTACAGCTACAACGACCTCTTCGCGGACGAGAAGGACCGTCGCAAGCTGCAGTCACTCGCCGCCGACTTCCACAAGGTCGACGCGAAGAAGCGCACCCGCGTCGAGATGGGCATCGTGATGCTCGAGACCTCGGTGCGGATGCTCGAGGGCCTCAACCATCTCGTCGCCTTCGCGGGCGTCCAGATGCCGGTCTCCGAGGTCCCCGGCATGGGCGAGCGCTTCCCGGCCGGCACGAAGGCCGGGTTCATGGAGATCCTCGAGGCGACGCCGCGCCTGCATGCGCTCGTGAAGTCGGAGCGCGGCGCGATGGACCCGCACGCCGGCCACGGACATGACCACGGCGCCAAGGACCCCAAGCTCTCGAAGCAGGGGCAGGCCGCCGATGACGTCCTGACCGGCGCCTTCGCCGCCGTGCGGCGCAGCCTGAGCATCGGCATGTTCCCGCCGAGCGGCCCCATCTCGCAGGAGAAGCAGTGGTTCGCAGTCACCGACGTCGTCGGGCTCTCGACCCTGCGCGGCATGCTGGATCCGGGCCACCTCGAGGCCATGCGCGTCCTCGGCGACATGGCCGCCTCCGTCGGTGACCAGCGCCAGTTCACGGCGCACCTGAAGGACTACCACGAGCGCGTTCGCAAGATGGCCGAGGCGCGCGGCGAGTACGAGAAGATCGAGCAGGAGGTCGCCTTCTATCAGCTCGATCCCTTCGGCAAGAGCCTCGTGCTCTACCTCATTGCGTTCGCCCTGCTGGGCGTCACGTGGCTGCGTCCGCAGTGGCGCTGGCTCGAGATCGCGGCCTGGGGCCTGGTCTGGGGCACGCTGGCCCTGCACACGTACGGCATCGTGCAGCGCTGCCTGATCCGCGACCGCCCGCCGATCAGCACGCTCTACGAGACCGTAATCTTCATCACGGGCACCGGCGTGCTCACGATGCTGTTGATCGAGCACATGGGCCGGCACAAGGTCGCGCTCGCGCTCGCTCCCATCGTCGGCGCGCTCGGTCTCTTCATCGGTGCTCGCTACGAGGTGCTCAAGGGCACCGACACGATGCCCCAGCTCGTCGCCGTGCTCGACACCAACTTCTGGCTGGCCACGCACGTGACGGCCATCTCCATCGGCTACTGTGCCGGCCTCATCGCGGGACTCATCGCGCACGTCTACGTGCTCGGGAAGGTCTTCCGCATCAAGCAGGACGACCCGGGCTTCTACCGGGTGGTCGGCAAGATGGTCTACGGCACGCTCTGCTTCGCGCTGCTCTTCTCGCTCGTGGGCACGATCCTCGGCGGGATCTGGGCCAACGACTCGTGGGGCCGCTTCTGGGGCTGGGATCCGAAGGAGAACGGCGCGCTGCTCATCTGCATCGCCCAGCTCGCGATCCTGCACGGCCGCATGGGTGGTCTGTTCAAGACCTTCGGCGTGTGCCAGGGCGCGATCTTCGGCGGCATGATCGTCGCGTTCTCGTGGTGGGGCGTGAACCTGCTCGGGATCGGCCTGCACAGCTACGGCTTCACCAGCGGCGTCATGCGCGGCCTCATGATCTTCTACGGGATCGAGGCGGCGGTGATGCTGGCGGGCACGTACGCGTGGTGGCGTGATCGTCCGAAGAAGAAGGCCGTCGCGGCGTAGCTCACTCTCCCAAGGCCGCTCCCTCCCCCTTGGTATCGTTCGCGACGCCGACGGATGGAGGGCAAGGCATGGAGATCGCACTGCTGATCGGGGTCGGCTTCCTGGCCGGCTGCCTTGGAGCGCTGCTGGGTCTGGGCGGCGGCTTCCTCGTCGTGCCGGCGCTCGTGTTCCTGCGCAGCATGGACATGAAGATCGCGTCGGGCACCGCCGTCGCGGTGATCGTCCCCGCGATGCTCGTGGCCGTGTGGCAGCGGGCCGGCAAGGGTCACGTCGACTGGAAGGTCGCCGGCTTCCTCGCCATCGGGGCCGTGATCGGGCCGTTCCTCGGCGCGTGGCTCTCCGGCGTCCTGCCCTCGGCGGTCATCCGCAAGGTGTTCGCCTTCGTCCTCGTCGGCCTCGCGGCGTTGCTCTACTTCAAGGAGTAGGGGCGGCCGGAGCCCTGAGCGAGACGGAGTCGAGTCGAAGGGCGAACGCCCGCCCGATCGAACGCCCCTCGGTGCCCGCGGGCGGGCGTTCACCTGCGCCTCGCGGCGCAGGTTTCGGCCGCCCCTACGGGTGCATCGGCATCCGACCGGTCACGCGTGCTGCGGTTCGTCGATCAGCGCGCGGACCTTGGGGATGAGGTCGTCGCTCATGCCGTCGAGGTCGAACTCGTGGTTCCAGCCCCAGTCCGCCCGTGCGCGTGAGTCGTCGAGCGCGTCCGGCCACGAGTCGAGGATCGCCTGCAGGGCCTCGTTCGGCTCGAAGGTGAGCTCGACGCCGGGGATGCGGGCGCGCACGGCGTCGGCGATCTCCGCCGCCGTCGGCGACATCGCCGCGATGTTGTAGATCGACTGCGTCAGCTTCTCCTTCGGCGCATCGGAGAGCTCGAGCGTCGCTCGGATCGCGTCGGGCATGTACATGAACGGGATCATGGCCTCCGGCGTGCAGAACGCCGCGTAGCGGCCCTCGCGCATGCCGTCGACGAACATGAACAGCGCGTAGTCGCTCGTGCCTCCGCCGGGGATGCCCGCGTTGATCAGGCCCGGGAAGCGCACGCCGCGGAAGTCGATACCAAACTTCTGCTCGTAGTACTCGCCGAGCAGCTCGCCCGCGACCTTGGTGAGCCCGTACATCGTGGTGGGACGGAGGGAGACCTGGTCGCCCACGGGCTGATCCAGACCCGGTCCGAATGCCGCGATCGTGCTCGTGTAGAAGACCTGCTCGACGTCGAACAGCCGTGCCGCCTCGAAGATGTTGTAGGTGCCGTCCATGTTCACGCGCCACGCGCGGTGGGGGACGCCCTCGCCGACGGCCGACAGGATCGCCGCGAGATGGAAGATGCGGTCCGGCTGGAAGCGCTCGACCGCGGTGTTCACCTCTTCCGCGTAGGTGATGTCGCCGCGGACCCACTCGACCTCGGGCGGACAGGTGTCCGGGCGCGGCGCGAGGTCGAAGGCGAGGACCTCATCCCCACGGGCCACGAGGATCGGGAGCATGTCCGTGCCGATCTGGCCACCGGCACCCGTGAGCAGGATCTTCATGGCGGCCATGATCGGTCCGCGGGCCCACACGGTCCACGGATTCCGGGCTGCTCCGTTGCAGGCCTACTCAGCGCTGCAGCTGTCGCCGTGGTCGTGGAGCGGCGGCTCGCCGGCGGCTTCGCGGCGCAGGCGCTCGCGACAGCGCTCCAGCACGCCGGAGGGCATGTTGACCGGCTGGAGGCGATGCAGGACGTCACAGACCTCGTCGTACCCGTTCAGCAGGTCGAGGCAGGAGGGACAGTACTGCAGGTGTTCCTTGATGAACGGCTCTTCGGTCTCTTCGAGCTCGCCGTCTCGATAGGCCAGGAGGCGTTCGGCAACTTCACGACAGAGGTTCATGACTTGGCCTCCCCGTCGGTGGTTGCGGTTGCTGCGTCACGATCGGCCCAGAACCTCTCGAGCACGTTGCGCAGGTGCAGCCGCGCGCGGTGCAGACGCGTCTTGAATCCGCCCAGGCTCAGGCCCATCAGCTGGGCGGCCTCGGCGTAGGGAACGCCTTCGAGGTCGTACAGGACCACGGCCTCGCGGTAGCCGTCGGGCAGCTCCTGGATGGCGTCGCGGATGCGATCGTCGATCTCGCCCGCCATGGCGGACTTGTCGGGGCGCCCTGCGATGTCGCTCACGCCCACGGCGTGCTGGGTCTCGTCGAAGTCGATCGGCAGCGCGTCGAGGCTCACGGCAGGCCGGCGCTTGCGCTTGCGATGCAGCTCGCGGGCCTCGTTCAGCGTGATGCGGTAGATCCACCCCATGGGGTCGGATTCCCCACGGTAGCTGTCAGCCTTGCGCAGGATCTTGATGAGGGTGTTCTGCATCACGTCTTCGGCGTCGGCATCGCTGTTGGACATGCGGCGGGCGAGGCGGTAGATGCGCTCGCCGTAGCGGTCCAAGAGCAGATCCGGGTCCAGGAGGGCCGAGTTGGGGGCGTCAGACGTCAAGCAGGCTCCAGCTGTCACGCGAACTCCCTCCCCGATGCGGAATCACAACCGGGCAAGGGTGCGCGCAGCATACAAGGCCTCGAGACGACCGCAGGAAGCGGCACTCACAGGAACCGATGAGCCTGGGGCCCGAGGGTTTCAGCCCGCCTGCGCGGTGAAGTGCTCGGCGAGGAGCTTCAGGAGTCCCGTCGTCAGGAGACCGGGGCTTCGGTCCTTGCGCCGGACGACCGCGATGCGGCGTGCGGGCAGGGTCCCCGGCAGGCTGCGGACGGCCATTCGTCGCCGATCGGTGCCGGTCAGGCACATCTCGGGCACGATCGAGAGGCCCAGGTCGCCGGCCACGTAGGTCTTCACGACCTCCAGGTTGCCGGACTCCATGACGACCGTGAGCTCGACGCCGGCGGCCCTCAGGCCCCGGTCGATCAGGGCACGGGTCTCGGCCGGCTTGGCCAGCATCACCGCCGCTTCGCCCTGGAGGTCGCGGAGGGTGACCCGCTTGCGCTCGGCCAGGGGGTGCTTGCGCGGCAGCACGAGGACGAGCGGGTCCTCGAGCAGGGTTCGGGACCACAGCGCCGGATCCAGCCACGGGGGGCGCGTCACGATGCCCAGGTCCGCCTCGCGGTTCAGCAGCATGTCGAGGATCGCCCGGGAGCCCTCGTTGCGGACCTGCACCTCGGCCAGGGGATGCTGCTTGCGGAAGCGCGTCAGCACCGGCGGCAGCAGGTGGAGCGCAACCGTGTCCCCGCAGGCGAGGACGACCGTGCCCCGCTCCGGAGCCTGGAGCTCCTCGATCCGCCGGGCGGCCTCCTGGAGGTTCGCCAGCGCGGCGTCCGCGGCCTCGAGCAGCACGGTGCCCGCGTCCGTCAGGCGCACGCCGCGGCCGTCGCGGTCGAGCAGGCGGGTGCCCAGCTCCTCCTCCAGGGCCTTGATGTGGAGGCTCACCGCCGGCTGCGTCATGTGCAGCTTCTTGGCCGCGGCCGTGAACGAGCCCTCGCGTACGACGGCCCGGAACGACTGGAGCTGACGGATCTCCACAGCGCGCACTCCCGCAGCAGACGGCGGGGGAAGTCTACGATAAGCGCGGCTTATCGGATAGCGGGTGGCGGCGGGGGCATGCCGGGCCGCCGCGGCGCGGGGGCGCCGCGCTTCTTCAGGCGGATCACCACCTCGGTCATGCGGCCGGTGCGCACGTCGACCTGCTGGCGCTCACCTGCCGGCGTATAGCCGCTCTTGGTCGCCCACACCGTGACGACACCGGGCGGAACGTGGTAGCGCACCAGCACGCCCTCGGCGTTCGTGTTCCACAGCGCGCGCCAGTCGTAGGGGCCCTCGATGAGGCCGTCGCGGCGCATCGCTGTCGTGTTCACGCCCACGTAGGAACCGGTGGCCGACTGGATGTTCGGTCGCGCGTCGGCGAGCGGCTCGCCCTTCTCGTCCAGCACCGTGAAGTGGATCGAGCCCGGCGACCGCTTGACCAGGTCGAGCGTGCGCCGCTCGCTCTGCGCGAGGTCCACCTGCTCGCTGACCTGCGACCCGCCGACGTACGCACTGATCGTGTACGTGCCCGCCCCGAGGCCCTTGAGCTCGTACGCGCCCTTGGCGTCCGTCCGGCCGTACGTGCTGGGCAGCGTCTGGCCCGTGGCCGACTTCCCGCTCGCGTTGACCCAGGCGTTGGGCACGCCGCGGCCGGTCTCGTCGTCGCGCACGGTGCCGGTGACGCGCGCGCCCTCCGTCAGCTCCAGCTGGGCTTCGCGGGACCCGCGGCCGTCCATGACCGTGACGACGTCCTCTTGGAGCGCGATGAGGCCGTCGTTCGTGCTGACCTGCACCGTGTAGTCGCCGGCTTGCAGCCCCTTGACCTGGAAGCGGCCGTCGGAGGTGTTGAACGTGCGCTGCTGCTGGCCGGGGAACCAGCGGCCGGACATGGCCATCATCTCCATGCTGCGGTTACCGCCCTGCACGGGACGGGCCATCACCGTGAACATGCCGGCGTAGGGCCGCCCCTCCTTGCTCACGACGCCCTCGATCCAGCCGAGCGCCTTCAGGCGGATCTGGATCTCGGTGTCACCCTGGCGCGCGTTCTTGTGCTGCGCGCTGCCGTAGCCGGCCGCGTAGGCCCACATGTTGTAGGTGTCGTCCGTCACGCCGCGGAGCACGAATCTGCCGTCGCTCTGCGAGCGCCCGCTCGGCCGCCGGCGCCACCAGCCGAAGCGGCGGTTGTTCGCCGGATTGGCCGAGACGTAGGCGCCCACGACGGGCTTGCCGTCGGAGTCGAGGATCCAGCCCTCGATCGTGCCGCCCTCGCCGAGCGCGATGTCGGCCGTCGCTTCGTCGCCTTCGCGCACGACGACGGCCTCGGGCAGCGTGTGCTGGTCCAGCCCGAAGGAGGCCATGACCTGGTAGGCCAGCGCCGGCACGCCGGTCACCGTGTACGTCCCGTCCATGCCCGTCACGGCGCTGAGGTTGTGGTGCTGGCCGTTGTTGATGACGTTCAGGACCTGCCAGTTGAACGTCCCTGCGCGGGCCGACTCGCGGGCGGTCTTCCAGTCGGGCGTGAGGCTCACGACGGCGCCCTGCACGGGCTGGCCGCCGCCGTCCTTCACCGTGCCCGAGATCGAGCCCGTGCCGCCCAGCTGGATCTCCACCTGCTTGGCACGCGGCTGGCCCTTGCGGGGCACGCTCACCTGCTTCGTGCCCAGGCCGTGCTCCGCTGAGGTGGCGACGACGGTCCAGCCCGATCCGGGGCCCGCCCAGGCGGGCAGCGCGAGCACGAAGGTGCCGTCCTCCTGCGTCTCGGCGCTCGGCACCTTGTGCTTGGGCTCGTTCTGTAGCCACGCGTAGGTGACGCTGACCCCGCCCACGGGCTGGTTGTCGGCGTCCACGACCCGGCCCTCCAGGGCCTCGCCGGTCTTGAAGAGCTTGAACTCGAGGTCGCCCTTGCTCTGGGCGTTGCGCCACATGCGGCCCTCGGCGAACCCGTCCTTCACTGCGTGCACCGAGACCTGCTCCTGGCCGCTGACGTCGGCGCTGATCTTGAAGCGGCCTTCCTCGTCCGTCTTGGTGTTCTTGAAGGGCTCCATGTTGAGGGTGGGCAGCTGGGGGTAGCGCAGCGAGACGACCACACCCGCCAGCGGACGCTGCGTCTCGCCGTCCACGACGCTGCCGCTGATCTCGGTGCCCTTCGGGAGCACGAGCGTGCGGGTCTCGGTCTTGCCCGGCGCCACGGCGACGTTCTGGTCGCGCACGGCGCCGTAGCCGTCCTTCGTGACGACGAGGGTGCCGGTGCCCGTAGGCAGCGACGCGAAGCGCGCGTGGCCTTCCTCGTCCGTGGGGGCCGCGGACACGACGTTCCCGGCCTGGTGGACCGCCGTCGCCCCGGCCACGGGCTTGCCCAGCACGTCGATCACGCGCAGGTCGAGGCGACCGCCCTTGTCGAGGATGAAGTCGACGCGCACACCGATCCGTCGCACCCGCTGCACGCTGGCCGCGTAGCCGCCGGCCTCGGCGCGGATCTTCACGTGGGGGTCGTCGGTGGGCGAGGGTCCGACGACGTACTCGCCGTCGTCGTTCGTCGTGGCCGTGGCGAGCGGCATGCTGTCGGGTACGCCCTGACGCCGCCGGTCGCCGGGCGGATCCAGGATCATCGTCACGGTCGCTCCGGCGATCGGGCGATCGCGCGCGTCCGTGACGATGCCGAAGACGCCCTCTTCCTTCGTCACCTTGCGCGCGGCGGCTTCGGCGCGCGCCCGCTCGGCGGCGAGCTCCTCGGCGGTCTTCGGCGCCGTGCCCTTCGTCTCGAGGCTGGCGCCGGCCGAGCCGAGCAGATCGGGCATCCCGCTGCCGTCACCGCCGGCGTAGCCGCTCGTTGCGGCACCGTCCTCCAGCGCGTCGCCGAACAGCAGGTAGACCACGGCGAAGACGGCCAGGGCCATCAACAGCAGCATGAGGAAGCTGCCCGAGCGGTTCATTCAACCTCCACCACACAGGGAACGATCCCCACGTCACCCGTACGTCCCACTGTACAGACGCAGACGGATCGCGTCCGTTCGCCGGAAGGCGCGAATTCAGGGCCGGAGGCGCCAGACGCCGTCGAACGTGGCCTTGCGGCTGAGCTTGATCTCGGTGCCCGACGGCGCGGTCAGGACCATCTCGAGTCGCACGTGGGCACGGAACGGGCCGATCGGGCGGCGGACGTCGCGCGGGATGGACACGTGGACGTCGAATCCGCCGGACGCGTGCGGGATCACCTTCGTCGCGAGGACGTCGGGTACCGACACGGCGCGCGCGAGGCCGATCGTGTAGTCGCTCATCGGCCGCACGCGGATGACGCGCGCCTCGTAGTTGGCCGGACGGCCGTCGATCGTGCCGAAGCGGAAGCTCTTCGGCTGCAGCGTGAAGGCTTCGAAGATCTCGCCTTCGATGGGGATCACGACGCCGGGTACGCCCGGATGGTCGGTGTTCAGCGTGACCCACTTGCCCTGGACCGGCCCCGTCAGGTGCGCCGTGTCGAGCAGCACGTGGAACTCCTGCGTCTGGCCCGGATCGAGCGGCCGTAGGCCGTGTGCCACCGCGAGGCACGCGCAGTTCGGGACGGCCTTGAACGCCACCGTGCGCTCGCCGTTGTTCTTCACCTTGAACGAGATCTCGCGCGTCTCCCCCTGCATGACCCGGCCGAAGTCGTGCTTCGACGGCGTCACCTGGATCAGCTCGGGCGGGCCGCCGCACGCTGAGACCAGCAACGCGAGCAGGGAGATCGTCGGGAGGACACGCACGCCGTCAGTGTAGGGAGCCGCGTGGCGCGCGGCCTCGACGGCCGCATGAGTTTACGGACGCGTTACCGGCGGCCGGCGATGCGGCCGCGCGTGGGGCGCGGCCCGACGGGGGGCGTCTCGACGGTCAGGCCGCCGACCGGACCCGCGGCGTCGATGAAGCGGCTGCCCGTGTCGGTCGTGGTCTCGCTCCGTGTGGGGGTGGGCTGGGAGCTCGTTCGCGAGCTGCCGGCGTCATCGCTGATGCAGCCGCCGAGGGCGAGCAGCGCGGCCAGCGCGAGAGCGGCCCGGGCCCGGGCGGGATTGCGCTGAGACGGCTGTTCCAGGGGCATGGCGGCTGGATCCTCCCTTACGGCGCGGCCGTCCATGGCCGCTTGCACGTCATCCAGGGTACCGTTCCCCCGGGAGGCACCATGTCAGGAATCGGGATCGACTTGACCGGACGCAAGGCGCTCGTGACGGGCGGCAGCCGCGGCATCGGCCGCGCCATCGCGGTCCGACTCGCCGAGGCAGGCTGCGACGTGGCCATCAACTACCTGCGCAGCCGCGGTCCCGCGGCCGAGACGGCCGCTGCGGTCGAGGCCTGCGGGCGCAAGGCGATGACCTACAAGGTCAACGTCGCGCGCACCGATCGCATCGCGGGCATGTTCGAAGCCGTCCGTGACGAGTGGGGCAGCCTCGACATCCTCGTGAGCAACGCCGCGTCGGGCGTCATCAAGCCCGCCATGGAGCTCACGCGCCGGCACTGGGAATGGACGATGGACATCAACGCCAGCGCCCTCATCCCGCTGTCCCAGCAGGCGGCCGCCCTCATGGGGGAGAACGGCGGCCACATCATCGCCGTCTCCAGTCTCGGCGCGGTGCGCGCGATCCCGAACTACGCGGCCGTCGGTGCCAGCAAGGCCGCGCTCGAGAGCCTCGTGCGCCACCTCGCCGTCGAGCTCGCCCCGCGGGGCATCCGCGTCAACGCGATCTCGGCGGGCGTCGTCGACACCGACGCGCTCAAGCACTTCTCGAACCGCAACGAGCTGCTGGAGGAGAGCGCGCGTCGCACGCCTGCAGGACGTCTGACCGAGCCGGCCGACGTGGCCGACATGGCCCTCTTCCTGGCGAGTCCGTTGGCCGACATGATGGTCGGCCAGACCGTCGTCGTGGACGGCGGCTACTCCATCATGGGGTGATCGGGAACCGAGTCTCGTGCACATCCTCGTCGTCGAGCACAACCCGGAACGCCGCCGTGCCGTGACCGCAGCGCTCACGGGCGCGGGGCACCATCCGCAGGTCGTCGAGAGCGCCGAAGCGGCGCTCGCGCTCCTGGCGCGGCCCACGGCGCCCGACCTCGTGCTCATCGAGGAGCACCTGCCCGACATGCCGGCCCTCGACTTCCTCCAGGCGGCCGACGGGCTCGCGCGCTCCGCGCCGGTCGTCGTCGTCGGCCAGGACGAGGCCGCCGGACGCTGGGTGGAGGCCGCCCGCCTCGGCGCGGTCGACTTCGTCGTGCGCGATCACGACGGCGCCTACCTGCAGACGCTCGCGGCACGCCTGCAGGCCGCCGTCGAGCGTGACGCCCAGCGCGACCGCGGTGCGCGGATGGCAGACGCGCTCGCGTCGACGGCCTCCGCCGTCGTCATCGCCAGCCAGAAGGGCGCGGTCGAGATGGTCAACGAGGCGTGCGCGCGCCTGCTCGGTCGCGACGTCGAGTCCGCAGCACGCGGCACGTTGTCGGACCTCTTCCCGCTCGACGACGAACCGCGGGTGAAGGCAGACCTCTTCGGCGCGGTGTCCGCCGGCGGTGAGTGGGCGGGCGAGGTCGCCGTGCAGACGGCGGCGGGGGAGCGCGTGCCCTGCATCGTCACGCTATCGCCTATCCGTCGCGCGAGCGGCCGCGTGGACGGCCTCGTGCTGACGCTACGCAACGTCGCCGACCGCGTCGCCATGGAGGACGCGCTGCGTGCGGCCAACCGTCGTCTGGCGGAGCAGGCCTCGCGCGATCCGCTGACGGGTCTCTACAACCGCGGATATCTCCACGAGGTGCTCGAGCGCGAGATGGCGCGCGCGCTGCGCTACGGCGACGTGCTCTCGCTCCTGATGATCGACCTCGACGACTTCAAGGACGTCAACGACGAGTTCGGTCACGCTGCCGGGGACGAGGTGCTACGCAAGGTCGCGCGCATGCTGCGTCCGGGGCTGCGCGACGGCGACGTGCTCGCGCGCTACGGCGGCGACGAGTTCTGCGTGCTCCTGCCGAACACCGACGCCGGCGCCGGCACCGTCGTGGCGGATCGCCTGCGCGCGCAGGTGGCCGAGTCGGCGAAGGACGCCGAGAAGGGCGTGCGCGTGCTGCTCAGCGCCGGACTGGCCACCTCGCAGGACGTGCCCGAGGACGCAGACGGCCCCACGGACATGCTGCTGCGTCTCGCCGACCAGGCGCTCTACGCCGCGAAGAAGGCAGGCGGCGACCGGGTCACCGTGTGGACGAAGGACCTGGAGGCGGCCTGAGGGCCGCCGCCGCGCCGCTCAATACATATAGAGCCGCCGGTACTCGCTCCACCGGCCCTTCTCGCCCTCGGACGTGACGCCGCGCACGCGCCAGCGGTAGCGGCCGCGCTCGATCTTCGCCGGGCGGTGACGCGGACCGGTGACCGTCGTCGTCGACTTGGTCTGCCACGCGCCGCTCGGCAGCTCCTCCTGGAGCTCGAGCTCGTAGCTCGCCGCACCGCCCACGGCCGTCCAGCGGAAGTCCGCGCCGTACTTGAACGGGTAGCTCTCGCCCGCCGGCGGCTCGGACAGCGACGGCGCGCCGAGCATCGGCTTGGGCTCAGGCTTCGGCTCCACGGGCTGGGGCGGCGTCGGCGCCGGCTGCGTCGGCGCGGGCTGCGTGGGTGCAGGCTCGACGGGCGGCCGTGCCGGACGCGGCTCGTCCGCCCCGGGCTCGATCGGCATCGTGCCCGCCCCGGCCGGCGGCAGGTCGTCGCTCGGCTGCGCGGGCGCCGGCTGCGTCGGTGACGGCTGCATGGGTGCGGGCTGCGTGGGGGCGTCGGCGCTGTACGCACCCGGGCCGCGGCCGACGAAGATGCGCACGATCTGGCCGCCGAGCTCCAGCGTGCCGGGCTGCGGCGACTGCGCGACGACGCGGCCGCGGTTCGCCGCGCTGCTGGCGACGCTCACGGGCTCGGGCACGAAGCCGCCCTTCTCGATGTTCTGGATGGAGTCGAACCAGTCGCGTCCCTCGACCTGCGGCACGTAGCGGTGCTGCACGCTCGGGCGCTCCGCGACAGCCGTCACGATCGTGAGCGTGTCGCCGGCGGCGACGTTGGAGCCGGCCGGCGGCCACTGGTTGACGATCTTGCCGACGAGCTGCGGTACGGCGAGCGTCTGCTCGACGCGGACGTTCCAACCGCGCAGCGCCTGGCGCGCCTGGGCCACGGTCTGACCGAGCACGCTCGGTACCTCGGGGCCGTTGCCCTCCGGCAGGAAGCCCTCGGGAATCGCCTTGCCGTTCCACACGAGCGCGCCGGCCGCGGGCGTCGTCGGCTGCGCGGGCGCGGGCTGGCTCGGCGCCGGCTCCGTCGGTGCCGGCTGCGTGGGTGCGGGTTGCGTCGGTGCATCCGCGCCCGGCTCGATCGGCATCGTGCCCGCACCTGCCGGCGGCAGGTCGTCGCTCGGCGGCTTGGGCGTGTCGACCGAAGGCTTCGGCGTGGGGCCACCCACACGCAGCGTCACGGGCTTGCTCGTGTCGAGCGTGGAGAAGCCGCCCGGCGACTGCGAGAAGACGAAGCCGATCTTCTTGCCCTGCGCGTACTCCATGCGCACGGTGAAGCCGGCCTGCTCCAGCAGGCTCTTGGCCGCGTCGGCCTGCATGCCGCAGACATCGGGAACGGTCTCCTCGCCGGCGTAGGCCGGTAGCGCAAAGGCCGCAGCGAGGGCGAAGGCGCACAGGGCGCTCAAGCAGAGTCGGGTCATCGCGGGCTCCCTCCCGTCGTCACGGCCCGCCGGCGCGAGGCGGGCTCTCGTCGTTCGGTGCTACAGGGTAGCGCAGCGGAGCCGGGCCCGAATCCGCATCCACGCCGTTCTCGCAAACCGGCTGCGAGGCCGCGGCGGCCGCCTCGGGGCCCTGGAAGACCGTCTCCACCAGCTGCATGGCCCGGCTGGAGGCGTAGGCGTCTTCTCCCGCCGTCTCGGCGGCCTCGACACAGTCGGCGCACCAGCGGCTGTCGGCCGCCCGCCGGCGGCGCTCCAGGACCACGCCACACACCGGGCAGCGGTACCGGAAGACGCGCCCCGGCAGCCAACGGCTGTGCAGCAGGCCCCCGGCGGCCTCGCACGTCGTGCGGAATTCCGCGCCGTGGCCGAACGGGCGGCCGAGGTACGCGAGTCCCACGTGCACCGCCTCGTGGACGAGGATGCCCCGCAGGTCCTCGGGGTAGACCTCGAAGTAGACCGGCGAGATCTCGATGAAGGCCGCGCGGAAGCGCGATCCGCGCCGATCGATGACCGCGCGCCCGGCGCGCCGCAGCCGGCGATTCCAGCGCAGGGGGACGTCCGGCCAACGCTCGATGAAGAGCACGCGCCCCACGGCCTCGAGCGCGAGGCGGAACTCCACGTCGAGGGCGGCCGGTGAGATCACCGCCCAAGGCTACGGCCCCGGGCAGACGCCACGCGTTCCGTGAGCCCGACCCTGCGGCCACTACGATGAGCGCGTGCGCAGCGTCCTCGGCATCCTCGGCATCCTCGGCGTCCTCGGCGTCCTCGTCCTGACCGGCGCCTGCGGTGGCGAGGACGGGCTGGACCGTACGGATGCGATTGCGGTGTTCCGCGCCACGATGGCGGCGGTGCACGACGGGGACTGGCCGCGCCTGAAGGAACTCCTGACCGACGAGGCGCGCCGCGAGACCGAGCGCACGCTCGTGCGGCTGCGCGATAGGCTGCGGGATCCGCAGGAGCCCCTGCGAGCGCAGCTCGGTGACGAGGAGGCGCTCGACCGAGCGCTTGGAGGAGGGCCTGCCGACATGCTCCGTCTCTGCGTGCAGCTGATGCCCCGGGAGCGCACGCCCGAAGCGCGCGGCAGCCGGGAGACCGCGCTGGGCCGGACGTTCCTCTACGCGACGGCCGCGGGCACCCTGAGGCCCGTGCGCCTCGTCGAGCGTGACGGGGTCTGGTACGTGGCGGACCTCCAGCTATGAGTCGTTCCTTTCGCCCCCTCGCCTTGCTGTTCCTGCTGCTCGTCGCGGCCTGCGGGGCGGAGTCCGACGTGCCGGCTTCGGAGCTGGTCGGGACGTGGTTGCTCGACCGCGATCGGTTGGCGCGCACGCTGCTCGCCGAGCGTGTCGACGCCCTCGACGCCGCGGCGCGAAAGGCGCTGACCGCGGAGGGCCGCCGCAGCCTCTACACCGAGTCACGCAAGGTGGCCGGCGAGTCGGACCTGCGCCTCGACGTCATGGAAGACGGGACGTTCGTCGTTCGCTACCGGTTCGGTCGCGAGCAGGGGGCCCGCAAGGGTGAGTGGCGCCGCGAGGACGGCCGGCTCGTGATGCGGACCACCGAGACTGCGACGGGACCGCTCGCGCGCCCGCACGAGGTGCGCTGCACGTTGGCCGACGGGCTCCTCGTCTTCCCCGCCACCGACGCGGTACCCCACGCTTTCAGCCTGCGACGGCGCTGAGGCAGCCGGGTTGATGGGTCGCCGGGGCTCTGCGACACTGGACTGAGCCCCATGAGTCCCAACGACGTTCCCGTCCTGACGCCGCCTGCCGAGATCACGGAGCGCTCCGTCGAGGAGCTCCGCTCGGTCCTGCAGCCGCACATGGAGGGGGAGGGGCCCGGGGTCGTGCTCGACCTCGAGGAGGTCACGTTCATCAACAGCTCCGGCCTCGGCACGCTTGTCCAGGTCGGCATGCGGCTCGACGGGGCCGGCCGGCGCCTTGCGTTCGCACGTCCCAACAAGACGATCGAGCGCATGCTGAAGCTCGTCGGCCTCGACTCGAAGATGCCGATGTTCCGCAGCGTCGAGGAGGCCCGCGGTTCGATCGGGCCGTCCGCCGCGTCCCGCGGATAGGCTCGAGACGCCGCGCGAGAGATCCCCATGCACGACACGGTCTTCGTCCGCGACCTCGAGGTACGCGCGATCATCGGCATCAACGACTGGGAGCGTCGCGAGCTCCAGACGATCCTCATCGATCTGGACATGGCCACCGACGTCCGGCCCGCCGCGGTCGACGAGGACATCGAGAAGACGGTCAACTACCGGTCCGTCTCCAAGGCCGTGATGAAGCTGACGATCGAAGGCGAGTTCTTCCTCGTCGAGACGCTCGCCGAGCGCATCGCGACCATGATCCGCACGGACTTCGGCGTGCCGTGGGTGCGCGTGAGCGTCCGCAAGCCGGGCGCCGTGCGCTTCAGTCGCGAGGTCGGCGTCGAGATCCAGCGCGGCTCGCGCACGGGCGGAGACGGCGCTTGAGCCGGCGACCGCACGAGTACCTCCTCTCCGTCGGCAGCAACATCGAGCCCGCGCGCTGGATCCCCTTCGCCCTCGACCTGCTGGCCGAGCGCGTCGAGGTCGTCGCGGCCTCTCCCTGGTACGCCGTGCCCGCCGAGGGACGGTCGGGCCAGCCCGACTTCGTGAACCTCGCGATTCGGGTCCGCACCGACCTGCCGCCGCGCGCGCTGCGCACGGCGATGCGCAGCCTGGAGGCGCGCTGCGGCCGCGTTCGCAGCGAGGACCGGTACGCGCCGCGGACTCTGGACGTCGACGTCGTGTTCGGCAGCGCCGACTGGCCGGCTTCCGAGCGCTTGCCCGATCCGGATCTCACGCGGGCGGGCTACGTTCTCGTGCCGTGTGCGGACGTGTGGCCGGAGGCGGTGGATCCCGCGTCCGGTCGTACGCTGCGCGACCTGGTGGAAGCGGGCTTCGCAGCATGGGCGGCGGAGCACCGCCGCGTAGAGGAGGCGTGAGATGACGCGTGGCTGGGCGCTGCTGCTGTTGCTCCTGCTGGCTGCCTGCGGTGACGACGCGCCTCAGCCGGCGCCGCAGACCGCCGGCCACTGGCGACACTGTCGTGTCGACGGCCTCGCAGGTGCGTCGGGCCTCACGATCTTCGGCGACGACCTCATTGCCGTGGCGGGTGGTGGCGATCGCGCCGTCTATGTGATCCCGCTCGACGCCCTCGAGCACGAGGGGCGCGCGCGTGCGCGGAAGCTGAAGGTGGACGTGCGGGACGCGGCGCTGCTGCTCGGCGCCGAGCCGTTCGCGCTCCAGGGCTACACGCTCGAGCACCTGTGGCCGCTGGCCGTCGACTTCCAGGGCGTCGCTGTCCAGGCGCCCGACTTCCTGTACGTGGGCGACCGGGTGCGTCGCATCGTGTACTGGGGCCGGCTGCGCCGCGACGCGGCCGGCAAGTTGAGCCGCGTCAGCTTCGACGAGGCGTGCGTGGCGCCCGGCGGGAAGCGCACGAAGGTCGACGCCGGCGACTGGCGCGACCACGGCCCCGGCCTAGCAGGTCTCCTGGCGCTGACGGGACGCCGCCGCATGGAGGACCTGTACGTCCTCGACCGCGCGCCCCATGGCGGACCCGCCCTGCGCATCCACCGCATGGACCGCTACGGCAGCACGCTCGGCACGATCGTCGTGAAGCACGACTTCGGCGACGCGCTCGAGTGTCACGCCCTGTCGTGGGATGGCTCGCGCTACGTCGTGCACTACGGCGGCGGCCGCGGTCGCCTCGGCGGCGTCAAGGAGCCCGATGCGCTCCGTTCGACCGCGCTCGGGGCCGGCTCGCCGGGCCCCGACGTGGAGGGCGTGAAGGCATGGACGGGCCTGACACACGGCGAGGACGGCACGGTCTACATCGTGGCGGGCTCGGATCCTGCCGTCATCGCCTGGAGGCAGCCGTAGCGTCTCCGGTAGGCTCCTGGGCATGCGGATCCGGGAAGAGGTCATCGGCGGTGTCACGGTGCTCACGCCTCACGGGGACCTCGACATCACGACGCTGCCCGCGTTCGAGGCGCGTGTCCGGGATCTCGTGGACGGCGGTACGCGTCTCCTGCTGTGGGACCTCAGCGAGGTGGGGGTGCTGCCCTCGACGGCGGCGGGCTTCCTCCTCCAGACGGCCCGGCGCCTGAAGGACGTGGGCGGCCGGATGGCGCTCTCGGGTGGCAGCCCGCTCGTGATGGGCACGCTGCGCACGATGGGGGTGCTGGCCGTGTTCCGCACGTTTGGGACGCGGGCCGAGGGGTTGCGGGCGATGGAGGGGTAGCCCCGATCGACATCTGCTCACGGCCACGGCGCACTCTCGCGCTCCCGCTCGCACACGCGCTCGACCCTCGGCGGCGAATCCGGGTGCGCCCGTAGGTCGAGCGCGAGCGGGAGCGCGAGCGCGAGATCATGCGGCTGGGCGCACGCCTGAGAGGAGTTGCCAGCTATGCCGGCGGCAGCAGCGGCACGATATGCAGATCCCCGTAGCGGCCCAGCTCACCCAGCGTCCCCAGCGCCTCGGCCTCTTCGAGCTGCTCGTCGTCCACGCCCGGCGCCGCCTCGAACAGACCCGCTCCCGGCAGCGTCCAGCAGCCCTCGATCTCGGCGTCCGACGGCACCTCCACGTCGAGCACCTCGTCGCCGATGCCCAGCTGGAGCACGTCCCCCCGGAGCTCCGCCCAGCTCGCCTCGTCCAGGCGCACCTCGACGAAGAGGTCGAGGTCCACGACCCAAGCGCCGGAGCCCATCGGCTCCCCGGCCTGATACCAGCCCTCGGGCACCTCCTGGTCCGCCTTGAAGCGGGCGTGCTGCGCGAAGAGGCTCTCGTCGTCCATGGAGGCGTAGCCTACCCCCCGGGTGCGCGCAGTCGTTGAGGCGCCCTGGCGCTCCGGGGATGCTACGCCGATGCCTAGCCCCCGCGCCGAAGCCCCCTCGGGCATGGAATGGTTCCTCCTCCTCGCCGGTCTCGCCCTGGCGGGCGCCGCTGCCCTCGTCTGGGTGTTCGGTGCCGACTTCGGCACGGCCGAAGGCCCGCCGGCCGTCGAGCGCGAGCCCTTCGCGAAGGAGGTGCATCTCGCGAACCTGCGCCAGCTCACGTTCGCGGGTGAGAACGCCGAGGCCTACTGGTCCTTCGCCGAGGACGCGCTGATCTTCCAGTCGACCCGCCCGCCCTTCAAGGCCGACCAGATCTTCACGATGAAGCCCGACGGCAGCGACGTGCGCCGCGTCAGCACGGGCCTCGGACGCACGACCTGCGCCTACTTCCTGCCGGGCGACGAGCGCATCGTCTACGCGTCGACGCACGCGGCGGGCAAGGCGCCGCCGAAGCCGCCCAAGCGCGACCGCAAGCTGGGCTACGTGTGGCCGATCTACAACGCGTACGAGATCTACTCGGCCAAGCGGGACGGCTCCGACCTGCGCGTGCTCACAAGCTCGCCCGGCTACGACGCCGAGCCCACCGTCTCGCCGGCCGGCGACCGCATCGTGTTCACTTCGACCCGCGACGGCGACCTCGACGTCTACTCCATGAACGTCGACGGCAGCGACGTGAAGCGCCTCACGACGACCGTGGGCTACGACGGCGGCGCGTTCTTCTCGTGGGACGGGAAGAAGATCGTCTGGCGCGCGCCGAACCGCGACGACGTGGACATCGAGGAGTCGAAGGCGCTGCTGAAGCGGCAGCTCGTGCGCCCGAACAAGCTCGAGATCTGGATCATGAATGCCGACGGCAGCGGCAAGAAGATGGTGACGAACAACGGCGCCGCCAACTTCGCCCCCTTCTGGCATCCGGACGGCAAGCGCATCATCTTCAGCTCGAACATGCACGATCCGCGCGGCAGCAACTTCGAGCTCTACCTGGTGAACATCGAGACGCTCGAGACGAAGCGCATCACGTACTTCGAGCGCAGGCGCCCCGGCGCCTACCGCAGCGACGACTTCGACGGCTTCCCGATGTTCACGCGGGACGGCAAGCGGCTCGTGTTCTGCAGCAACCGCTTCAATGACAAGCCGAACGAGACGAACATCTTCGTGGCGGACTTCGTCGAGTAGGTCCTCACTAGCGTTCCGGCAGCGTCACCACGATCTCGCGCGTCTCCCCGGGCTTCAGCACGATCCGGCGTTCCTCGCCCCGATAGCCCGGGGCGCACACCACCAGCCGCACTGCGCCTGCGGGCACCTCGTCGAACGTGAAGCGCCCGGGCGGCGCATCCTCGTCGAACCCGTCGGCGTCCGTTTCCAGCACCTCGCCGGCGAAGAGCGCGACCGCGTCTTCCAGGGGGCCGTCGGGGCCGCGGACGTCGAGCAGGACGCGAGCCGAGCCCGTCTGTTGGATCCACGGGCCCGGGCCTTCGAGCACACCGCCGTGGTCGAGAAGCGCCCGCGTGTTCCACACGGCCCGCGCGCCCTCTCGCAGCAGATGGCTGACCGCCACGCCCTGGGCATCGGTCTCGGCGTCGTCCGCCAGAAGCTCGCGCGTGACGGGGTCGAACCAGGTGACCTCGACGTCGATCCCCTCGAGCGGCCGGCCCTGCGCGTCCCGCAGCGTCAGCTGTCCGAGCGTGCGCTTCGCGTAGTCGAGCGCGGGCAGAGGCACGACGGCGCCTGCTGCCGGCGGGACCTCGACCAGCTGCGATCCGGAGGCTAGCTCCTCGTTGTACTTACCGAGCTTGAGGATGCGCAGGCGTAGCCGTCCCTCGAGCTGCGTGCGCACCAGCACCTCGCCTTGTTCGATCTCGAAGTCGTGCTCGATGCCGCCGAGCTCGACGTGTCCGATGTCGTCGGGCGCCTCGAAGCGGAGCGTGTTGTCCTTCGGCCAGTCGATCACCGCTACGCGGCGACCGTCTGCGGCCGGCCCTACGTCGAAGAAGCGGGTGATGGTGTACGTGCGCACGCTCACCCGAGCCGTCGCCGTGGCGGGCAGGTGGACGGGATACTCGTCTTCGAACTCCGTCTCCACCTCCGCGCCATCGTGGTCGATGCGCCCGTCCGGCCGCGTGACCGTCAGGTGGCACTCGAACTTCTCGTCGGGCGCCTGCGCGAGCTGGAGAACGAGTCGCGGCTGCGCGCTCGCCTGGATCACGATCGTGCGCGGCTTGCCTTCTTCGACCGTGAAGCGGTACGGCGGCGCAACCCAGCGTGAGGTCGGATCGCCGACGACCGCTTCGTACTCGCCGGCGAAGAGCTCGAATACGTCCTCGCCGTCGTCCGAGCTGTCATGGTCCGCCTCGAAGCCGTCGGCGACGCGGTAGACCGAGATGCCCACGGGTCGCACGTCATTGCCGTCAGGCCCCACGACGCGCCAGCGGACCTCGACCTCATCGTCGCTGTCGAGCTCGTCTTCGTCCGCGGCCGGATGTTGCTTGCGCACGTCCCAGACAAGCGGCGCGTGACGCCGGAACTCGTCAGTGTCGATGCGGCGGCCCTCGCCGTCGGGCGCCCAGTACAGCTCGAGCAGGCTCTCGCGCGCCACGCCCTCGAGGACGAACCTGCCGTCATCGCCGATGCGCGTCACGACGCCGCGCGTCGTGGTCAGGCTGTGCACGACCCGCGGCGCGAGCTCCTCCGGCTTCGCGCCGATGAGGCGTCCCTCGAATCGCACGGCCGGCTCGGCTGCGATGGTGAACGGCGTCTCGTCGAGCCGGCGTAGCGGCCCGCCGAAGTAGTCCACGCGCACCCCGGGACCGCGATAGTGCACGTCGCCGTTCGCGGCCACGCCGCGCAGCACGAAGCGGCCGTCCGCGTCGGTCTTCGTGTCGAAGACCGAGGGTGCGTGCGCGCAGCCCAGCTTGTAGCCGATCGGCAGGCCCGCCGCGGGGCGGCCCATGGCGTCGACGATGCGGCCGTGGACGTCGCGCCCAGGCAGCAGGGCGATTTCCTCCTCCGGCGCCACGGCGTAGGTCTCATCCGAGCCGTAGCCCTCGGCGTGCGCGACCCAGTGCGCGCTCCACTCGCGCACCTCCTGGATGGGGATCACGGCGATGCCGTGTTCGTCCGTGCGCGTCTCCTCGAAGGACGGACCCCAGCCGTCAGGCCCCATCTCCATCTCGAGGTGCCGGCGCACGATCGCACCGACGATCGGCTCGCCCGTGCGCTCGTCGATGACACGCACGACGCCGGTGTGCTCGGGCGCCGTGCCCGGAAGCCAGCCGTCATACGGCCGGACCCACTCTGCGACTTCTTCGGGCGGGGCTCCGGGAGGCGCCGGCTCCTCGCCGCCGCATGCCGAGAGGATCAACAACAAGAACCACGCCGCGTGCCGCATCTCACTCCCGGTGGAGAACGTCCAGGCGCCGGATCTCCGCGCGGCAGCCCTGCGCGAGGATCCCCACGTAGCCGCCTTCGCGGCCCTTCGGCCGCTCGATCTTGTGGACCTCGCGGCCGTTCACGAGCGCGTGGATGAAGTCCTTGCGGTAGCGCAGCTCGTACACCGTCCAGGCCGACGGGTCGTAGGGCTTCTTCAGCGCGGACGCGTCGCGCATGAAGACGCGATCCTTGTCGTCTTCGCCCTTGTACTCGAACCAGCGCAGCGCGCCGGAGAGCGTGCCGAGCCGTGAGTGGTCGTACTCCGCCTTCCAGGCCGCCATCAGCGCGACGAACGGCGACTCGTCGTAGGCCTTGGCGATGCGGGCCTCCATGACGACGTCGAAGTTCCCGCGGATCTCCTTCTGGTTGCGGATGTACGTGGCGAGGCCCTTCGTCTCGCCGACGATCACGCCGTCCACGACCTTCCACCACTGACCGCGACCGCCGTCCCAGTCGGCGATCTGCTTGCCGTCGAAGATGGCCTCCTTGCGCGCGCCGCGGCGGGACATGGTGCCGAGCATCTCGTTCGCACGCTTGTGTTCGGGGCGCAGCGTGAGGATGACCTCGAGCGCGCGCTGGGCGAGATCGGGGTCCTTCGTGCGGTACTTGGAGGCGATGCGCAGCACCTTGGCGACGTGTGCGTCGATCAGCTTCTCGAGCTCGCGCCCGTTGTCGTCGTGTTCCTCGAGTCGATCGAGTGCGCCCGCCTCGTAGTCCTTCCACGCCGCGGGGATGCCCGGGCTCGAGCGCACCTCGCGCACGACCTGGCGGAACGCGACGACCGCGGCCTTCGTCTTCTCGGCGCCGAGCAGAGCTTCGCCGAGGCCGTAGCGCGCAGGCAGGCAGCCCGCCTCTTCCTCCAGGGCCTGGCGGTAGAGCTTCTCGGCCGCGGCGTAATTCTTCGCCTTCAGCGCCGCGTCGCCCTCGTCCACGAGGTCGAGGGCCGTATCCATGTCGGCGAAGACCGTCGCCGCCGCCGCGGCGAGTAGGACCAGGACGAGAAGGACGCGCAGCGGGCTCATCGCTTCGTCCCCACGCGCAGCACGCGGATCTCGGCGGCACAGCGCTGGTGGAACAGACCCAGGCGTCCGCTCAGCTCCTTGCGGCCGGCGACCGAGGCGTTCAGCACCTGCTTGCCGTCGAGGAAGACGCGCACCTTCCGCCCTTGGATGGCGACGGTCAGGCGGTGCCAGGTGCCCAGCCGCGAGGACTTCCGTGCGGCCTCGCCCACGTCGATGTTCTTGCCGCCCGATGCGTGCACGATCGTCACGAGCGACTTCTGGGCGAAGGCCATGACGAACTCGTGCCCGCCGCGCCGCGCGACCGTCTCGTCCTGCGCGAACGCGAAGCCGAGCAGGTAGCCGTTGGCGTGCTCCTTCGTGAAGCGGAACTCCATGTCGTAGACGAACTCCTCCGGCGCGAGCTTGGCCGGGTCCGTCCAGAAGATCGTGTTGCCCTCGTTGTCGATCGTGAGCACCTTGCGCTTGTACGACGTGTTGTTCCCCGGCGGGATCGCACGCCGCGCCAGCAGGTCGTCCCAGCGCTCGATGCCGGGGATCGGCGACGCCTTGGGATCGATGGTGCCGTCGTCGGTGCTCGTCCCCTTCAGCTCGCCCAGCAGGCGGTTCGCCGCCTCGTGCTGCGGCTCGACGGACAGCAAGCGCTCGAGCGCATCGACCGCGATGTCCTCGTCGTCGCGCTGCAGCCGGGTGGCGAAGCCCACGAGCTTGGCACCGAACGCGGCCTGCAGTTTCTCGAGCTCCCTCTCGCCCTTGCCCAGCGTCGCGATGCGCTTCTCGGCGCGCTTGAGCAGGCGGGCGAGCTTCTTGTCCAGCGCGTCGCCCTGCACGCGGCACCCGTCACGGAAGGCGCGGTAGGCGCCCAGCGCCTCGCCCGGCTTCTTCATCTTTTCGAAGACCTGGCCGAGCAGGTACGCCGCCTCGAGGAGCTTCGGATCCTCCTCGCGCGCCCGGCGCAGCTTGACGACCGCTTCGTCGTACTTGCGGACCGAGATCGCCTTCTTCGCCTGCTGCAGGAGGAACGCGGCGACGTCCTCGTCGGCGCGGGCGCTCGGGGGGCCAAGCGGCGCCGAGAGCGCGGTCAGCACGATCCAGGCACAGATCCCGAGGCCGATCAGCCGGCGCATACGAGGTGCTCTCCCTGGCGGCGAGGATACCCGAAACCCAACGCTCCGCCGGGCGCACTGCCACAATGGTCTCCGACCGTCGGAGGGTCACCCATGGCTGCACCGCTGCAGGACTTCGGGCGCGTGATGCGTGCCCTGTTCCGATTCGCGCGCTACATCTCGTTCGGGATCATCGGCCTGATGATCGTGTTCCTCGCGTTCCGCGTCGCCGAGGTCTACCGCTTCTTCGCCGACATCGAGCCGTGGCTCGGTACTGCGTTCCTCGTGGTGTTCGGGCTGCTGCTCGTGTTGCTCGTCGGTCGGCCGGTCTACCGCTTCCTGAAGGTGCCCGCTGCGCTGAAGCCGCCGCCGCTGCCGCCGATGGAGGAACGCCGCGGCAGGGACCTCGTGCGCCACCTCGCGTTCGTCGAGGGCTACCTCGCTGCGCTCGTGAAGAACCCCGAGTGGGAAGGGGCGCCTGCAGAAGTCGAAGCCGCGATCGAGCGCTGTCGCGCGCTGCGTGAGGAGGCGGCCCACGCGGGGCGCGAGGCTGTGGCCGCGCTGTCCGACCGCGTGGGCGAGCTCGAGCGCGACACCGTTCAGCGCCTGCTCGAGCCGCTCGACCGCAAGGTGCGTACCGTCATCCGACAGGAAGCCGTCGGCGTCGGCATCGCTACCGCCGTGTCGTGGAACGGAACGATCGACGCGTTCATCGTGCTCTGGCGCAACTGCAACCTCGTGTCGCGGGTCGCGCGCATCTACTACGGCCGTCCCGGCGTGCGCGGCACGCTCGCGATCCTGCGCGACGTGTCGGCCGCGACCATCGCCGGCGCGTACCTGCAGGACCTCACCGAGGCGGCCGGCGGCGCGCTGGGCGGCCTGTTCGGCAAGACGGTCGGCGCGCTCGGCGGGCCGCTGCTCGACGGCGCCGTGAACGGCGTGGTGACGCTGCGTATCGGCTACATGGCCAAGGCCCGCTGCCGCTCGTTCAGCGCGTGGAACGAGGCCGGTCGCGTCGAGGCCGCGCGGGACGCCTTCAAGGAGGCGGGCGCGTTCTCGAAGGACGTGGTCACGGAGATCTTCAAGACGGTCGGCACCGGGCTGTGGAAGATCCCCGGCAAGGCGATCGGCAAGCTCGGCGACGCGCTCGGCGGCTTCTTCAAGAAGCCCGAGGAGGGCGTGGAGCCTGCGGGGGCTTGAGCCACTTGCACTTGCACTTGCACCTGCACTTGCACTCGAGCAACCAAGCGAGGTGGATCGGAGCCAGGCCCGTGCATCGCTGGAGCATGTGTTCCACGGGCGGGCGTTCAGCCCTTCGACTGCGTCTCAGGGCTTCCGGCCGCCCCTACCGATCCCGTGCCCGACGAAAGCCGCAGGATGATCGGTCTGCCGCACGCAACCCGATCCCCCTCACGCCGCTGCTAATCTGCGCGATGCAACCCCTGGGGAGGGAAGTCAGCCATGCGTTCCGGTCTCATGTGGCTCATCGTCTTGCTCGCCGTCGCCGCGGCGGGGTGGTTCCTCTTCGGAGCAGGTGACACCGGCGAAGGCCCGGCGGGCGACGGCGCAGACACGTCACCGGGCGAGGAGAGCGCGGACGTCACCGAAGGCCCCGGGCCCGAGCTCATGGGGAGCGGCGGCGATCGTCCCATCGTGCCCACCGAGATTCGCGGCCGCGGCATGCTCCAGGGCGTCGTCCGCCTCTCCGGCGTCGGCATCGAGGCCGACGTCGAGCTGCGCCACGTGACCGAGGTCGATCCAACGAACCCGTACCAGGGTGGTATGGAGCGCATGTTCATCGAGCGGCTGCTCGACTCGGGCATCTCGCCGAAGAAGCCCATCGGTCGCACGAGCACGAGCGCCGACGGCCACTTCAAATTCAAGGGGCTCGCGCCCGGCCTGTACGAGGTGCGCGCGATGTCCGCCGACGGTGCGCTCGGCTTCGCGTCGGGCATGCTCCCACAGCGCGGCGCCCGCGTGGAGGTCAACGTCGACCTGCCCGATGGGCAGCAGGGCCTCAAGGGCCGCATCCTGTACGCCGACGACAAGCCGTTCCGCGGCATGGTCGTCGCGACGCCCGGCCAGCAGGCGTTCGCGGCGGCGATGATGGGCGGCGGTGGCCAGGTGCGCCCTGGCTTCACTGACGAGGAAGGCCGCTTCGAGCTGACCGGTCTGGCCAAGGGGCGCTATCAGATCTCGGCGATCATCCCCGGCGCGCTGCGCGTGATGGGCGCGCCGATCGACCTCCCGTACCAGGGTGAGTACGAGTTGAAGATCCTGGTCGGCGGCACCACCGTGAAGGGCAAGGTCATCGCGGCGGCCACGGAGGAGCCGGTTGCCGGCGCCAACGTCTTCGGCGGCGGCGGCAACCCCGAGGCGAACTTCTCGATCTTCAGCACCCAGTCCGGCGAGGACGGCACCTTCGAGCTGACGATCCCCGCCGGGCGCGGCGGCGGCATGTTCGTGCGCGCGGCCGGCTACGCGCCGCAGATGGTCGAGTTCCGCGGCGGCGTCGACGAGAACGTCGTCGTGAGCATGCTCGCCCTAGGCAAGCTCAGTGGTCGCGTGACGGCCCAGGAGGGCGGCTCGGCGATCCAGGGGGTCACGGTCTTCGCCACGCCCCAGTCCGGTCGTGGGATGCCGTTCGGTGGAGGCCTCAACGCGGCGATCACGGACGCCGATGGCCGCTACACCTTCGACGGCGTGCAGCCCGGCGCGGTGAAGGTGCACGCCCTCGGCGGAGGCTGGGTGAGCGTGGGCATGAGCGGATTCGGGTTCGGCGACGTCAACACGCCGTATGTCGTGGAGCTCGAGTCCGGCAGCAGCGCCGAGCAGGACCTCGAGGTCATCGCCTCGGGCAAGGTGAAGGGACGCGTGCTCACGGACGACGGCAGGCCCGTGCCCGGCGCCGTCGTGCAAGCCGGAGCGCCCACGGGCATCCGCGAGATGGTCGCGGCCATGATGACCATGGGCATCTCGTTCGCAAGCGACGTGACGGACGGCGACGGTGCGTACGAGATCGACATGATCGTGCCCGGCACGGACTACCAGCTCGCAGCCAAGGCCCCCGAGCACCCCGACGCGTCCTCGCAGAAGTTCACCGGCGCCTCGGGCAAGACCGAGACGATCGACATCCGCTTCCCGAAGTCGCGTTGGCTCGAGGTCACGGTCGTCGAGAGCGGCGGCGGTCCGATCGCCGGCGTGATGCTGCGCATCGCGCCGAAGCGCGAGGGCAACATGCGGGTGGTGGTCTCTGACTTCTTCGGCGCCGGCACCTTCTGGACCACGGACGCCGAGGGCAAGGCCCGCGTCGGGCCGCTGCCCGAGGGCGAGCTCGAGATCGGTGCGTCCGCGGCCGGCTACATCCAGGACGAGCGGGACGTGCCGGGCGGTGACGAAGCCAGCATCAAGCTCGAGCTGAGGAAGGGACTCGTCATCGCGGGCCGCATCGTGCTGCCCGAGGGCATTCCGGCGCAGAGCGTTCGCGTGCGCATCGAGCGCGACCGTGCAGGTCCGGGCGGCGAGTGGTTCTACGAGCGAGCACCGGTGGATGCCGCGGGGCGCTTCCGGCTCGACACGATCAAGTCGCCGGGCGAGTACAAGATCACAGGCAGCGGCAACTGGGAGAACCGTCGGTTCAGCGGCACGGCGCGGGCGGATGCCGGAGACGAAGATGTCGTCCTCGAGCTGACCGAGAGCGACCCGGAGAAGCGCGAGACGGTCGAGGTGAGCGTGCTCGACGCCGAGGGCAAGCCCGTGCCGTCGGGGCGCATCACGCTGTGGTCGTTCCGCCAGAACGGGAGCAACAGCAGCGGCACCCGCATCAACAACGGCAAGGCGTTCTTCCGCGGGTTCCGGAGCGAGGGCGACCTGTACGTCGAGGTGTTCGAGCTCGTCGGCAGCACCCGCGGCGCGACGATCCAGCCCATCAGCATCACCAGCGGCAAGGCGGAGGTGCGCCTACCGCGGCCTGTGTCCATCGCCGGCACGGTCAAGGGCCCCGACGGCAAGGGTGTCGCCGGCGTGCGCGTCTCGGCGCGTCCCGTGCACCCGCACCGCGGTACATCCCGCACCGGTCGCCAGCACGGTGAAGCGATCAGCGATGCCCAGGGACGCTTCGAGGTCCGCGGGCTCGGCCCGCTCACGTACAAGCTCGCGATCCGGGCGCCGTCCGAGTACGCACCCGTGCCGACGATCGACGCCCAGGGCGGCGATGAGCGCATCGCGGTGGAGCTGCGCACAGGCGCGGCCGCGACGCTGACGATCCTCGACTACGAAGGCAAGCCCGTCGCCGGCGCCTCGGCGTACTTGCGCGCCGTCCAGGAGGATCGCGAGCAGCCCTCGTACCGCTCCTTCGGCGGGCCGACCTCCGATGCCCAGGGCGTGCTCGCCCTCAAGGGGCTCGAGCCTGGGGTCGTCTTCGACCTGACCGTCAACCCGCCCGGCACGCGCCGCCAGGACCTGCGCACCATTCAGCTCAAGAAGTGGTCGCCGGCGAACGAGACGCTCACCTTCCAGCGCGCCTACACCATCAAGGGGCAGGTGCGCACCACGGAGGGCAAGATCCCCACGGAGGTCAACCTGCGCTGGCGCAAGGTCGGCACCCAGCGCTGGCAGTACGGCGGCGACGTGCAGGAAGACGGCAGCTTCACGATCTCCCAGCTCGAGGCCGGGCGCTACGAGCTGAAGGTCGGGGGCGGCGTCGAGGCGGTTGCCATGCCGCGGGCGCCGGGCGAGCCGGCGCCGCCGGAGCCCAACGTCGTCACGGCGCGCGCCGGCGCGACGGGGGTGCAGCTCGTCGTGGATCTGGGCGCGACGCTCACGGTCAAGGTGCGCGGGCTGAGCGGGACCGGCGAGGACCAGGGTCGCACCGCGTACCTGCGCGAGAGTGTGCAGCGCGGCGCGCAGTTCATCCACGGCCGGTGGGAGCGGAGCGACACCATCGCGTTCCGCGGCCTCAAGGCCGACTCGACGTACACCCTCTGGATCGGCGGCCTGCCCGGCGGCAGGTACGTGCGCCAGACCGGCGTGCGGGCGCAGCGGACGACGCTCACGGTCGACGCCCAGGAGGGCGGCACGATCCGCGGCGTCATCAAGGTGCCGCCCGAGGCGGGCACGCTGCGCCACATCCACGTGAGCGCCTTCCGCCAGGACGGCGCCGGCTCCAACGCGAACGCCGATCTGGAGACGGGCCGCTTCACGCTCGAGGGCCTGCCGGAGGGCGAGTGGACCCTGACCGCCTACGGCTGGGGTGAGGACTCCGGCCAGTGGCGCGGCACGGCCACGGCCTCCGTCGGCGGCGAGGTCGAGATCGTCCTCAAGAAGCAATAGATCGGGCCCCTGGCCCCGTGTGTGTGCGTTAGGCCAATCGTCTGACTTCCGTGCTTGAGTCCTCCAGGCCCGGGGTCGAAGAGGGATCCGCGAAGCCTCATGACGGGGCGGAGGACGAGATCCATGGCCAGCGGTGAATCCGTTGAGGTCCTGAACCTCAAGCGGCTCGAGGACAGCACGGGCGGAGATACCGAGCTCATCGTCGAGCTCGCGGAGCTCTACATCGCCGACACGGAGGCGCGCCTGCCCGAGCTGCTGGAGGCCGCCGAGGCCCAGGAGCTCGAGCGCGTCGGTCGCGTCGCGCACGGGCTCAAGGGCGCGTCGGCGTCCCTCGGCTGCGACGAGGCGGCTGCCGCCTTCCGTCGCATCGAGGAGATGGGCCGCCAGGGCATCGGGGACGACATGGATACGGCCGTAGAGCAGGCCCAGGCGGCTTGGCGCCGGGCGTGCGAGCGCTTGCGAGAGGTGGCGGCGTAGCCGCCTGAAGGCACCTGAAGGGAGGCGCCATGAGGATCCTGATCGCGGACGACCAGGTGATCGCACGCCGCATTCTCGAGGAAGCGGTGGGCGACCTCGGCCACGAGGTCACCGTCGTGTGCGACGGGCGCGAGGCGTGGGATCAGCTCACCGCCACGCGCTATGACGTCGTCATCAGCGACTGGGTCATGCCGCGCATCGACGGCATCGAGCTCTGCCGCCGCATCCGCGGCCGCAAGGGCGAGCCCTTCACCTACGTGATGCTCGTGAGCGCGCGCAACTCCACCGAAGACGTCGTCAAGGGCATCATGGCGGGCGCGAACGACTTCATGACGAAGCCGATCGAGCGCGCCGAGCTGCGAGCGCGGCTGCATGCCGCCCAGCGGGCGGTCGACCTCGAGCGCTCGCTGGCGAGCCGGCTCATCGACCTCGAGCGCGCGCTCGAGGAGGTCGCCCAGCTGCGCAGCCTGCTGCCCATCTGCATGTACTGCAAGAGCATCCGCAACGACCAGCAGGCCTGGGACGACATCGAGGAGTATCTGCACCGGCACGCCAACGCCGAGTGCACGCACTCGATCTGCCCCGACTGCTACGAGCAGCACGTCCAGCCGATGCTCGACGAGATGCACCGGAGCAAGAAAGCCTCGTAGAGGCGCGGCCCCGCGCGGTCAGGTAGTCTCCTCCGGCCATGAAGACCGGCGTCTGCCTCGTCCAGCTCGGTACGCCCGATGAGCCCACCGTGCCCGCGGTGCGTCGCTACCTCGAGGAGTTCCTCCTCGACCGGCGCGTCGTGGATCTGACGCCCTGGCTGTGGAAGCCGATCCTCTACGGGATCATCCTGCGCACGCGGCCCAAGCGCTCCGCCGCGAACTACCAGCTCGTGTGGACCGACGAGGGCTCGCCCCTGCTGCTCTACACCGAGTCGCTCGCGCGCAAGCTCGGCGCCGCCCTCGGCGACGACTTCGTCGTGAACTGCGGCATGCGCATCGGCAACCCGTCCGTCGGCTCGCGACTCGACGAGCTCGTGGAGGCCGGCTGCGAGCGCATCCTCGTGCTGCCCTGCTATCCGCAGTGGTCCACGGCCACGAACCTCTCGGTGGAGGACGCGGTCGGCTGGTGGCGTGACGAGCGGCCCGATGCGCCGGAGACGGTGGTGATCGGTAGCTTCCCCGACCACCCGGCCTACATCGCCGCGCTCGCGCGCTCGGTGCGCGAGGCCGGTGTCGAAGCGAGCGCCGAAGCCCCGTTGGTGATCTCGTTCCACGGCATCCCGCAGAAGTACGCCGACAAGAAGGGCGACCCGTATCCGCAGGAGTGCGAGGCGACGGCGCGCGCGCTCGCGGCGGCTCTCGAGCTTCCTGAGGATGCCTGGCGCATCGCCTACCAGAGCCGCTTCGGTCCGGCGGCGTGGCTGCAGCCCTACTGCGACGAGCTGCTGCAGGAGCTTGCGGAGAGCGGCATCCGTACGGTGAGCGTGGTCTCGCCCTCCTTCCTCGCCGACTGCCTCGAGACGATCGACGAGATCGGGCGCGAGCTGCGCGAGGAGTTCGAAGAGGCGGGCGGCACATCGTTCACGCGGGTGCCGTGCCTGAACGACGCGGACGACCTGGTGGACGCGCTGGCGGAGATCCTGCGGGCGAACGCTTGAGCCGCAGCTTCAGTCCGTCGTCACCACGCGGTCCCGCGCGCGCGTCGCTCGCTTCAGGAACAGGATGCCGAACGACGTGTGGACGTGGTCGCCCCAGCTGCCCAGCGAAGGCGCCTGCCGCTCCAGCAGCATGTCCGCGCCCTTCCGGTACCAGTCGTGCTCGCCCAGCCAGCGCCGGCCGGTGAGCATGCCCATGCGCTCGAGGCCGTACACGTAGTAGAGGTGGTGCGCGTTCCGCGGATGGCCCGGATTGCCGGTCACGCTGAAGTGCTCCTGCATCCACGCCAGGCCGTCGCGGATCGAGTCGCGTGACTTCTTGCGGTCGGCGCCCTTGAAGCGCCGGCTGCGCCACAGACCCTCCTGGCAGATCGCGACGCACGCCACCCCGGCCGTCGTCATCGAGCCCGTCTCGGGGTGGGTCCAGAGCGTCTTCTCACCGAGCGGGCCGTCCTTCTTGCCGGGGCTGTAGTGGAAGCCGCGCGCCTCCGCCGGCGTCTTCGACTGGAAGGCGTAGCCCTCGCGGACACGGTGGTCCAGCAGGTCGACCTTCGGCCCCTTCACGTGCTGGAGTGCGAGCAGTCCGTGGAGGGCGGAGCGCCAGACCTGGGCATCGACCTTGAACCCCATGTCCATGATCGCGCGCAAGCCCAGCAGCGCGTACTGCGCGTTGCTCAGGTCGTGGCCCGTTGCCGTGTCGGAGGCCTTGATGTCGTAGTGCCACAGGCCGCTCGCGTTCTGGGCCTTCAGCAGGTAGTCGAGGCCGGCCTTCACGCGCTCGACCTCGCGCTTGCTGAGCTTCTTGCGTGTCTGCTTCGGCCGCAGGCGCTTGCTGCGCTTCGTCCCCACGTCGGTGTCACGCGTGTCGAGCTTGGGCTCGTGCGCCGCGTGGATGACCATCATGTACAGGCCGACGCTGTAGACACGCCGGAGGGGCATGCCGTCGAGGACGCGGAAGGCCTTCTCGACCTGGGCGTCCGAGCGCGGGACCCCGGACTTGAGCAGTGCCAGCAGGGGCAGCGCGGTGTGCCCCATTGCCTGGTCGTGGGCCGGGTTGCCCCAGTGCCCGGTGTCGGCCTGCTCCAGGCGCAGGTTCATGACGGCCTTCTTGATGGCCTCGTGGACCGCGAGCCGGAAGCTCGGGGGATAGCGCTCCACTTTCTTGGCGCCCTTGCGGGTCGGCGGCGCTCCCTGGGCCGGGCCCGCGCAGGCGAGTGCAAGCAGCAGGGCGGCCACGAGCCACGGGGTGGGGGAGCGCGAACGAGCCATCCGCGACGAGTCTAGCAATGCCCGCGTCCCGGCGGACGGCGCCCGTCTCTCGGCGCCACGAACGCGACTCTTGAGCGTCCATCAAGGCCGCATAAAGCCCTCAGAATCAACGAGTTCGGGCAAAGGTCTTCCCGGATCGCGGATTCGGGGGTAGAAATGTCGCCCGAATCCGTAGGAACCGCCTGCGGCCAACCAAGGGTAGAGGCGTAGGGACATCCCGACCGGAGTCTCGCGCACTCGAGGGAGAGATCCAATGTCCAAGCTTCGCGCCATCCTGCTCGTCGCGCTCGTCCTGTGTGCCGGCACCACCATGGCCGCCTGCAGCACGTTCGGCTGCGGTTGCCCCTGCAACCCCTGCGGCGAGGGCCCCAAGTAGTCTGACTACTTGACACCAAAACGATGGAGGCCGGTTCCGCTCACGCGGAACCGGCCTTCTTCTTTTTTGTCATGCGTGCAGGTCGATGACGCGCGTGATGCGCGCGGTTCCCAGGTCGGGCGCCGCGATGACGAGCGTGCCTTCGTAGCTCACGAGCGCTTCGTTCACCGCAGTCGTGCCTTCGTCGTCCAGCGCGGCGTACGGTTCATCGAGGAGGAGCAGCTCCGGCTCGGTAGCCAGCGCACGCGCGATCGCGACACGCCGGCGCTCTCCGCCGGACATGGCCTTGGCCGGACGACCGGCGAGGTGCGCGGCGCCGAGGCGCGACAGCCAGGTGTCGGCTGCGGCAGCCGACTTGCCGTGCAGCCGCAGCGCATAGGCCACATTCGCGCGCGCAGAGCCGCGGAAGAAGTAGGGGCGCTGGTGGACGAGCACCGCGCGCCCGCGCCGCGGCACGCCTTCGAGTGTTCCGCCCGAGAGCGTCTGCAGGCCGGCCAGGACGCGCAGCAGCGTCGACTTGCCGCTGCCGTTGGGTCCGCGGACGCCCAGGCGCTCGCCGCCCTGGATCTCCAGCGCAGCGAGCTGCAGCGCCTGCACGTCGCCGAAGCGTACGGAGAGGTCGCGCCCGCGGATCACGACTCGCGCTCCCGCTCGAGCAGGAACGCGATCGTCGCGATCACGCACGCGAGCGCGATCAAGATCAGTCCCGGCGCGACGGCCTTCGCGAAGTTGCCCTTCGAGAGGTCGAGCACGATCGTCGAAGCCAGCGTGCGGGTGCGCAGCTCGAGGTTGCCGCCGACGGGAATCGCGACGCCGAGTTCCGAGAAGCAGCGCGCGAACGCGGCCAGGATCGCCGCGACGATCGGCACGCGCACCTCGCCCAGCATCGTGAGCATCGCCCGCTGCCGTCCCGCGCCAAGCGTCAGCGCCGTCTCGAGCGGCGTGCCGCGCTGCGCACGCACTGCCGCGTGCGTGAAGGTGCCGAGGATGGGGAAGGCGAGGAGGAACTCGCCCGCGACGATCGCCTGCTTCGTGTACAGCGAGTCGAGCCAGCCGAGCGGCCCCTGGCGACTCAGCATGCCGAAGACGATGAGGCCGACCACGACCGTTGGCACGAACATGCCCACACGCAGCACGAACACCTGGAGGCGGTACCCGCGCGGGCGATAGAGGCCGAGCCACGCGCCGTAGGGAATCGCCACGAGCGCGGCGAGCGTGACCGCGGTGACGGTGCAGTAGAGCGTGACGCCGACGGCGTGGAAGACCTGCTGGTCGCCGCCTACGACGAGCCGAAAAGCCTCCTGAATGCCCTCCCACAGGAACTCCACGTCTGTCAGTCTCCCGCAGCGTGGGGATGGAAGAGCACCTCGCCGTCCATGCGAAAGGCGCCGATGCGCGCCTGGCCCTCGGGTGAGGTCAGATGGTCGAGCAGGCGCCGCGCCGCGTCCGTACGCGCGTGGGGGTGCCGCTGCGGGTTCACGAGCATCGCGCCGTAGGCATTGCGCAGATGCGGGTCACCCTCCACGAGCACCTCGAGATCCTTGGTTCTCCGCGCCGCGAGGAACGTGCCGCGATCCGTCAGCACGTAGGCGCGACGTTGATCGGCCATCGTCAGGCAGGGCCCCATGCCCTGGCCGGCCTTCAGGTAGGTATCGGCCCCGCTGCTCGGGTAGTTCGCGTACACGCCGGCGTGAGCCCACAGCTCGAGCTCGCGGATGTGCGTGCCCGAGTCGTCTCCGCGCGAGACGAACAACGCTCTGTTCGCTGCGATGGCGGCGAGCGCCTTGCCGGCGTCGCGCATGCCACGGATGCCGGCCGGATCCGATGGCGGACCGACGATGACGAAGTCGTTCCACATCACGTCGCGCCGGTCGATGCCGTGCCCCGCTGCGATGAACGCGTCTTCGCGCGAGCGCGCGTGAACCAGCACGAGGTCTGCGTCGCCGCGCTCGCCGAGGGCCAGGGCCCGACCGGTGCCGACGGCGATGACCTTGACCTGGATACCGGTGGCCTCGGACCAGGGCTCGAGGAGATGGCTCAGGAGACCGGAGTTCTCGGTGCTCGTCGTCGTGGCGAGCGTGATGCTGCGCTCGCCGGCGGCAGGACCGTCGTAGCCGGACACGAAGAGTGCGATCGCACCCACCGCCAGCAGCAGCAGGGGCAGGAACGCGCGGCTCATGGGGTGGTGGCCTCAGGCAGGTTCGACGCGCACGGCAGCGTACTTGAACGACGGGATCTTGCCGAACGGGTCGAGCTCGTCGGTGGTGAGCAGGTTGGCCGCCGCCTCCCGGAAGCTGAACGGGAGGAAGACGCTGCCCTTCGACGTGCGCGTCGAGGCGCGCGCCTTCACGCGGAGGCTGTTGCGCCGCGTGGTCAGCTGCACGAAGCCTCCATCTTCGACACCGAGCGCCTGGAGGTCGTCCGGATGGATCTCGCAGGCGGCTTCAGGCCGGATCGCGTCGAGCGCCTTGGCCCGGCGCGTCATCGAGCCGGTGTGCCAGTGCTGCAGCGAGCGGCCCGTGTTCAGGACGAACGGATACTCGGCGCTCGGCAGCTCGGCCGGCGGGATGGTCTCCGCCGGCGAGAACTTCCCGCGGCCCGAGGGCGTGGGGTAGCCGTCGCCGAAGAGGACGACCTCGCCGTCCGACGTCTCGGGGTCTTCGCACGGCCACAGCTTGCCGGGGCCGCCGAGGTGGTCGTACGTGAGGCCCTTGTAGCTGTCGTTCAGCGCGAGGTGCTCGTTCCACACCTCCTCGACGCTGTCGTACTTCTGCGGGTAGCCCATGCGCGTCATGACGTCGCACAGGATCTCCCAATCGAGGCGCGCCTCGCCCGGCGGCTCGAGCGCCTTCACGCCGAGCTGCACGCGGCGGTCGGTGTTCGTGTACGTGCCTGTCTTCTCGAAGTAGCTCGTCGCAGGCAGCACGACATCCGCGGCCTCGGCTGTCTCCGTGAGGAAGATGTCCTGCACGACGAGGAAGTCGAGACTGCAGAACGCTTCGCGGGCGTGGGCGACGTT
>JASJDY010000084.1 GCA_030065025.1 Planctomycetota bacterium
GCGAGATGCTGCAGGCTCGCAGCACGCACGCGCACCTTGTCGCTCACGAGCAGCGGGTGGGCCTCGAGCGCGACACGGAAACGGCGCTCCGCCTCCGCGTGGTCCCGGAGGGCGAGAGCCGCGACGCCGGCGTGGTACGAGGCGATGTGGCGGAGCCACGCAGGGCGATCGTCGCTCGCCAGATGCTGCCAGCGCGTGAGCCGCGCGAGCGGCGAAGGCGCGGCCGAGCGTGCGTTCTCGAGCGCGCCGGCCAGCTCGGCGGAGAGCGGCGCGTCCGTGCCGCGCAGGGTGCCCGGTTCGAGCTGCCACGCCTGCTCCGGTCCCCCGGCCGGCTGGCGCGCGAGCCGCGGAGCGTTCGCCACGGCCTCGGCGAGGCGCCGTTGCTCGAGCGCGCGTGCGCGGCGGTCCGTCTGTTCGCGTTCGAGGGCAAGGTGGCGGAAGCCCAGCAGCCCCAACAACACACCACCACCGAGCAGCAGGGTGGCGGTCAGCGAGCGACGTCCGGCGCTGGTCATGCGCTGCATCGTCGCGGTAAGTGCCCCCGCAGTGTCACGCAAGCGTAAACGTCGGATGGTCGATGATCCGGTAGGATTGCACCTTGAAGGACATCGCCTTGAGCGCCTCCCGACCCCGCCCGCTGCCCCTGGCCGCGATGATCCTGCTCGGGGTCCTGGGACTCGCACTGCTGGCGCCCGCCGCGGCCGGAGACGTCACGGCGACGCAGGTGAAGAGTCTGCACGCGCGCTACGAGGACCTCCAGTCGAAGAAGGGGCACACCGCGTTCACGGCGCGCATGGACGCCATCCGCGACCTCGCGAAGCTCGACCACCCCGCGGCCCGCAAGGCGCTGCTGAAGATCGCGCGGGAGAGCAAGGTCGTCGACGACCGCGCGCTCGCCGTGCTCGGGCTCGGCCGCCGCCTCGATCTCGCGACGGCGCGCGCCCTGGCCGCGATCGTGGCCAAGCGTCCGGTGCCCGTGCTGGTCCAGGCCCTCGGCGACGCGTTCAGCGGCGCCGACGGCGAAGCCGTCCTGACCTGGCTGGCGACGGATGCCCTCGAGCACACGAGCCCCGCTGTGGCCCAGGCGGCGCTGGACGCGCAGTACGCGCACGCAGATCCGCGCGCGCTGAAGCGTGCCGTGGCGCTCTACGACGCGTGGCACGAGAAGCGCGACGGCAAGGCGATCGCCCACGCCGCGGTCCGCGCGCTCGGCAGCATCAACGGCCGCCCGGTCCGCACCTTCCTGCTGCGCGCCGCCGAACACGCGGACTGGCGCGTCCGCCTTGCCGTCGCAGACGTCATGGCGTGGCAGCAGCCGTACGACGTGAACGTGCGCGGCACGCTGAAGGACCTCCTCACCGACGACGAGCCGGTCGTGCGCCAGCGAGCGGCGGCTTCCATCGGCGAGGCGCGCATGGAGGAACTGCTGCCGGACGTCGCCGCACGCCTCGAGGATCCGCACATCAAGACGCGCGCGGTCGCCCACACCGCGCTGCGCGCGCTCTCACATCGAGACCTCGGCTACGACCCGCGCGACTGGCTGCTGTGGTGGAAGCGCCGGTCCACGACACGCGGCGGTCTCAAGCCGTCGCCCTCCAGCAGCGTCGTCACGTACTACGGCGTCAACGTCCACTCCGACCGCCTCATCTTCGTGGTGGACATCTCGGGCTCCATGGCGATGCCCCGCGTGGCAGGCAAGGCGCGCATCGACGTCGCGCGCCGCGAGCTACGCCGCGCACTCGGCAATCTCGACGAGAAGACGCTCTTCAACGTCATCGTCTTCTCGGACAAGGTCCGGGCCTGGCGTCGTGGTGAGGTCCTCGCGACGAAGGCGAATCTCGTCAAGGCGCGCACGTGGGTCGACAAGGCCCTGACCGATCCGCAGGGCGGCACGTACATGGCAGCGGCGCTCGAGAAGGCCTTCGCCGAGAACCCGCGCATGGACACGGTCTATCTGCTGACGGACGGCCTGGCGTCGGACGGCGAGCCGATCGTGCCCGAGGCGATCCTGCAGAGCGTGGGCGGCTGGAACCGCTACCGACGGGTGGTCATCCACACCTTCGCGCTGACGCTCGAGGACGAGTTCCCGGACGGCCTACCGGACGCGAGCCTCGATCCCGTCAAGCGCTTCATGCGCGACCTGGCCAAGGCCACGGGCGGCACGTGCACGGTGGTGACGAAGGCGCCGTAGTCACGCCTCGGCTGCGTCGCTCCGCGTCACGTGCAGCACTCGCTGCGGGAAGGGGATCTCGATCCCGCCCTCGTTCAGGGCGCGATTCAGCTCCGTACACACCTGGTCCAGCGCCCGCCCGTAGTCGACCGGCTTGCGCAGATAGCCGCGCACCTCGAAGTCGAGCGCCGAGTCGCCGAAGCCGCGGAAGCGCACGTTCGGCGGCGGCGACGGCGCCAGCATGTCGCACGCCTTGACGGCCTCGAGCATCACCTCGCGGGCCTTGTCGACGTCGGAGCCGTAGGCGATGCCCAGCGGCACGCGCAGACGCCGCTTCACGTACGGCCCGCTCGACTCGTTGATGATCTTGGAGTTGGCCATGAGGCCGTTGGGCAGCGTGATCTCGATGTCGTCGCGCGTCAGGATGCGCGTGCTGCGGATACCGATATCGGTCACCTTGCCGCGCTCGCCCGTCTCGAGCACGATGAAGTCACCCAGCTTGTAGGGCGCGTCGGCGAGGATGAAGATGCCGGCGAACAGGTTCGCGAGCGTGTCCTTGGCCGCGAAGCCGATCGCGATGCCGAGAATACCGGCCGACGCCAGCCACGCCGTGAGGTCGATGTGCCACGCGGACATGAGACCGTAGATCGCGAAGCCCACGATCAAGAGCTTCGTGACGATCTCGAAGAGCGGCAGCGTGCGCGGCTCGATCCACTTGAAGTCGTCGACGCGCCGGGCGAGGCCGGTCAGGACCGCGTCGCTGATCTTCATGAAGGCGCGCATCCAGAACAGGATGGCGATCGTGACCATGAGCGACGTCGCGCGCGGGGTCCATGTGCTCCAGGTTCCGTAGTCGGACTGGAACGCTTCGCGCAGTGCCTTGCTGGCGTTCACCCCGGGATCGGAGGGCTCGAGGCCCTTCAGCATCACGCTGAAGCCCACGAAGAGCACCGTGAGGAACAGCGGCCAGCGCAGCGCCGACAGGACCTTGTCGTCGAGCTCGTTCTTGGTGCGGTGCGTGACCATGCGCACGACGCGGGTCACGACGAACTGCACGAGGAACGCGGCGACGACGCTGTAGATCAAGACCTCCCACCAGGAGAGGACCTCGAGCGACTTCAGCCACTTGTCGAACCACTCGGGCATGGATACCTCCATGCCCAGTGTCGGGGTGCGTGGCGACACCCTATTGCAGGTGCTTCTCCCAGAACGCCTTCATGGCCTCCCAGGACTTCTCGTCGGCGGCCTTGTGGTAGGCGACGTTGTCCATGCCCCGGTCGCTGGCGCCGGGGTTCGTGAACGCGTGCACGGCGCCCTCGTAGGAAACGAGGTCGTACTCGATGCCGCGCTCGGCCATCGACGTCTCGAAGGCCCCGATCATCTCCTTGGTGACCCAGACGTCGTCGGCGCCGTTGCAGACGAGCACCGCGGCCGTGACCTTGTCGCTCTCGCCGGGCGTCGTGAGGCTGCCGTGGAACGCGACGACGCCCTTCACGCCCATGTCCGCCCACGCGGCCTCCAGCGCGACGGTGCCGCCGTAGCAGAAGCCCATGGCGCCGATCTTCGAGGCATCCACGCGCTCGTGCTTCGCGAGCACGTCGTAGCCGGCCTGGAGTCGCGCGCGCCCGAAGCCGGCGCGGTCGCCGTAGAACGCGCCCGACCACGCCTGCGCCTGGGGCACCTCGTCGGAGACCTTGCCCCTGCCGTACATGTCGACGCAGAACGCGACGTAGCCGAGCTCCGCCATCCGGCGCGCGCGCTCCTTCGGGTGGTCCTGCAGCCCCCACCACTCGTGGATCACGAGGATGCCCGGGCGCTTGCCCTCGCGGTTCTTGTCGTAGGCGAGGTAGCCCTCGAGCTCGACGCCGTCGTGCGTGTAGCTCACGGACTCCGAGACGACTTCGGGTTTCAGATCGGCTTCCTCCTTGCCGCCGCACGCGGCGAGCAGGACGACGAGGGACAGGACGAGCGAGACGCGGCTCAGCTGCATGGGTGCTTCTCCTGGGGGCGCGACAGTGTACGCAGCTCGAGGGCTCAGTCGACGACGGGGAGCGTGACCGTCTTCTCCGTGCGTCCGCGCAGCAGCTTGACGGCCACCTCCTGGCCCGCCCTCAGCTTCAGCCGGAACCACGCGTGCCACTCCGCCACGCTGTGGAAGTCGCTCTTGCCGCCCGTCGCGAGGATCACGTCGCCCTTGCGGATGCCGGCCTTCGCGGCGTTGCGTCCCGTGTGCGCGTGCTCGCCCCACGTGACGAGGTAGTTGACGCGGAAGGCGAACGCCTTCTCGTCGAGCCCGAGCGTGCGCAGCTGAGCGGCACCCAGCCGGCGGCCGCCGAAGCCGGGCTTCGGCGAGAGCCTCCACTTGCTCGCCCGCCACGCGAAGTTGCGCGGGCTGGGCTCCTTCCAGCCCTTCGGCGCGCGAAGTGTGGTCCTGACGCTCTTGCCGGCGCGCTCGACCTGCAACGGGATGCGCGTGGCCTGCGGCGACGCCTCGTGCAGCACGCGCTGCACGTCGCCCAGCGTGAGGATCCGCCGGCTCTCCATGCGCAGCAGGCGATCACCCGTGCGAAGTCCCGCCGTGGCCGCCGGCGATTCCGGTGTGACGGCAGCGACCACCGCCTGGTCGTCGCGCTCGACCGTGAAGCCGAGCTCGCTCGAATCCGGGTAGCGCCAGGCCATCTGCCGGCGGAACGTCCCGAGGTCCTTGGCCCCCTCCGTCACCGCATCGTTCACCATGTGGCAGTGGTAGCACTCCGGCTGCTTGGGCCGCGCCTTCATCCAAGGCATGCGATCGACGCTGAGGGGCTCACGCTTCGCGGGCGGCGACGGGTTCTTCTGGTAGGCGGCGTGCGCCGGCAGCGTCTTGCGCAGCACGTCGACGAAGCTCTTCACGGACGTGTGGGATTGGGGATCCGTCCCGTCCCGTGCACCGTAGCGGTGGTAGATCGTGCCGTCCGCGTTCATGAGGAGCACGGCGAGGGTGAGGTCGAAGTCGAAGTCGTAGGTGCGGACGTCGACGCCCTTCATGTTCGTGATGCGCACGCAGACGTACGGCTCGAGTGCCTTCGTGAGCTCGGAAGAGGAACGGACGACCTGCCCGTCGAAGGACCCGCAGTCCCTTCACGACTCTCAGCGGAACACGGCGACGATGGGCCGGCCCGTCTCGCGCGCCGCGGCACGTGCAGCGTCGAGGTCCGTGAGCCACGTGACACCGGCGCTCTCGCCGTCCTCGACCGCAGCGAGGACCGCGCAAAGCAGCAGCAGCAGGATCAGCGTGCGCATCACCGCGCACCCGCCGCCCAGCGCACGCCGCGCTCGAGGAGCCACTCGAGGCCCTTCGTCTGCTCCGGGTGCGGACTGAAGACGATCACCCGGCCCTCGCCGCAGAGGCCGCTCGCGATGGCCGGCGTGCCGACTTGGAGCCCCTTGGGGGTGCCGTTCTGGGCAACCTCCGTGCGGAAGAGGGCTAGTGGCTCGAAGTCCGGCAGCGTCTCCGAGCCGGCGGGGCCGAGCACGGGCCCGTTGTGGAACAGGACCTTCAGGGGGGCCTTACGCACTCCGAAGATCTCGCGGCCACGCTCGGTCAGCTCGACCTCGAGCGTGCCCTTGCCGCGGCGCCACTTGGGCGAGAGCGTGCGCGCGTCGAGGAGCTTGGCACCCCACGAGAAGCTCGTGCACGCCAGATAGGCCCCGGCGCAGACGCCGACGTAGCCGCCACCCGCCTCGACGAAGCGCTTGAGAGCCTGCCGGCCGGAGGCGCCTAGCGCGCTCCCCTGGCCGCTACCCGTGCCGCCGGGGAAGATCACGACGTCGAAGCCCGCCAACGCACCGGCGCGGATCTCGGGTGGGCCTACGCGCAGCACGTGCAGGTCTTCGCGACGGCGCAGCTGCTTCCAGATGTAGGGCACGCCGTTGCCGCCCGTGCCGCCCGCGTCGTAGAGCCCGACCACGGTCTGACCCTGGAGCGGCTTGGCGGGCAGCAGCGTGTCTATGGGGAAGTCGTGCGCGATCATCCCGAGGTGCAGCAGCAGCCGGTGCACCATCAGCCGGTGCTGGCGCGCGCGCAGCGAGCGCGGCTGGGTCCACGTGGTCTCGAGCAGCAGCGCCTTCGCGCCGAGGTGCTCGGCCGCTGCGCGCGCGATGCCGCCGTCCACCGGCGGCCCCAACCGCACGAAGCGCCGGCTCGACTTGCTGATCGTCGCGTTGACGGCGTCGAGCAGGAACGTCGCCGCCGTCTGTGCCTCGGCGCTCTTCCCCGTGATGACGGAGCTACCGACGCTCTTCTTGTTCACGCGGTGGAAGTCGGAGCCCTCGTGCAGGTCCACGACCCAGTCGGGTCGCATGGAGCGCAGGAAGAGCCAGAGCGCCCGCGCGCGTTTGCCGCGGGGCTGCTCGTCGCGGTCGGCGCGCGGAAAGTTGCGGTTGAGATCACCGCGGCTCTTGTCCACGCCGGGCGTGCGGCGCTTGTAGGCCTCGAGCGCGTCGACGTTGGCTCGCGGGATGACCGTGAGGCGGCCGCGGCGGATGGGCCAATGGCGGATCTGGGCCGCCGCGTAGGTGGACGCCGGCTCGTTGCCGTGCATCCCCGCGACGATGACCACCGACGGTCCCGAGAGACCGCTATCGCGCACGTAGGCGGGGGTGGCCCACGTCTCCCCCGGGGCGATCGTGACGGTACGCGTCCGCGCCTCGCGCGCTGCAGCGGAGCCGATCGCCAACAGGAGCAGCAGCGCGGCGGGCAGGACACGGACGACTCGCATCCGCGCACGGTAGGGCGGCACGCGAACGGCCGCAAGATGGCCTACATCGGTTCTTCCAAACGGAGCAGGTGATAGTCCCCCACCGGCTCGTAGCCGAGCTTCACGTAGCACGCCTGCGCCGCGGGGTTGTCCTCGCCCGTGAAGAGGATCGAGCGCTCGGCGCCTTCCGCGCGTGCATCGCGAAGCGATCCCGCGACTGCCGCACGCGCGTAGCCGTTGGAGCGCAGCTCCGGCGGCGTGTAGACACCGCCCACCTGCACGCACGCCGGCGTCTGCGTGTTGAACCCCGTCATCGCCACCGGCTCCTCGCCTGCGTGCAGGATCCACAGGCGCCGGCCTGCGATGCCCGAGCGCATCGATGTCTCGACCTCGGACTCCGCCGACGGGTCGTCAGGCAGTCCGATCGCCTCGCTGCGGTAGGCCCGCCCCCACGGCACGAGCACGGGCAGGTCATCGGGGGTCGCGCGCCGACAGGTGACGCGTCCTGCCGCAAGCGCTTCAGGCACGCGGAGGTCGGACAGCAGGAGCCTGTAGAGGATCTCCTTGCTGTCCATCGTCGTCGGCGCGTCCTCGAGCCCCAGCAGCCGCCGCGCTTCCACGACCTGGGCATGGATGCCGGTCAGGCCCTGCAGCGGACGAGGCGCAGCACGCAACGTCTCGCGGACCACATCCTCCAGGTGGCGCGGCGCCTCGATCACGAGGTTGCGATTCCAGTAGAGCGCGGCCACCGCGACGACCTCGTCGCCTTCGAACGCGGCGGCGTACGTGCCCTGGAACCGCTCGCCTTCGTCGACCAGGCCGGCGGCGGCGAGGTTCCCCTGCAGGAACATCGTGGTGTCCGGCCGGCTGTGCAGGAAGCGGAGGAGCGCAGACTCGTCTGAGGCGGTGATCTTGCGGACGTTCATCAGCTGGCCCGCATCGCCTCGATCCCGTCCACCGTCTTCGGAATCGCCGCCGTCAGCACCTCGCGCCCGTCCTCCGTCACCAGCACATCGTCCTCGATGCGGATGCCGCCCCACTGCGCCATGGTGTCGGCCAGCTCCCAGTTCACGGCGTCGTGGTGCTCGTGCCGCAGGTTTGCGTCGGCCAGGAGCGCGGGAACGAAGTAGAGGCCCGGCTCGATCGTCACGACGTCGCCCGCGGCGAGCGGCGTGTCGATGCGCAGGTACTTGAGGCCGGGACGGTCGCTGCGCTCGCGTCCGGGCGCCCACCCGCCCACGTCGTGCGTGGCGAGCCCGAGCATGTGCCCCAGGCCGTGCGGGAAGAACAGCGCGTGCGTGTCGCGCTCGACGAGGCCGTCGGGATCACCGATCAGCAACCCGAAGTCGACGAGGCCGGCGGCAAGACGACGACACGCGGCGAGGTGCAGCTCGCGGAACTCGACGCCGGCGGCCACCTCTCCGATGGCGGCCTGCTGCACCTCCAACACGATCTCGTAGAGCGCGCGCTGCGAAGGCGTGAAGGCGGACGCGACGGGCCAGGTGCGCGTGACGTCACTGTCGTAGCCGCCGACCTCGGCGCCTGCATCGACGAGCACGAGGTCGCCGTCCTGCAAGGTGCGATCGCCGGGCGTCGCGTGCAGGACGGCCGTGTTCGGACCGCCGACGGCGATGGTCGCGTACGCCGGTCGCTCGGCGCCCGCGCGCCGGAAGCCGGTCTCGATCTCGACCTGCAGCGTGCGCTCGCTCATGCCGGTCCGTGCCCGCTCCATGCCCGCTTGATGGCCCGCGGCCGAGCAGGCTGCGGCAGCGCGCAGGAACCCGAGCTCGACCTCGTCCTTGCGGCGACGCGCCTGGTGAACGCGAGCCTCGACGCGCTCGCTGAGATCGGCGTCGAAGGCCAGCGCTTCGAGATCCCCGGGGTGGAGGCCGTAGCCGATCGGCCGCTCGAGCACGTCGCGGCTGCCGAGCAGCGCGGCGGGACGACCTGCGCGGTCGGCAAGCCAGGCGCCGAGCTCGTCGGTCGGCTGGGCGCGCTCGACGCCGAGCGCCTCGGCCTGCGCCTCGGGCTCCGGTGTGGCGCCGTGCCACACGCGGTCCTCCTGGGACGCTTCGTGCGCGAAGAGCGTCCAGCCCTCCTCCGGATCATGCACGAGCACCTGCCCCGGCTCGCGGGCGCCCGCGAGGTACGCATGGTCATCGTGCCCGCGGAACTCGTACGGCTGGTCGGAGCCCTCGATCCCGACCACCAGGCCGCTCGGTACGAACACGATCGCGTCGCCGCACTCATCGTGCTCGGCCCACGCTGAGCGCAAGCGCTCGCGGCGCGCGACCAGGGCCTCGCGTACACGCTGGGCGTCGGGACGTAGGACCTTGGGAGTGCTCATGCGCGAGAGGGTACCGCCGCGGATCTGAAGATCCGTTAAGCAGGACGCAGGTAGCGATGGAAACATCTCACGTCGCCTGTACACGTGGTCGATGGACGGACCTGAGATGCCCGGATGCGGCGGAAGACCCTGACTCTCGAGCTTCCAGCCCCACCATGAGCACGCTTCACGCGCTTTGCGCCACTGCAGGGAAACCTGTCCGGCCCGAGCCGGGTAGGACTATGCAGAGTGCGCAGGCTTCCGAGGGGACCACCGGGGCTCGAGGTCGCGCACGACAGCCCATCCAGGGTGCGAGCTCCCTGACCGCGCCCACAACCCGGGAGGCATAGGATGCATGCCAGAACGCTCCCCCCGCGCCCGCGCGACCGGCGACCCGCCGGCACCGCAGCGACCGCGGTTCTCCTGCTCCTCGCGGCGGCCGGTTTCCTGACCGCCTGCGGCGGTGGCGGCGGCGGCGCTCCGCCGATCGTTGCCCCGTCCAATCTCACGTACGCCGCGTCGCCGGTCCTCTACCGCACGGACGCCCCGATCACACCGAACGTGCCCACGATGGACGGCGATCCCGTCGACACGTGGACGTGCAACCCGGCGCTCCCCAGCGGCCTGGTGCTCGGCGCGGACGGCACGATCAGTGGAACGCCGACAGGGCCCGTCCCCGCGGGAGACTACGAGATCACGGCCGAGAACGGCGGCGGCCTCGACAGCGTCATGATCAACATCGAGGTGCGCTGGGAGGAGTCGAAGTCGCTCCTCGTCAAGGACAGCCTCACCGACGCCGACATCCGCCACTTCCTCGACCGCACGCACTTCGGGTTCAGCCAGACGCACTACGACCAGATCGGAGGCGGCGGCTTCGCGGCGTTCGTGGACGCGATGACGACCTTCGGCGACACGAGCACGCTCGAGAACGACGCGAAGAACGCCTACCTCGTGGATGCGACCAACGATCCCGAGGGGCTGTTCCCGTCCGAGCGTGATCTCGCGCGCTACTACCTCTACCTGATCATGAACAACGGCAACCCGTTCCAGGAGAACCTGGCCTTCAAGTGGCACGATCACTTCGCCACGGCGACCACGGTGCTCGGAGGCGCAAACCGCCACTACTTCATCGAGCATCTCAACCTGTGGCGTCACAACGGCGCGGGCAACCTGCGCCAGCTGCTGATCGACATGACCCGCGACAAGGCGATGCTCGTCTGGCTCGACGGCATCAGCAACACCGACTCGCAGCCGAACGAGAACTTCTCGCGTGAGTTCTTCGAGCTGTTCTGCCTCGGCGTCGACATCGAGTACGACCAGCAGGACATCGTGGAGGGCGCGCGCGCCTTCACGGGCTACCGCCAGCGCTTCGACTCGAACACGGGCTTGAACTTCATCGAGTTCGACCCGAACCGCCACGACCACGACGCCAAGATCGTCCTCGGCCAGACCATCCCCGCCCAGACCGCGGGCGCGGGTGAGACCGACGACTACGAGGCGATGGTGGACATCGTTCTCACGACGAACGAAGCGAGCACCGGCGTGAGCCGTGTCGGCCAGTGGATCGTGCGCTCGCTGCTCGAGTACTTCTGCTACGCGGATCCGGATCCGGTGGTGATCAACGAGCTCGCCAACGACCTGCGGGACGGCGGCTGGGAGCTCAAGCCGGTGCTCATGAAGCTGTTCCAGAGCGAGGCGTTCTTCTCCTCCAAGGCGAAGGAAGGCTTCGTGAAGGGCCCGGTCGAGCACGTCGTCGGCTTCATGCGCGCGACCAACCTCGTCGGTTCCGAGGGCACGATCGACGATCGCCTGCGCCTGATGGGGCACCGGCCGACGCAGCCGCCGACCGTCGACGGCTGGCCGGGTGGCACGCAGTGGCTGTCCGCGCAGGGCATGGTCGACCGCGCCAACCTGCTGAACTACCTGACCGAACAGGAGCAGAGCGACCAGCAGGCGCTGGGCATCACGGCGCTCGATCTCCTGCCGGCACCGGCGGCGACCTCCACCGAGACGGTGGACTCGCTGGCCGAGCGCCTCAACGTGCAGCTGTCCGCCGCCGAGCGGACGACGCTCGTCACGTACCTCGACACCGAGCGGGACAACAGCGGCACCGCCAACCCGGATCCCTTCGATCCGGTCGGCGACGCCGGCGAGGCCGAGCAGCGCGTACGGGGGCTGCTCTGGATCCTCGGTCAACACCCCACGTACCAGACGCGCTAGAGGAAGGAGTCACACCATGTGCAAGCGTAAGCGTCATCTTCCGAAGAGCGTCTCCAGGCGCGACATCCTCCGCTACACCCTCGCGGGTGCGGGCATCGCGGCCCTCGGGCCGTTGGGCCGCGGGATGATCCCGACGGCGAGCGGCGCGCCGCTCGCCAATCACAAGCGGATCGTCTCGATCTTCTGCTACGGCGGCTACGACGGTCTCAACCTGCTCGTGCCCGTCACGAACAACGCCTACTACAACCGGCGCTCGACGATCGCCATCCAGCCGGGCAACGCGCTCGACATCGGTGATCCCGACTACAAGCTGCATCCGAGCATGACGCGTATGGCGGCCCTGTTCAACGCGGGCCAGGCTGCGGCCTTCCGGATGGTGGGCTACCCCGACCGCAACCTGAGCCACTTCATCTCCCAGGACATCCACAGCTGGGGCGTGCGCTACGACTTCAACTCCCTCGGTATCTCCGAGAGCGGCTGGATCGCGCGCTACGCCGACAACTACGCGACGACGCCCATGGGCGCCGCGTCGCTCGGCCTCGGGCGTCCGCTGGAGTTCGAAGGCGGTTCGACGAACCCGTTCCTCGCGGGCTCGCTCTCGAGCTTCAACTTCTCGCGGAGCAGCATCAGCAGCAACGACCACCAGCACCGACTGGCGGCGCTGGGCGACGTGCTGCAGTCCTTCTCGGGCGACACGCTCACGACGGAAGCCAAGACCGCGCTCGACCAGGGCATCGTGCTCACGGACCAGATCCAGACGGCCGTGGCCGAGTACCTGGACGACGTGACGGGCTCGCCCTTCAAGGACACGTATCCCGTGAACAGCCGCGGCAGCCTGACCACGCCCGGTCGCTACATGCGGGACGCGGCGATGCTGATCCGTGGCGGCTTCGAGACCGAGATCTTCATGACCGGTTTCGGCGGCTGGGACACGCACGGCAACCAGGGCAACGAGACCGGCAACCAAGCCAACCTCATTGCCCGCATGGACGGTGCGATTGGCGCGTTCGTCGACGACTGCATCGACATGGGTGTGTGGAACGACACGCTGATCCTGATCTCGAGCGAGTTCGGGCGGCGCAACTTCCAGAACGGCTCTGACGGAACCGACCACGGCCACGGGAACATGTTCTTCGCCCTCGGCGGAGCGCTGAACGGCGGCATCTACGGCCCGCCCGTGACCGAGTCGGACGTCGCGGACAACAACTGGCTCGGCTACGGGCTGGACTACCGCGACATCTTCAAGGAGGCCGTTGCGAACCACATGGGCGAGAACGCCGCGACGGTGTTCCCGGAGTCCCAGGACATCAACACGACTCTCAACTACGTCTGATGCCACGGAGCTTCCCGAGCCCATGCACCGACACACCATCCCCCTGGTGACCGCCGTTCTCTTGTACCTGGCCACGGCGGTCGCCTGCGGCGGCGGCGGAGGGGGCGGCACCCCTCCGTCGTCGCCCCCTACGGACCTGCAGTACGCGCAGGACGTGATCGCCTACCGCGAGGGCGCCGCAATCACGCCGAACACCGCCACGGTGGGCGGCGGCGCGCCCACGTCGTTCACGTCGATCCCGCCGCTGCCCGCAGGCCTGAGCCTCGACCAGACCACCGGCGCGATCTCGGGCACCCCCACGACCGAGGGCCCGGCGACGCAGCACGTCATCACGGCCGCCAACGCCGACGGCCAGACGAGCGACAACGTAACGATCGCGATCTGGGCGGGGCCGTTCGAAGTGGTCGCGGCCGGCTTCACCGTCGAGACCGTGCACGAAAACCCGGCGATGACACCGGTCAAGCACGGCAAGGTCGTGGCAGCGCCCGCCGGCGACGGCCGCGTCTTCTTCACCGAGGTGGACACGGGCAACGTGCGCGTGATCGATCCGGCGAACGGAGGGCTGCAGGCCGCCCCCTTCGCCACCATCAGCGTCCTGACGGGTGGCCACAACGGGCTGCTGGGGCTCTGCCTCGCGCCCGACTTCGACACGAGCCTCACGCCGTATGTGTACGTGCTGGCCTGCGTCGCGGGCATCGGCCCCACCGTCGATCGCATGCAGATCCGGCGCTACACGGCGGTCGGGAACGTCGGCACGAACGAGACGATCGTGCTGGACAACCTGCCGATCGCGCCGTCGGGCAACGCCATCAACAACGGCGGCGAGATCTGCTTCGATCTGAACGGCAACCTCTTCGTCAGCATCGGCGACGTCAACAACGCGTCCAACGCGGACGCCGACACGAGCGTGAGCCTCGCGGGTAAGGTCCTGCGCTACAACGTGAGCGTGATCCCGGCGGTCGCGGCCACGGGCAATCCGACGGCTGACGATCCGGAGTGGTGCCGCGGCCTGCGCAACACCTTCGGTCTCGCCGTACATCCCACGGCGGGCGGGCTCTACGGTGGCGACAACGGCCCAGCCGCGAACGACGAGTTCAACGAGCTACAGCCCGGCAAGCACTTCGAGTGGGGCGGCACTCCGCCGCCGATCGACGTCGGCAACCGCATCAAGAACTGGCCCTCGGTGATCGTGCCGACCGGCCTGTGCTGGCACGACGGCACGGGCTGGGGCGCGGAGTTCGTCGACGACCTCTTCTTCTGCTCGTACGACGACCACCTGATCCGCCGCTTCGAGATGTCCGGCATCAACCCGAACCCGTCGGACATCGACAACGAGACCGAGTTCGCGCAGCTCGAGGACATCGCGGGCCGCAACCACCCGCTGGCGATCTGCCTGGCGCCGGACGGCTCGCTCTACGTCGCGACGTTCACGGGCATCTACCGCATCCGGAAGATGTGAGCGCCTGACGCCGGGATTCGGACGCAATGTGCCGAACGTTCGGCGCGATTCGTGCCAATTGGCGCTTGGCTGACGTTTTATTTTTGTTAGTATCTCTGAAGACCGCAGCCCGCTTCAGGGAAACAGCCCATGCTCCCCCTCCACGAGGCCCGAGAGGCCCTCGCTGCGGTCGATCTCCGTCCCGGTCTCACGGTCGACGAGGTCCACGCGCGGCTCGCCCAAGGCATGCGTTTACACCAGGCAGGTGAGCGCATCCTCGCCCACTACCAGTCCGAGATGGAGGCACAGGGCCTCCCGAATCAAGAGGAGGCCTGGCTAGAACAGGCCCGTTCCCAGTCGTGCCCCGAGCGGGCGCCTCCCGGCAGGCCGCCGCTGCTCGGCGAGCCCACAGGCCGGCCTGACGTCCTCCACACCGTCTCGATCTCGATGGGCCCGCGCACCCGCCACAAGTTCGACCTCGTCAAGCAGAAGCTCGGCGTGCAGCTTGGGCGCACTGTCGACGACGCCGAGTGCCTCAGCGTGCTCGCGGATCTCATGGTCCGAGTAAAGGTCGACGGCACGTCACCGTCACCGAGCGCGCGCCGCAAGGGCTAGGACTCCGGCTTGCTCCGGATCGCCATCGCCCAGTAGTCCCGGGCCTTGTCCACGGCCCGTCGGAGGAGCGTGCCCTCGGGGTACGTGCCGTCGTCGCCCAGACGCCCCACCTCGTGGCCCATGAAGAGCGCGAGCGCCTCGTGGATCGTGTCCACGGCGTAGATGTGGAAGCGCCCGTGCTCGCACGCGTCGACCACGTCGGCACGCAGCATGAGATCCCCCACGTTCGTCTTGGGGATGATGACGCCCTGCGTGCCGGTCAGCTCGCAGCAGTCCATGCACGTGTCGAAGAAGCCCTCGATCTTCTCGTTGACCGCACCGATCGGGAGAATGTTGCCGACCTGGTCGATGGCGCCCGTCATGGCGAGATCCTGGCGGATCGGGATGTCCGTGAGCGCGCTGATCAGACAGCACATCTCGGCGCCCGACGCCGAGTCGCCGTCGATGCCGCCGTAGCTCTGCTCGAACGCGATGGACGCGCTGAAGGCGAGCGGATGCTCGGTGCGCAGCAGGTAGCGCAGCAGACCGCCCAGGATGTAGAACCCCTTCGTGTGGATGGCTCCGCTGAGCTCCGCCTCACGCTCGATGTTGATCGTGCCGGCCGAGCCGGCGCCGATCGTCGCCGTGATGCGATTGGGGAAGCCGTACGTGAGCGCGCCGGCCGACATGACCGCAAGGCCGTTCACCTCGCCCACGCGCTTCCCCTGCGAGTTCACGCGGATGCTGCCCTTGGCGATCATCTGCCGGAAGCGACGCGCCGGCAGGTTCGCGCGCTCCTTGGTGCGGCGCACCGCCTGGTCCACGTGCTTGGCTGCGACGGTCCGCTCGGCGTCCTTGTCGGCGAGGTAGGCGGCCTCGCGTGCGAGGTCCGCCAGCCGACCGAAGCGCGCCGTGAGCTTGTCCTCCTGCGCCGCGATGCGCGCGCCGTGCTCACAGAGCGCGGCCACGGCGGTGCGGTCCATGGGCGGCAGCTTCTCCTCGCTCGCCACGCGCGCGAGCACGCTGGCGTAGAAGCCGAGCCCCTGCTCGTTGCGAGGCAGGGTCGTCTCGAAGTCCGAGAGCACCTTGAAGTGATCGCGGAAGTCGGTGTCGACCGCGTCGAGCATGTAGTAGAGGCGCGCGTCGCCCAGCAGGATGATCTTCAGGTTGACCGGGATCGGCTCCGGCTTGAGCGCCGGCACCTGCCACGGCAGCGGCATGTCCGGCGGCGCGAGCTCGATGCGTCCGCTGCGCAGCGTGCGGATGAGCGCCTTCCAGGCGCCCATCTCGGACAGCACGTCGCGCGCCTCGATGACGATGTAGCCGCCGTCGCTGCGGAGCAGCGAGCCGCCGCGGATCATCATCTGCGGTGCGTAGACCTCGTCGTCCGGATCGAGCGAGCGGTCGATCATGCCGAGCAACGCCTGGACGGACGGCGCGTGCTCCACGACGACCGGCGTCTCGTCCGTCGGCTTGTGCTTCAGCACGACGTTGACGCGGTAGCGCTCGGCAAAGCCGCCGCCCTCGCCCAGCTGGCCGAGGCGGCGCGTGAGCAGGTCCTGGACGACGTCGTCGAGGAAGGCCGCGACGTCGGCGCCCGTGAACTCCATGCGGATGGGCCGCAGCGCGCCCTCGAGCAGCGCCTGCGCCTCCTGTTCGATGAGCTTGTTCAGAGCCTCGACGCGCTGGCCCTGGATCTGCTGCATCTTCTCGCCGACGCCCTGCATGCGCTCGGTGAACTGCGCGATCTTCTCGCCGAAGGCTTCGAGCTCCTCGTCCGTGAGCTTGCCCTCGCGGCGCAGAGCCTCGAGGCGCTCTGGCGGCGCGGGCTGGTCCTCGATCAGCGGCACGATGACCTGTCGCGAGACGGGGCCGACTTGGATCATGATCATCGTGAGGCCGGCCTCGCGCAGCTGCTCCTCGAAGGGGCGCGCGACGTTCTTCATGTCCTCGGCGGCGTGGCGCTCGATGTCGCCGGAGCGGGCCTTCACGACGTCGGACGTCAGGCCGTCGGCCAGCTCCTCCTTGACGAAGTGGATGAACCCGTCCATGCGGCGTCGGAAGGTCTCACCGGTGCCGCGCGGCAGGCTGAGGAGACGCGGCCGATCGGTCTGGGCGAAGTTGTAGACGTAGGCACGATCGTCGGGGAGGGGGCAGCCGGGCCGGATCTCCTCGAGGAGGCGACGGACGAGCGTGGCTCGGCCCGTGCCGGTGAGGCCGCGCACGTAGACGTTCTGACCCGGCGCGCTGGTTTCCAGACCGAAGCGCAGCGCCTCGACGGCGACGTCCTGCCCGACGATGCCCTCGGCGGCAGGGACCTCAGCGGTGGTCTCGAAGTCGAAGATCGCCGGGTCGCAGCGCCAGCGGAGCAGCTCGACGCCGAGGGCCGCGGGGGCCTCGGAGGGACGCGATGCGGGCGGCAGCGAAGCGCTCATGATCGATCTCCGTCGTGTCCGGGCATTGGACGTCCGGGCGCGGGGCCGATCAAGCGGGTACCTGGGGCTACGTGCTCCAGTCGTAGAAGCCCTGGCCTGACTTCTTGCCGAGCTTGCCCTCGGCCACCATGTCGCGCAGCAGCTGCGGCGGCTGGAAGCGGCGGTCGTCCAGCACCTCGGCGAGGTGATCGGCGATGCCGAGGCGCACGTCGAGGCCCACGAGGTCGGTGAGCTTCAGCGGGCCCATCGGGTGGCGGTAGCCGAGCTCGAGCGCCGTGTCGATGTCCTGCGCGCTCGCAACGCCCTCTTCGACCATACGGATCGCCTCGAGGCCGAGCACGAGGCCGAGGCGACTCGTGGCGAAGCCGGGCGAGTCCTTCACGACGACGCACGTCTTGCCCCAGCGCTCGCCGATCTCACGCGTCGCCGCCACGACCTCGTCCGAGGTCTGCTCGGTCTTCACGATCTCGAGCAGCTTCATCAGGTGCACCGGATTGAAGAAGTGCATGCCGATCACCTGCTCGGGTCGGCCGCTGGTCTGCGCGATGTCGGTTACGGGCAACGACGAGGTGTTCGTCGCGAGGATGGCGTGCGCGGGGCACGCCTGTCCGAGCGTGCCGAAGATCGACTGCTTGAGTTCCATGCGCTCGGGCACGGCCTCGACGACGAGGTCCATGTCCTTGGCGGCATCGGCGAGGTCGGCCGGGGCTGCATGAAGGTTGGCAAGCGCGGCGTCCATCGCCTCCTGGGTGACCTTGCCGCGATCGACACCCTTCTGGAGGTTGGCCTTCACCTTGCCGAGGCCGGCCTGGACGACGTCCTGGTCGACGTCGAAGAGGTACGCCTGACAGCCGGCCTGTGCGGCGACGTGGGCGATTCCGTGGCCCATCGTGCCGGCGCCGATGACGAGGACACGCTCGATGCTCATGCTCTTCGCTCCCAGCCCGTGAACGGGGTGCGAAGGCTAGCACACGAGAGGTGGCGCGCTAGCGCACCTCCTCTTCGATGATGACCTCTTCGTAGACCGTCACCTGGCGCGGCCTGACGACGCGGCGGCGGATCACACGGCGCGGCTCGCACGGAGGCGGCGGGCAGCAGCGTTCCTGGTCCTGCGCCACGCCCTCACCGACATCGCGGCCGACCATGTAGCCGATCAGGCTGCCGAGCACGGCGCCCGTGCCGCGGTTGCCGGAACCTGCGGCAGCGGCTCCGACGACGGCGCCCGTCGCGGCCCCCACGCCGGCGCCGGCGGCGCGTGTGTGGCCCGGCCCGGCCGCGCAGCCCGCGAATGCGAGGGCGGCGACGACGAGAACGAGCAGAGAGATGGTGCGGATGGTCACGATCATTCCTCCCGGGATCCGCACGGCCGGCGCGGCGCGTCCCCCGTGATCAGTACCCGGCGAGCATAGGCGGGTTTCGGCGGGCCGCAGGAACTGCTTGCCCGACTGTTGGGATCGGTCGATGTCCCGCCCGGCCCTACTTCTTCTTGCGCCGCTCGAGGAAGGCCGTCATGCGCTCGAACTTGTCCGGGTGCTCGAAGAGCCCGGACTGGATCTCGTTGTCCAGCTTCAGGAGCTCGCTCTCGCCGCTGCCATGGATCCAGGCCTGGAGCGCCCGCTTCGTCTGCTTCACCGCCTCCGGCGCCTGCTCGAGGATCGGGACGAGCCAGTCGCGTGCGGCGGTCAGCACGTGATCGTCCATGACGACCTCGTCCACGAGTCCGATTGTCTCGGCCTCCTGGGCGTCGATGATCGCGCCGGTGAAGAGCAGGCGGCGCGCGTGCCGCAGGCCGACCAGGGCGGGGAGCCGGCGCGTCGCGCCCGCAGCCGCCATGATGCCGAGGCCGACCTCGGGCTGGCCGAACTTCGACGACGTGCCGGCCACGCGGAAGTCGCACGTCAGCGCCAGCTCGCAGCCGCCGCCCAGGCACCAACCCGCGATGGCCGCCACGGTGGGACGCGGGAAGCGCTCCATGCGCGAGAACAGGTTGGCGTTGATGCCCTTGAGTGCATCGGGCGCGCGGCGCTCCCGCAGCTCGGCGATGTCGGCACCGGACATGAAGGCCTTGCCGCCGGAGGACGTCAGGATCAGCGCCTTCACGTCGTCGCGCGCCTCGAGCTCGCCCAGCGCCGCGTGCAGGTCGTCCACCATCTGCTGGTTGATGGCGTTGCGTACCTCGGGGCGGTTGAGCGTCAGGACGGCGACACCGTCCTCCCCCACCTCCAGCAGGATCGTCTCGTAGGCCATGTGGATCTCCCTAGGGGGTCAGGACCAGCTTGCCGAATACCTCGCGCTCCTCGAGCCGCCGATGCGCCTCGCCCACCTGGTCGAGCGGGAGGACCGCGTCCACGATGGGGCGCAGCTTGCCGGCCTCGAGCAGCTTGATGATGCGGTGCACGTCACCGAGGCTGCCCATCGTGCTGCCGAGCACGCTGATGTTCTTGAAGAACACGAGGTTCAGGTTCATGTCGCCCTTCGGGCCGGTCGTCGCGCCACAGAACACGTAGCGTCCGCCGCGCACGAGCGTCTTGAGCGAGTTGGCGAACGTCGCCTGCCCGACGTGATCGGCGACGACGTCGACGCCGATGCCGCCCGTGAGCTTCTTGACCTGCTTCGACCACGCGGGATCGCTGTAGTCGATGACCTCGTCGGCGCCGAGCTCGCGCGCGCGGTCGGCCTTCGCCTGCGAGGACGTCGTGGCGATGACCTTCGAGGCTCCGGAGAGCTTCGCGATCTGGATCGCCGCCGTACTGACGCCGCTACCGGCGGCGTGCACGAGAATCGTCTCACCGGGCTTGAGGCGCGCGCGGCGCACGACCATGTTCCACGCCGTGAGCGTCGCGAGCGGGAACGCAGCCGCGTCCTCGAACGAGACGTGGTCCGCGAGGGGAATCGCGTTGCGCGCGGGGATCGTCACGTACTCGGCGCAGGTGCCGTCACGCGTCTCGCCGAAGATGCCGTAGCGCGGCGAGAGGTGATCGAGTCCAGCGGCCGTCGCGCCGTCGTCGCCCTCGACGACGCCGGGCGCGATGACGACGCGTTGGCCGACCTCGATGCCTTGCACGCCGTCGCCGAGCGCGTCGATGACGCCGGAGCCGTCGCAGCCGGGCACCATGGGCAGCGGAAACGCGTGACCGGGCACGCCGCGGCGCACCCAGGCGTCGAGGTGGTTGAGGCCCGCGGCCTTCACCTGGATGCGGACCTCGCCGGCCTTCGGCTCGGGGATCTCGCGGTCCTCGAACAGCAGCTTGTCGTAGGAGCCGTGCTCGCGGATGACGACGGCGCGCATGGGGCTGGTCCTCCTGGGTGGGCGGAGGAGTGTAGCGGATGCCTCACTGAAGACGGATGACGACCTCAGCCGACTTCCCCGCCCCCACCTTCGCCTCGGCGCTGCCCACGAGCCCGCCCCAGTGGGCGCGCACGGTCCAGGTCCCGGCCGGCACACGGTGCATGACCCGACGCCCCTTCACGTTCGTGAATGGATCGATGCGCTGGATCGCGCCGGTCATGTCGATCCAGCCGGCCTTGGGATCCAGGTCCACGCTGGCGTACGGAAGCGGCTCGCCCTCCTTGTCCACCACGCGCACGCGCAGGGTTCCGCCCTCGGCCTCGCGCAGCGTCACGCGCTGCGTGCGCGTCGCGCGCACGTCGATTTGCATCGTCGTGCGCACGTAGCCCGGCTCGTCGAGGCGCACCTCGCGCTTGCCCTCCGGAATGCCGGTCCAGCGCGCGCGTCCTTCGGCATCGGTCAGGTGCCCGGTGATCCAGCACCACACCTGCGCCCCGGGCACCGGTCGCCCATCCGCGTCGAGCACGAGGACCTCGACGGTGCCCACGGGGGCACGCTCGAGATAGCTGAAGTCGGAGTCCCACTCGTTGGAGTCACGGATCGTGCCGGACCAGGTCACCGCCGCGTTGTCCTTGGGGAAGCGCGCGGTGACGACACACAGCTGCTCCCAGGTGGGTGGCAGCCGCGCATGCCCCAGGGCGGCGTTGGGTCCACTCCAGTAACCACGCCCGGTCGGCAGCACGAGGCCGGGCGACTCCTCCACGAGCGTGACCCGACGTTCGGCCTGGATCGCAGAGGTCTGTGCCTCACGAGTCACCAGCACCTCGATCGGCTGATCTCGGAAGAACGGCACGCCCCTCAGGAGCATGCCTCCGCGGTCGGGCACCCAGCGGACCCCGCGCATGATGCTCTTGCCGGCGATGTGGAAACCCTGGACGTGCGCCTTCTCGGCAGGCGTCCCGTCGTGCTCCAGCGCCCGGACGTGCACCCTGGCGTGGCGGCGCAGTGGCACCACGGCGAGGAGCCGCCATGCACGCCGGGCGATCCGCGTCTTCCAGAGCGGCATCTCCCACAGGACGTGGTCCCGCAGCACGGTCGACGGAAGGACCACGCCGAGCTCGAGCTCGTCACCGGGCAGCGCCGCGATCGGCCGGTCCAGCCGGGTCTCCGCGGCCGGCGGCTGGGCGAGGGCGGGCGCGGGGTGCCACATGACATCGCGCACGTATCTCCCCGTCTCGGCGTCCGGGAAGAGCGCTTCCAGCACCAGCTCCTGCTTGCACCAGACCTCGTGCTTCGTGTTCACGAGCTTCAGCGAGGCCAGCACCTCGGCATCGTCGCGCCACGACGCGAGGACGTCGACCTCGATGGAGCCATCGAGGGGCACGTCCGTGAGCAGCACCATGCCGCGGTGGTTCGTGACGTGCGTCACGGGCTTGGGCAGCCGCGGATCGCGTACGACAACCGGGATGCCGGTGCGCTCCTGGCGCAGCGGCCCCTTCACGGTGATCGTGCAGTTGAAGAGCGGGGCGTCGGAGCGGACCGCCGGGGCCTTGGCAGGCCGGGTCTGGAGGCCCGGGCCGGGCAGGCCCTCAGCGGTCAGCGCGCTCGGTGCGGAGCCGCCGCGGTCGGGGTCCGCCGCATCGAGCGCATCAGGATCGTCTGCGGCGGGAGGCCAGAGCAGCCACAGCGCCAGGCCGAGGGCGAGAGGCAGCAGGATCCAGCGCGCTCGATTCCTCAGGCCTCCTTGCCCTTCTTGGCCAGCCGGCGGCCGCGGATCAGGGCCTGGAGGATCAGATAGAAGACCGCGAAGGTCAGCAGCTCCCAGTGGAGCCGGTCGACGCCGGTGTCCTTCTCGGCCCAGATGAAGCGGGAGCCCGTGTAGGCGGCGAGACCACAGAACACATTGATCAGCCACGACTTGAGGCCGGTGGTCATGGGTGTCCTCCGTGGAGCGCTCGGCCCAAAGGCCGCGCCGTCCCCATGGTATGCGTACAACAGCGGCGATGAGCTCCGACTACGTCTTCTCTCTCAGCCGCGTCCACAAGGCCTACGGCCGCAAGGTGGTCCTCGACGACATCAGCCTGGCCTTCCTGCGCGGGGCGCGGATCGGGGTCATCGGCCACAACGGAAGCGGCAAGACCACGCTCCTGCGCGTGCTGGCCGGCGTCGAGACCGAGTTCGACGGCGCCCGGATCCTGCCCCAGGAGGGCGTGTCGATCGGCTACCTCTCGCAGGAGCCCGAGCTGACCCCCGGCACGGTCCGCGACAACCTCGAGGAGGCCGTCGCCGAGATCACGGGGCTCCTGAAGCGCCACGAGGAGCTCGGCGAGGAGATGGGCAAGGAGGAGGTCTACAGCGACCCCGACCTGCTCGAGAAGGTGAGCGACGAGTACGCGAAGGTCGAGGCGGAGATCCACGCGAAGGGCGCCTGGGAGATCGAGCACACGCTCGAGCAGGCGAGCCACGCGCTGGGCCTGCCCCCGCCCGACGCCGACGTCGGCCCGCTGTCCGGCGGCGAGAAGCGCCGCGTGGCGCTGTGCAAGATCCTCTTGCAGCACCCCGAGGTGCTGCTGCTCGACGAGCCCACCAACCACCTGGACGCCGACGCCGTGTACTGGCTGGAGCGCCACCTCGACGCGTACGAGGGCACGGTCATCGCCATCACGCACGACCGCTACTTCCTCGACAACGTCGCGCAGTGGATGCTCGAGATGCACGAGGGGCGCGCGTACCCGTACGAGGGCAACTACTCGACGTATCTCGAGAAGAAGGCGCAGCGCGAGAAGAGCGAGGACGCGCAGTCCAAGGCGCGCAAGAAGCGCCTCCTGCGCGAACGCGAGTGGATCGGGCGCAACCCCAAGGGCCGCCTCGCGAAGAACAAGGCGCGTATTCGCGACTACGAGCAGCTCTACGCCGAGCACCAGGACGCTCAGAAGCGCGCCGACGACTTCTCGCTGCTCATCCCGACGACGCAGAAGCTCGGCACGAAGGTGCTGAAGCTCGACAAGGTCTGCAAGAGCTTCGGTGACCGCGAGGTGCTCAAGGACGTGACGTTCGAGCTGCCCCCGGGCGCGATCATGGGCGTCATCGGTCCGAACGGCACGGGCAAGACGACGATGCTGAAGATCATCGCCGGCCAGCTCGAGGCCGACAGCGGCACGGTCGAGCTCGGACCGACCGTGGATTTGTGCTACGTGGATCAGGACCGCGCCGATCTGGAGCCGAACCACAACGTCTGGCAGGCGATCACGGACGGCGCCGACGAGCTGGCGCTGGGCAAGCGCAAGGTGAACAGCCGCGCGTACGTCTCGAAGTTCAACTTCCGCGGCCAGGACCAGCAGCAGCTGGTCGGCACGCTCTCAGGCGGTCAGCGCAACCGCGTGCAGCTCGCCAAGATGCTGCGCAAGGGCGGCAACGTGCTGCTCGTCGATGAGCCGACGAACGACCTGGACGTGACCACGATCCGCGTGCTGGAGGAGGCGCTGGACGGCTTCGCCGGCTCGGCGATCGTCGTGTCGCACGACCGCTTCTTCCTGGACCGCGTCGCGACGCACATCCTCGCGTTCGAGGGCGACTGCCGCGCGCGCTTCTGGGAAGGCAACTACGAGACCTATCACGAGCGCCACGCGGAAGAGCTCGCCGCAATCGGCAAGCAGGGCGAGCGAACGGGCAAGCACAGGCGCTTGAAGTGAGCGCACTCGACGTCCCCCCTCGCACCCTAGGTCGCACGGGCCTCGAGGTCTCGCCCCTGGGCTACGGCTCCGTGCCGATCGGCCGCGCGCCGTACCCGAGCGACGATGCCGGCCGCCTGCTGAACACGCTGCTCGACTCCGGGATCACGCTGCTCGACACCGCCGCGGCGTACGGCAAGGCAGAGCAGGAGATCGGGACGCACGTCGCGCACCGCCGTGATGAGTACACGCTCGTCACGAAGACCGGCGCGACCGACAACTACGCGCCGGCCTGGTCGGCGCGCGAGATGCGCGAGACGACCGAACGCTCGCTGCGAAGGCTGAAGGCCGACGTGGTCGACGTCGTGCTGCTGCACACCTGCGACCTCGACATGCTGCGTGCCGGGGAGGTCGTGGACGGCGTCCAGGAGCTGCGCGAGCGCGGCCTCGCGCGCTGGGTCGGCTACTCGGGGGACAGCGAGGCGCTCAGCTACGCGCTGGGCCTCGGCGTGTTCGACGTGATCGAGGCCTCGTACAGCCCGCTGGACCAGGCCAACCGGGACCTGCTGAAGCAGGCCGCGGAGCAGGACGTCGGCGTGCTCCTCAAGCGCCCGCTGGCCAATGGCGTCCCCGGCCGCACGAGCGCGCCGGAGGACGAGTACGCGGGTCAGTACTGGCCGCGCTGGCAGGCCCTGGAGCTGACGCGCGACGACATCGGCGGGCTCGAGTGGCCCGAGGCGTCTCTGCGGTTCGCCGCCTACGCAGGCGGCGTGACGTGCGCGCTCACGGGCAGCGGCAGCCTCGCGAACATGCAGGCGAACATGGCCGCGATCAACGCGGGCCCGCTGCCGGCGGACGTGGTGGAAAACCTCGAACGCCGCTTCGACGAGCGGTCGGAGAACTGGCTGGGCCTCACGTAGAGGCGGCGTTCAGAAGTTCGCCCGCAGTCCGATGGCCAACAGCACGTCCGTCGACTCCGAAGGCGCCGGCGGCTCGATCACGTAGTCGACGCGCAGCGACACCGTGAAGTCGATCACCTCGCTCAAGGGCTTGGCGAATTTCAGGTCCCAGGTCATCACGCTCAGGTCGAAGTCGTTCAGGTTCGGCACGAACTTGTACTCGGCGTACAGCTTCGAGCCGCCGTCCCACTTCTTCTCGTACTCGAGTCCGAAGTACGCCGCCGGATCACCCGTGCGCGGCAGGCCGACGCGCTTTTCCCACGTGTAGCCCGCGCCGAGCTCGCCCTTCAGCGAGATCGTGCGGCCCTTGACGAGCACGAAGCCGAGACCGCCGACCGTCGTCCAGCGGTACTCGAGTTCCGCGGGCACGTCCCGGCTCCAGTCGACGTTGCCGAACGCGTACACGCGCTCGCTGAGCTTGCGCTCGACGTTCAGTGTGACGTGGAACGCCTCGGTGGAGGTGTCGCCGTCCTTCTCGCCGTACGCGAACGTCGCCTTGAGCTTCAGACCCCACGGGTCCTGCTCGTACTTGGCCAGCCCGTCGGCCGTGAAGTCGAACGAGTCACTGTTGCCCTGCGCCAGGCTCAGCGCGAGACCGGCCGAGAAGGACCAGGGGTCCTTCGGCGCACAGGGGTCGCAGGGATCAGCGGCCGTCTGCACGGAATCCACGACACTGCGCTCGAGGCGCTCCATGGCGGGCATGGGCAGATGGGCCAGCGGCACGATGTCGGCCGGGCTGGCGTGGGCGACGGAGGCGAGCGCGACGAGCGCGGCGATGGCTGTGAGGACTGCACGCATCATGGATAGAACGACGCCGCCGTAAACCCGCCATCCAGAGGCAACGTCACGCCGTTCACCCAGCCCGCCTCTTCGCGGCACAGGAACGCCACGGCCGCGGCGATCTCGGCCGGCGTGCCCAGGCGGCCCGACGGCGTGCAGCCGAGCACCGCCTCCTTGAACCCGGGATCCGAGAGCACGCCCTCGGTGAGCGGCGTCGGCACGTACCAGGGCGCCACGAGGTTGATCGTCAAGCCGTCCGGCCCCCACTCGCGCGCGAGGTTCTTCGTGAGCTGCGCGAGGCCCGCCTTGGCGGACGCGTACGCCGCACCCGTAGGCAGCGCGGTCATCCCGGCGACGCTGCCGATGTTCACGATGCGGCCCCACGAGCGCTCGCGCATGCCCTCGCCGCAGAGCTGCGACCAGTGGAAGGGCGCCGTCAGGCCGAGCGTGAGCAGCCGGTTCCACAGCTCGAGGTCCGTCTCGGCGGCGGTCGTACGGACGTTGCCGCCCGCGTTGTTGACCAGGATGTCGACACGCCCCTGCAGGCCCACGAAGCGCCTGACGGCCGCTTCGCTGGAGGCGGGATCCGTGATGTCAGCCTGCAGCACCGTCGCGCCGCCGCCACGGGCAAGGATGCGCTCGCTCACCTCGGCGAGCACGTCCCCCGAGCGCGCGACGAGACCCACATGCGCGCCGTCGGCGGCCAGCCGTTCGGCGATGGCCAGGCCGATGCCGCGCGAGGCGCCGGTGACGATGGCCGTGCGGTCAGCGAGCGGATGCTCCATCAGGCGGTCTCCACGAGCGGAACACGGATCCGAGCCTCGGCGCCGCCCGCGAGCGTCACGTCTCGGCCGTCTTCCGCGAACGCGTGTTTCACGTACGCCAGGGCGACGGCCTTGCCGTCCTCCATGTCAGCGGACGAGGTGACGTGCCCGACCTCCCGATCGTCAACGAGGACGACACTGCCGGGAGCCGGCGCGCCGCCGGCGGCAACCTCGAGCTGCACCAGCAGACGCGGAGGCCGACCGCGGTGCTTGGCCATGACCACCGGCTCCTGGCCGGGATAGCAGCCCTTGTTCCAGGAGACGGCCTCTTCGAGCCCGGCCTCGTTGAAGAGCACCTCGTCCCCGAGCTCGTGGCCGAAGCGCGGGATTGCGTGCTGCACGCACAGCGCCGCGAAGCGGTGCTCGTCCTGCGGTACGCCGAGCCTCTCGACGAGATCCTCCGCCGCGTCGGGAAGCACGGCGATCTCGAAGGACGTCAAGCCGCGACGGTCGAAGCGCAGCACGTGTCCAGGGGAACCGCCGCACTCGATCGCGACGAATGACTCACTGGCCGGCACCTCGAAGCCCGCTGACTCCAGTGCTGCGGCTGCGTCGGGACCCGCGAGCACGTAGCGCCGCGTGCTGGCGGTGACGTCCTCGAAGGTCACGTCGTCGGTGATCACGTAGCGCTCGAGCGCGGGTACCACGGCGGGTACGGCGTCCGCCTCCAGCTCCAGGAGGAGGTGCTCACCCGCGTTCCACAGCAGCAGGTCACCGAGGATGCGCCCCTTCACGGTGAGGTAGCAGGCATACGCGGCCTGGCCCACGGGAAGGCGCTGCACGTCCTGTGTGAGCATGCGGTGCAGGTAGTCGAGCCGGTCGGCGCCCGTGACGCGCCACGTCGCACGGGTCTCACGGGCATGCAGTAGCGCGTTCATGCTCCGCGCGGCTTCCACGGCACCTCCGTCGAGCCGCTCCGCTGGTTCTCGAAGCGGGCCTGGACGAAGAGCAGGTCGGAGAGGCGGTTGACCCAACGGATCGCGACCCCCTCGACCGCGGCCGCGTCTTCTCCCGTGAGCTCGACGATGGCGCGCTCGGCGCGCCGGCAGATCGTGCGCGCGACGTGGAGGCGCGCGCCCTGCTCGGAGCCACCGGGCAGGATGAAGTTCTTCAGGGGCTCGAGCTGATCCTCGAGGGCGTCGATGGCGGTCTCGAGCGTCGTGACGTCGTCGTCGTTCACGCGCGGGACGCCGGGGTCCTTGCCGGGCGCGCTGGCGAGCCAGGCACCGAGGCGGAAGCAGGTGTCCTGGGACGCGCCGAGGATCGCGTCGACGCTCTCCGAGGGGCCTGCGGCGCGGGCCCAGCCGAGCACGGCGTTGAGCTCGTCGACCGATCCGTACGCATCCACGCGGGGATCGGCCTTGCTGACGCGGTCTCCTCCATAGAGGCCGGTGGAGCCGTCGTCGCCGCCTCGGGTGTAGATCTTCATGGGCCGGATCATAGCCAGCGCACAACCGATCCGGGGTGCCTGCGACGAGGGCCCGTAGAATCCGGCGCCTTCGCCCCGGAGCCCCGCGTGCGCCGCTCGTCCCCCCTCGTGGCCGTCTTCCTGACGGTCGTCATCGACCTGCTGGGATTCGGGATCGTCCTGCCGTTGCTGCCGCTGTACGGCGACGACCTCGGCGCCTCCAAGGCCACGATCGGCCTGCTGTTCATCTCGTTCTCGGGCCTGCAGTTCTTCGCCGCACCCATCTGGGGCCGGCTCTCGGACCGCATCGGACGCCGCCCGATCCTGTTGCTCGGACTCGCGGGCTCGGTCGTCTCGTACGTCCTCTTCGGTCTGGCCTCGGCGCAGCTGTCGCTCACGTGGATGTTCATCTCACGGATCGTCGCCGGCGTGTTCGGCGGCACGATCTCCACCGCCTACGCGTACATCGCGGACGTCACGCCCATCGAGGAGCGCGGACGCGGCATGGCGCTCATCGGCGTGGCGTTCGGCATCGGCTTCACGCTGGGCCCCGCCATCGGCGGCCTGGGCCACTGGATCGATCCGGTCGCGCCGGGCTTCATCGCCGCGGCGTTCTCCTTGATCGCGTTCCTCTACTGCCTCCGCAACCTGCCGGAGCCCGAGCGCCACGTCGCCGCCGGACGCCGCACCTGGTTCGACGTCGCGTCGTTCCGGAAGGCGCTGGGCGTGGCCACCGTCCCGCTGCTCCTGCTCCTCGGCTTCCTCACGATCACCTGCTTCGCCCTGATGGAGTCGACGCTGGGGCTGCTGGGCAAGCAGGTTCACAAGCTCGACTACTACGAGATCGGCCTGCTCTTCACCTGGCTCGGCTTCTGCTCGGCCATCGCGCAGGGCATGATCGTGCGGCGCTACATGATGCGCGTCGGCGAGGTGCGCTTCGTGCTGATCGGCGCCGTCATGCTCGCGGCCGGCATGGTCGCCTTCAGCATGGCGCCCTCGCTGGGCTGGCTGATCGGACTCTCGCCGCTGGCCGTGCTCGGCTTCGCGATGATCACCCCGTCGCTCAACTCGCTGCTGTCCCGCCGCTCGGGCCGCGACGTACAGGGCGGCATCATGGGCGTGAACCAGTCGCTGCAGAGCCTCGCACGCATCATCGGCCCGATGGTCGGCCTGCCCCTGTTCGGGCTCTCGGTGCCGCTGCCGTTCCAGGTGGGCGCAGGCATCATGGTGGTGTGCTTCGTGCTGGGCGTGCTGCTGGCGCGCCGGCCTGTGGCCGATCGCAGCTGACGCGTCCGCTTACGGCGGCGTCAGGCTCAGGTCGATGCTGAGGCCCGACACGACCGGCTCGTTCGGGACGAACTCGACCGGGATCGCGTCCGCTTCCGTCGGGCCGCCGTGCCAGCCGCACGCGTCCGCGACCTCGCAGAAGAAGCCGTCGCGGTCGAGGTCCTCGCCCGCCTGCAGGCGATACGAAGCAGCGGGCATGCCCCGCAGCCAGTAGCGGTAACCGAACTCCGGATACGCGAAGGCGCGCCGCCGCGCGATGCCGGCGAACGCGTCGATCGCAGCCAGGGGCAGGATCTGGCCCGCCCGCTGACGCGCGCGCACGTAGGTCGTCACGCGGATGGTCTGGAGCGTGCCCTGCGAGTCGGCCAGGTGCACCGTGCCGCTGTAGCTGTCGGACGCGAGCGGCAGTTGACTGCGATCCACCGTGATCGTCACCTTGGTGTTGTTGACCGGCACCCCGGGGCCGTCGGCCGCCGTCAGCTGTGCGCCGAGCCAGAGAGCGCCGTCATCCGTTTCGCCGAACGCGAAGAACACGTTGGCCGTGCCCCCGCCGCCGTTCATGAGCGGCACGTCGATGGATGTGCGCAGCCCCTCGAACTGCACGCTGTTCGTCGGCAGCATGAGGTAGGGCGCGTCGTTGCGCGGGTTGCCCTGCCGCTCCATGACGACCTTGAGGGCTTCGTGCACCTGCACGAGGCCGGAGCCGTACGCGAGGTCATCCCCCTTGAGCCCGAGGTCGAGCGCGGTGGCGCGCAGGATCGTCGTCAGCTCGGTGCTCGTGAGCGTCGGATCCATGGACAGCATCAGCGCGGCGGCGCCCGCGACGTGCGGTGCCGCCTGGCTCGTACCGACGATGTAGCCGCTGCCGTAGCGCGCAGGATCCACGGTCTGGTCGCGCGTGGCCGAGAGGATGCCGTCGTGCCAGCCGTCGTTCCACTGGTCGAAGCTGGTGCCGCCGCCGGGTGCGGCGATGTCGACGGACGCGCCGAAGCTCGAGTAGCTCGTCGTCTGCAGCTTGCCGTCGACGGCGGCCACGGCGAACGTGCTGTCGTAGCGCGCCGGGTACTGGACGGCACCGCCGCCGTTGCCGACGGCCGCGACGAGCAGGCAGCCACGGTTGGCCGCGCGCTCGCATGCGTCACGCAGCTCTTCGCTGTCCTGGTCCAGGCCGATGGACAGGTTCACGATGCGGATCGGTGCCGGCAGCACGCGGCCGTCCGGCGTCGTGTACAGACCGGCTGCGAAGAGGATCGCGTCCGCCGCGTCGCTGACGAAGCCCCCGCCCACGCCCAGCGCGCGCAGCATCATGACGCGGCAGTCGGGCGCAACGCCGGTGACGCCGAAGCCGTCGTTCGCGCGACCGGCGATGATGGTGGAGACGTGCGTGCCGTGCCACAGGGACAGACCGGAGGAGCGCGCTCGATCGCCGGGATCGGTCGGATCGCCGTCGCGGCCGTCGCCGTCCGCGGCGATGACCGGATCGCTCACGAAGTCGTAGCCCGGCACGATGCGGTCCGCGATGTCGGGGTGCGGCACGATGCCGGCGTCGACGACGGCCACGACGACGTCCGCATCGCCGGTCTCCACGTCCCACGCCGACGGGGCGCCGATGGCGCGCATGTTCCACTGCCGGTTGAACTCGGGATCGGTGGGGATGCCGAGCGAGCGGACGACATAGTCCGGCTCGACCCAGCGCACGCCGGCTAGCCCGGTGAGTCGCTCGCACAGCGCAACGGCGGCCGCCTCGCCCACGTCATGCGCCGGCAGGCGCACCCGGTAGCTGCCCGTGCCCGTGCGGCGACCGAGCTCGAGTCCCTCGCGCGCGCAGAACGCCTCCGGGTCGCAGTCGGCGTCGAAGCGCACCAGCACGTGGGTGCCCGCACACGCCACGGGGGGCGGCTCGCTCGGCTGCGCCGCCGGGCTCACCGCACTCAGGACGGTCTGCCCGAGCGCGGGCTTGTTGAGCTGCGGTCCCGGCAGAGGATCGCTCCCGACGAGGCGGAGCGTGTACCAGCCGTGGCCACCGATCGCCGTGAGGACGATGTCGTAGGCCTCATCTGCGACCGCTTCGAATCCCAGCGTGCGGGGGAAGCCGGGCCCCGTGACGGAGACGCTGGCACCCGTCGCGCGCCGGAAGACCTCGGCCGTGAAGTTGTTCGGGCCGCCCAGCGCAGGATCGATGCTCGGGAAGTCGAGCTCGAGCTCGATCATCTGCGTGCGGACGCTCGTGAAGAGGAATACATCCACCGGATCGATGCGGCCGAACTGGGCCGCCGTGCGGCCCAGCTCGCCGGTCACCTCGAGGATGCTGCGAGGGAAGACAGGCGGCAAGCGGGCCGGACGCGCGGTGGAATCGTTGGGCTCCTGCTCGGCAATGCGGCCCAGGTCGAAGTCGGGCATCAGGACGCGCCCGCTCAGGCCGTCGATGACGAGCGGGGCGCTGCCGCCGCCTCCGCCTCCACCGCCGCAGGCTGCGAGCGCGCCGAGTAGGACGTAGAGCACAGGCTGCAGGAACGGTACGCGCATGGGCGTGCGTGCCTCCTCGATGTCGTAGCCGCCCGGCCCCAGGCGTCCGCGGATGGTACCCGGAACCGCAGCAAGCCGGACGGGGGCGGGTGTAGCGCCTGCTTTGGCGGTACCGTCGTCCCCGTGTCCGCCGTCCTGGCCAGCCTCCTCGACCACCCCGTGCTGCTCGGCGCAGCGCTGATTGCGCTGCTGTGGTTCTCCATCTCATGCCTCGTGCAATGGGGCGCGCTGCGGGCTGCGCGTCTCGCGAAGCGGGCGGCGCCGCCCTGCTTTCGGGCCGAAGGACCCGGTCCCGGCGAGCGGGTGCACGTGGCGTTCCTCGGCGACCTCCAGCGCGGTGTGCTCGACGTCCCCAGGGCGCTGGCGCCCGCACTGGAGAGCGGCGGCGCGGACCTGCTGGTGTCCAGCGGCGACTTCGTCAGCCACGGCGAGGGTCCCTACTACGGGGTCCTGCTCGGTGCCTTCGCGCGCGCCGGCATCAAGACACCCACGCGTGTCGTCCCGGGCAACCACGACCTGTGGCCGCGCCGCTGCAAGGACGACCGCATCGGCGGCGAGGCGTTCGAGCGCGCGTTCGGACCGCGACACTGGTCGTTGCGCGCGGGCCCCGTGTTGATCGTGGGGCTGGACAACGGCGCAGACTGGCTGATCGACGATCAGCTGCCGTGGCTCGAGCGCACGCTCGACGAGCACGCGGGCGTGCCGTGGATCTGCGTGTGCCATCGGCCGCCCTACGAGCTCGACGCGCCTGACACTCCGCCGGTTCGCGACATGGTGGAGCTGGCGGCGCTGCTCGAGCGTCGCAAGCCACTGCTTGTCGTGGCGGGGCACCTGCATGAGTACCGCGACGAGCTCGTGAACGGCGTACGCGTGATCGTGAACGCGCATGGCGGCGACGTGCACGGGCTGGCGCTGCAGCGGGACGACTTCGAGCTGCTGCACGTGCGCGTGGGCCCCGAGGGCACCGAGGTCGAGCCCCGCCCCTACCGCCGCCGGAAGGACCCGCACACGGCGCTCGATCAGCTCGCCGTGCGCTTCTGGGCCGATCGACGCAAGTGGTGGGGCGCGCTGCTGGGCCTGCCCGCCGACCTGTTGCTGCGCCTCCTCGGACGCAGCGTCCCGATCGTGAAGCATCCTGTCGAACGTCGCATCCCGGCCCGCGAGGTCCTCGTGTCGCGCCGGCGTGAAGCCCTGGAGACCCGGTGAAACAGGAGCAGTTCCTCGACGTGGCCACCGTGGACGACGCCTGCCGGCGGTGGGAGGCGAAGCTCGAGCTCGGTCCGCGGCCCGACGAGATCGTCGCGCTGCGCGTCGCCCATGGCCGCGTGCTGTCGGCGGACGTGGTCGCCCCCGGCGACGTCCCGGCCTTCGATCGCTCGAACGTGGACGGCTTCGCCGTGCAGGCGAAGGACACGTTCGGTGCCTCGGAGCGCGAGCCGGTGACGCTCACGCTGCTCGGGCAGCCGATCGACGCCGGCCACGCGCCCGAGGTCGAGCTGGAGCCCGGCACCGCTTGCGTGATCGCGACGGGAGGCGTCGTCCCGCGCGGCGCGGACGCGATCGTCATGGTGGAGGACACCGAGAGCGACGGCCAAACCGTGCGCATCAGTTCGCCGGTCGCACCCGGCGCCCGCATCAGCATCGCGGGCAGCGACATCGCACGCGGCGAGCTCGTGCTGCGCCGTGGCACGCTGCTCTCGGCGCGCGAGACGGGCACGCTGGCGGCCTGCGGCATCGATCGTGTGTGGTGCGTCGTGCCGCTGCGCGTCGCCATCGTCTCCACGGGCGACGAGATCGTGCCGCCGGGCGCGAAGCTACGACCCGGCCAGGTGCACGACGCGAACGCGACGATGCTGGCCGACGCATTGCGCGAGCTGGGCGCCGAGCCGCACATCCTCGGCATCGCCCGCGATGACGAGAGCGAGCTGCAGCAGATGCTGGCGATGGCACGGACGTACGACGCTGCGCTTCTCTCGGGCGGCACGAGCAAGGGCGGCGGCGACCTTTCGTACCGCGTGCTGCACGAAATGGCGGAGCCGGTCGTGCACGGCATTGCGCTGAAGCCGGGGAAGCCGCTGTGCCTCTCGGTGTGGGACGGGAAGCCCGTCGCCGTGCTGCCGGGCTTCCCGACCTCGGCCATCTTCACGTTCCACGCGGTCGTGGCGCCGTTCCTGCGCCGCCTGATCGGCCGCCGTGTCGAGGAAGCCGCGACCGTGACGGCGCGCCTGCCGCGCGACGTGCGCAGCGTGCGCGGCCGCCGCGAGTTCAACCTCGTGAACCTGGTGCGCGGCCGCGACGGGTTCCTGGCCTTCCCCCTCGGCAAGGGCTCCGGCTCGGTGACGACGTTCGCCCGCGCCGACGGCTTCTTCGACATCGCGGCGGACGAGGAGTACGCCGAGGCAGACGACACCGTCAAGGTGACGCTCCTCGGACGCGACGTGCACCCGGCCGACGTCGTCGTGATCGGCAGCCACTGCACGGGTGTCGACATCGTGCTCGAGGCCGTCATCACACACGGCTTCGACGCCAAGGTCATCGCGACCGGCTCGCGCGGCGGCGTGGAGGCGGCGGCCGAGGGCGCGTGCGACCTCGCCCCCGTCCACCTCCTCGACGAGGCCAGCGGCACATGGAACGCGCCGTTCGCGGCCGACGGCGTGCGTGTCCTGCAGGGCTACGTGCGCCGCCAGGGCCTCGCGTTCCGCGAGGAGCACGCGGAGCGCTTCGCGGGCGACGACGTGCCTGCGCTGCTGCAGGCGGCCGTGACCGATCCCGAGCTGCGCATCGCGAACCGCAATCCGGGTAGCGGCACGCGCATCCTCATCGACGGACTCTTCCCAGGCGAGGAGAGGGTCGCACCGCCGGGCTGGTCGACCGCCTACCGTTCGCACACCGCCGTCGCCTCCGCGATCGCCCAGGAACGCGCGGACTACGGCATCTGCCTCGAGCAGGCGGCGACCGCAGCGGGCCTGCGCTGGATCCCCTGGTGCGAGGAACACCTCGACTTCCTCGTGCCGGCGGATCGCTGGGAGCGTCCCGGCGTGCGCGCCTTCCGGGCGGCGCTCGCCGACGACGGCGTGCGCGCGGCTCTGACCGCAGCGGGGTTCCAGCCGTGATGCGCGGCGCGCTGGTTCTCTGCGGCGGCCGCAGCGTGCGCATGGGCCGCGACAAGGCGATGCTGCCCTTCGGCTGGGAGACGCTGCTGCAGCGCGTGGTGCGCATCGTGTCGCCGCTCGTGAGCGAGGTGCTGGTCGTCGCGCACGCGGACCAGGCCCTGCCGACGCTGCCCGACGCGGTACGCGTGGTCCACGACGAGGTCGAGGACCAGGGGCCGCTCGGCGGCCTGCAGGCGGGTCTGCGCCAGGCGACCGCCGACGCCCTCTACGTGACGGGCTGCGACGTGCCGTTCCTGGCGCCGGCGCTCGTGGAGTTGATGTTCGACGCACTCGGTGACGCCGAGATCGCGGTTGCGGACGAGGGTGGCTTTGCCCATCCGCTGGCTGCCGTCTACCGCCGCAGCGTGCTGCCGGTGGTCGAGCAGCTGCTGGCGGAGGATCGACGGCGGCCGCTCTTCCTCTTCAACGAGGTCGAGACGGTGCGCGTCGGCGCCGACTCCCTGCGTGAGGCCGACCCGCAGCTGTTGTCGCTCGAGAACCTCAACACGCCCGAGGCGTACCAGGACGCGCTGGCGCTCCTCGACGACGAGAAGTCGGCGTGATCCGCGTCGAGCTCTACGAGGGCGCGCGGCAGATCGCGGGCGTGGCGACGCTGGACGTTGAGGCCGCGACGCTGGGCGAGGCCCTGGACGCGGTCCGCGCGCGCCATCCCGAGCTGGAGCCGCGCGTGCTCGTGCCGGGCGGCCTCGCCCCCCACTGGCGGGCAAGCGTGGGCGGCCGACGCTTCGTCGAGGATCCGGCGACGCCACTGGCGGACGGCGAGACGGTGCTCTTGGTCAGCGCGCTGGCGGGGGGTTAGGAAGGGACGTACGGCGGGCAGTACGGCGTCCAAGTCCCCGAGGAGGTTCCATGTTGCGCATCGTCTGGCGGTCCGCGTTCGTCTGTGTCGTGCTCGCTGCCCTCACGGTCGGCACAGGTGTCCTGGGCGTGCTCGCACCGCGTCCGCTCGATGCCGACGAGGGCAAGCGCGTGCGCCTGCTCGTGAAGTGTGATCAAGGCGAGCTGTCGGATGTGCTTGCGGCGCTCGCACAGACAAGAGCCGAGGTCTGGGATCTCGGGACGATGAAGCGCCTGACGCCTACGGTCGAGAAGCCCGCCCCCACCGTGGAGAAGGCGGAGCCCCGCGGTCCGATCCCGCCGCTGCGGGATGCGGGCCGGGTGATGGAGGAGATCCTGGCGACCGTGGCTGCCGTCGTGCCGACGGTGAAGGGGCGGCCGCCGCACGTCGACGGCATGGCGGTGAAGCCGCGTGCCGCGATCATCGAGCTGGACGCGGTCGCAGGAGCCGACATCGACAACGTGCGCAAGGCGCTCGCGGCCAATCCGTGGCTTGCGGCGCGACTGGAGGAGATCGTCTCGGGCGAGTTCCGGCGCAGGGCCAACGGCCTCGTCGGCGGCAGACTGGTCCTGAAGTTCGACACGGCACGTCCGGAGCCCGGTCAGGCCGTCCACCTGGACCAGCTGGACATGCAGGCCTTCGAGCGCGTCCTGCGGCCGCACAAGCTCTCGTTCCGCTTTGCCGGTGCAGTGCAGAAGGACGCCAATCGCAAGGCCGGCCACATCACGACGGCCCGGGAGTACCACCTCGACAAGGCGACGCTGGCACAGCTGCGCGCGCTGCTGAAGGACATCCCGAAGGCGCAGCCGGGCCTCGTACCCTTCGAGGTGCGCTGGAAGGACGACGGCAGGAGGATCATCAACAAGCCGATCCTGCGCGTCGGTGGCCGCGCACCCGCAGCGCCCTAGTCACGCGCACGCCGACCATCGTTCGGCTCCTACAATCTGCCGATGCCTCCCGGCGGCTACCACGGCTCGGCGCTCCACGTCCGTCTCGACGACGGTTCTTCACGGCGTGAGCCGCTCGACGACGCCACGTTGCGCGCGTTTCTCGGCGGCTCGGGGCTCGGCACGAAGCTGCTCCTTGACGCGCAAGCTGCCGGCGTCGATCCGCTCGCTCCGGAGGCGGCGGTCGTCGTGGCGCTGTCGCCGCTCGTCGGCTCGCCGCTGACGACGTCGGCCAAGTTCGCCGTCGTCGCGAAGTCGCCACTCACGAACCGCATCAGCGACGCGCTCGCAAGCGACCGCTTCGCGATCGAGCTGAAGCACGCGGGCCTCGACGCACTCGTGATCACCGGCGCCGCGCCGGCGTGGTCCGTGCTCGTCATCGAGGACGGCGACGTGCGGCTCGAGGATGCGAGCGACCTGCTCGGCCTCTCGTCGTGGGATGCGGAACAGCGCATGCGCGAGCGGCTCGGCGCACGCTTCCGCTGGTTCGGCATCGGACCCGCCGGCGAGCGGCTCGTGCGCTATGCCACGATCTCCGGCGACAACCGTCACGCGGGCCGCGGCGGCCTCGGCGCCGTGTTCGGCTCCAAGCGGTTGAAGGGCATCGCCGTGCGCGGCTCGACGCCGTGCGCCGTCGCCGATCGCGAGGCCGTCCTCGCGCTGGCCAAGGACCTGTCGTCGCGCTCCCTCGGCGAGGGCACGGCCAAGTACCGCGAGCTCGGCACGATCGCCAACGTACTCGTGCTCAATCGCCTCGGCGCACTGCCGACGCGCAACTTCCAGGCGGGCAGCTTCGAGGGTGCGGAGGCCGTCTCCGGCGAGGCGTTCCACGCGATGCCGACCAAGGTGCGCAAGCACTGCGCGGCGTGCACGATCGGCTGCGAGCACGTGTTCTCCACCAAGGAGGGCAAGCCCGTACGCCTCGAGTACGAGGGCGTGTTTGCGCTCGGACCGCTATGCGGCATCGACGATCGCGAGACGGTGCTCGAAGCCGCCGCACGCTGCGACGAACTGGGGATCGACGTGATCTCGGCCGGCGGCACCGCGGCCTTCGCGATGGAGTGCGGCGAGCGCGGCATGCTGCAGAGCGTGCCCGCGTTCGGAGACGGCGCCGGGCTGCTCACATTGCTGGACGACGTCGCAAACCGCCGCGGCGTCGGCGACCTGCTCGCGGAGGGCTCGCGACTCGCAGCCGAGCGCATCGGCGGCGACGCGGCGTCGTTCGCGTGCCACGTGAAGGGCCTCGAGCTGCCGGGCTACGAGCCGCGCGCGCTGCAGGCCATGGCGCTCGGGCTCGCCGTCGGCACACGTGGGGCCGACCACAACCGCTCCGGCGCATACGAAGAGGACTTCCGCCCGGGCTCGGATCGCCTCGCCGCCGACGACTCCAAGGGGCCCGCCGCGGCGCACACCGAGAACCGGGCCGCGTTGCTCGACAGCCTGATCCTGTGCAAGTTCCTGCGCGGTGTGTTCGCCGACCTCGAGACCGAGGCGGCGGCCATGCTCGCCGCCGTCACCGGATGGGAACTCACGAAGGAGGAGCTGCTCACCACCGCGGAGCGCATCGTCACGCTGAAGAAGCTCTTCAACGAGCGCGAGGGGTGGCAGCGAGAAGAGGACACGCTGCCTCCGCGCTTCCTCACCGAGCCGCTGCAGGGACACCCAACAGAGCCCTCACCGGCGCACGGGGTCTCGTTGAGCACCCATGATCTCGACCGTATGATCCTGGGCTACTACCGCGCACGCGGCTGGAGCGACGACGGCAGGGTGCCGGCCGAACGTGCGGCTGCTCTCGGCCTGGAGGCCTACCGATGAACCCGCCCCTCATCTCCGAGGCCGCCAAGGCCCGCGCCGCAGCCCGTTCGGCGGGCACGGTAAAGCTGGAGATCGACGGCGAGGAGATCACCGTCCCGGAGGACTTCACGATCTGGGAGGCCGCCCAGCAGATGGGCAAGGCCATCCCCGTCCTCTGCCACGATCCGCGCATGGAGCCCGCCGGCGTCTGCCGCATGTGCGTCGTCGAGGTCGAGGGCGCTCGCGTTCTCCAGGCGTCGTGCGTCCGCAAGGTCGAAGAGGGCACGGTCGTCCGCACGGATACGCCGCAGATCCGCCAGAACCGCAAGGTCCTGACCGAGCTCATGATGGCTGACCAGGCCGAGGCGTCGACGCGCGAGGAGCGCACGGGCGACGACGAGCTCTTCGACCTCGCGCGTGAGCTGGACGCCGACGGCTCTCGCTGGCCCGAGCAGAACGGCAAGAAGCAAGACGCGAGCTCGGCGGTCATCCAGGTCGACCACCAGGCCTGCATCCTGTGCGACCGCTGCATCCGGGCCTGCGACGACGTGCAGTCGAACATGGTCATCGGACGCACGGGCAAGGGCTTCAGCACGCGCATCGGCTTCGATCTCGACGACCCCATGGGGAACTCGAGCTGCGTCGAGTGCGGCGAGTGCGTCACGTCGTGCCCCACCAGCGCCCTGACCAACAAGACGCTCACCGTCGACCCGAAGCCGGCGCAGGACCTGAAGCAGGTCGACAGCGTGTGTCCGTACTGCGGCGTCGGCTGCGCGATCAGCTACTTCGTCGACGAGCAGGAGAACAAGGTCGTCTACGCCGAAGGCCGCACGCCCAGCGCCAACGAGGGGCGCCTCTGCGTCAAGGGCCGCTACGGCTTCGACTACGCCACGCATCCGCACCGCCTCACGAAGCCGCTGATCCGCAAGGACGCGTACTACCCGAAGACGGTGCTCACGTCGGACATGCGCGGCGAGTCCGACGGGCGCCGGAAGAAGCGCGTCTACGAGGACTACGAGAAGGCCCTGGAGGCGTTCCGCGAGGCGACGTGGGAGGAGGCGCTGGAGCTCGTCGCGAGCAAGCTGGGTGGCATCCGCGACGAGCACGGCCCGCGCTCCCTTGCCGGCTTCGGCAGCGCGAAGTGCAGCAACGAAGAGGCCTACCTCTTCCAGAAGATGATCCGCACCGCCTTCGGCACGAACAACGTCGACCACTGCACGCGGCTGTGCCACGCCTCGAGCGTCGCGGCCCTCCTGGAGACGATCGGCTCGGGCGCCGTCACGACGGTCTACAGCGACGTGGCGAACGCGGACATCGCGATCATCACGGGCAGCAACGCGACGGACAACCACCCCGTGGCCGCGACCTTCTTCAAGGAAGCGGCCCGCAACGGCACGCGCCTGGTGGTGATCAACCCCTTCCGGCCGGAGCTCGCCGACCACGGCGACTACTACCGCATCAAGCCCGGCTCGGATGTGACGTTCTACAACGCGCTCATGAACGTCATCCTCGCGGAGGGCCTCGAGGACACCGCATACATCGAGCAGCACACCGAGAACGTCGAGGCGCTGAAGGAGGTCGTCGCGCGCTACACGCCCGAGGTCGCGGCGCCGATTTGCGGCATCGAGCCCGAGCGCATTCGCGAGCTCGGCATCGCTATCGGCAAGGCCGGCACCACGCTCGTGTTCTGGGGCATGGGCATCTCGCAGCACATCCACGGCACCGACAACGCGCGCTCGCTCATCTCCCTCTGCCTGCTCACGGGCAACGTGGGCAAGCCCGGCACGGGCCTGCATCCCCTGCGCGGCCAGAACAACGTGCAGGGCGCGAGCGACGCCGGCCTGATCCCGATGGTGTTCCCGGACTACGCCCCGGTCGCCGACGAGGCGGCGCGCGCACGCTTCGAGAAGGCGTGGGGCATCGAGCTCGATCCGGAGCCCGGCCTCACCGTCGTGGAGATCGCGCACGCGGCCCAGCGCGGCGACATCAAGGGCATGTACATCATGGGAGAGAACCCGTTTCTCTCCGACCCCAACGTCGCCCACGCCCGCGAAGCGTTCTGCAGTCTCGACTTCCTCGTCGTGCAGGACATCTTCCTCACGGAGACGGCCGAGGCCGCGGATGTCGTGCTGCCCGCCACGAGCTACTTCGAGAAGACGGGCACGTACACGAACACCGACCGCCGCGTGCAGCTCGGCGTGAAGGCGCTCGAGCCGCCGGGCGAGGCGCGCCTCGA
>JASJDY010000002.1 GCA_030065025.1 Planctomycetota bacterium
GGGAGTCGAACCCGCGACCTCCAGGTTATGAGCCTGACGAGATACCACTTCTCCACCCCGCGTCGCGGAGCGGCGGGGGAAGAGCGTACACCTTGGCCAACCGGTGCCAAGGGATTGCGCACCGATTTGCGGCCGTGGCGCGCCGAGCCGAGTTCGACGCGGCTGACCAAGGCATGCCTCCTGACCACGGGCGTCGTTGGAGCATCCGATCCGGGCGGGTATTCCGCCCTTCGACTCCCTTCGGTCGCTCAGGGCTCAACCCGCCCCTACAACGCCTCGCGTATGGGGAAGCCGCTGGATGATCGGCATCCCCGTCCCAGGCAGCGCACCTTTCGACTCGCCGTGAGGCATGTGCCCTTGACGCCACCTCGGGCCCAGAGTGCGATTGGTGGGTGCGTACGTCCCGCCCGATTCCGTCGACCCGCGGCCTCGGGCTCGCGCTCCGTCGCACGGGCTCGGTCATCCGCGAGTCGTTGCTCCTGGCTGCAGCGATCACGCTGGTCGAAGCCGCAGGTCCGTTCGCCGCGCATGACGGCGCCGACCTGATCGTCGTCATCGGCGCCGCACTTCTCGTCGCACTCCTCACGCAGGCGGGTCGCATCGGATGGCTGCCCGCTTCCGCGCACGTCGTCTCGCGGACGTGGCTCCGGCTCAAGGCAGCCGCCCTGCGACTCGCCCCCCGCTACGCCGTCGCGTTCCGGCCGTCGCCGGGCGCCGAGGTGCTGCCCGACCGCACGCTCGCCGCACCGCGTCTCTGGCTCCTCGGACTGCTCGTGGCGCTGACGGCCGGAGGGCCCTACCTGTTCGACGGGCTGCTCCTGCTGCGCGAGCACGTCGCGTACACGATCTACTTGATCGCTCTGGCCGCCGTATGGTCCGTCCTCTTCTTCGCCGTCGTGTTCGGCTGCATCGCCGCGGCACAGTGGCTGCACGCGGTCGCGCGCAGGCGTGGCGGCAGCGCCCTGCCGTTCGCTGCGTTCACGGCCTTCTGGGTGGCAGGCCTCGTCGGCCTCAGCTTCCTCCCTGGCTGGGTCGCCCTCGGCGTCGTGCTGGTGGCGGGTTGGCTCAGCGGCCGCGCACTGCTGCGGATGCCGCCGCAGGTCTACCTGTTCTGCCGACGTGACGTACAAGGCAGGTCCCGCACGATCCCCGTCCATCTGTATCTGCAGCAGGTGCACACGGTCATCGTGTTGGCGCTCGCCGTCGTCATCGTGCTCGGCAACACGTCGCGTCTCTGGTTCGCCGAGTGGCCCAGCACGCCGTTCGCCTTCACGAGCTGGCTCGGGCTGCTGGCGAGCCTGTGTGCGTTGCTGCTGATCGCGCGCACCGGGACGCACTTCCGCCGGATCGTCGGCGGCGGCAGTGTCACGCCCGAAGTGCCGCTCACGCCGACGCTCTGGATCAAGCGTCCTCCGATTCGGGACGAGGCGGACGAGGAGGCCCAGCGCGAGGCCTACTGGCACCGCGTGGCGCGCGACGACGGCTGGCTCGTGCTGCCGGAGATGGACACGCCGCGCCACGCCTACGATCTCGTGCTCGGTGACGAGGCCAACCCGCGCGCGTTCCGCCCGCGCGAGGCATTCGACGAGGAGGACGCGCGGTTCCAGCTGGCGCGCCGCTTCCACGTCGTCCACCGCCGGCGCTTCCACCGCAGCTTCGAGCGGCTCTTCAAGAGCCTGCGTGCCGAGACGCCCGCTGAGGGCACCGGCTACCTCTTCTGTCCGCACGTCTGGCTCGTGCCGGGTGTCGTGCGTGACGTGGACCACCGCGAGCTGACGTCCAACCCGACGTACGGTCCTCCCTATGCTCGCGCGTTCGACAGCCGGACCCGTCGATACATCGGCTCCGTGCTGCGCGACCTGCAGGTCGACCTCATCTACTGGGAGGACGCCATCTCGTGGAAGGACATCCGGCGTGTCCTCACCATCGCCTACGAGATCCACGATCAGCGTCGTTCCCCGCTGCTGGACCGACACTTCCAGGGTTTGCCGCGCGTGCGCGTCGTGATCCAGGAAGAGGCGGCGGACGCCGATGGGCCGCAGATCGTGCCCACCGACAAGGCTAGCTCGTTGCCTGAACCCGCATCGGGGTACGCGCGTATCCTGCTGATCCTGCGTGACCGCGGCGAGCGTGATGACGCTGACGTACTCGACCCCGCCGACTACGGCGTACGCACACCGACGCTGGTCGGCTGAGCTAGAACGCGACTCGAGAAGAGGTCGTTTCGGCGTGAATTCCGCGTTTCCAGCGTTTTGTACGTGAATCCCTGCAGACATCACCGTAGCCTTCGCCGCCGTCTCGGGTGACGCGCGCGTCGCGACGGGACGAAGATCAACTTGCAGAAGGAGAGAGTTCGATGCGTAGGATCTTCCTCGCCCTCATCGTCGTCGCCGCCGCGCTTGGCACCGCCGCTTGCACCGGTGGTGGCTGCAGCACCTGCGGCTAGCAGCACGACACACATTCGTCTGAGCGGGCTCCGTTCCTTGGCGGGAACGGAGCCCGTTCTCTTTTTGCACTTCCACTTCCACTTCCACTTCCACCTCCACTCGAGCAACCGAGCGAGGTGGAGTGCATGAGCACGTACGTCGTTGGAGCATGTGATCCGGGCGGGCGTTCGGCGGCGCCGTTGGCGCCGCCTCCGGCCGCCCCTACAGCCCCTCGCCCATGCGGCAGCCACCGGATGATCAGCGTTGCCACCGCACCGGTTCCCGCGCCCGTCCGCGATGAGCGAACCCAGTCGTCAGACCACGTACGCGACGCAGCCGCGGCGGTCTTCGTCCGCGCCCGTGCGGAAGCCGTCGGACGTGTGCTCGACGACCTGCGCGCCGCCGAAGAAGAAGCCACAGTCCCAGGTCGACTCCGTCTTCTCCGCGAGCGTCTTGAGCTCGCTCACCTCGTCGCGCGTGCGGCCCCAGCCCTCGATGTAGAGCGTGTCGCCCTCGGCGTGCACGCGTGAGCGGCGCACCGCCTCGCGCGGACTCACACCTCCGTCGATCAGGTGCACGAGGATCTGCAGGATCGCCGTCTTGATGCGTGCGCTGCCCGCGGAGCCCAGCGCGATGCTCCGCCCCTGGCCGTCGTCGGCGATCAGCGGGCACATCGAGCTCATCATGCGGCGACCCGGGTGATCGTCACCGGTCCCGGGGTAGATGTCCTCTTCGCCGAGGAAGTTGTTGAGGATCACGCCCGTCCCGGGCGCGACGATGCCGGCGCTCTCCCCCACCGTCGTCGTGTACGCGACGATGTTGCCGTCCTCGTCTGCAGCGGAGATGTGCATGGTGTTGCCGCCCGGACACGCGGCCAGCATGGACTGGAGGTAGCCCTCCTCGAACAGGCGCTCCTCGTACTCCTCGGTCCGCACGCGCTCCATGTGGAGCATGGCGTCGACGAGCCGGCGCCAGTCGCCGAGCTTCATGTCCCGCGGCAGCGGTCCCTCGTCGTCGAGCGCGCGCAACGTCGCGAAGAGCATGCCGCCCGTGACGCTGGGGATCGCCGGCGCGTAGAGCACCCAGCCTCGGTACGTCCCGAGCAGCGGCTCGCGGAAGATCGGCTTGTAGGCAGCCAGGTCCTCGGGCGTGAGCCAGCCCTCGGCCGCCGTCGTGATCGCGCGGCCGATGTCGCCCGTGTAGAAGACCTGCGCCCCCTCTTCGACGAGCTGCTCGATCGTGTCGGCGATGTCGGGATTGCGGAGGAGCTCGCCCTTCTCGGCGGTCTCGCGGCCGTTCGACAGCAGCGCCCACGACTGGGGCGTCATGCGGTAGATCTCGCCGAGCAGGTTGAACGCCTTGCCCTGCGCTTCCGTGACGCGATAGCCGTACCGGGCCGCTTGCACCGCCGGAGCCGCGACCTCCGCCAGCGGGAGGCGCCCGTAGCGGGCGTGCGTCTCCCACAGGCCGGCGACCGTGCCGGGCACGGCGATCGAGGGCGCACGCACACGGAAGTCGACGTCGATGCCCTCGAAGCTCACCGTGACGACGTCGAGCTCGCGCTCGCCGCGCTTGCGCAGGTTGATCCCCGGCAGCGTCGAGAAGCAGTCGCACACGATGACGCGGCCGTCGACCCGCAGCGTCAGGATGCCGCCGCCGCCCAGGCTCGTCATCGTCGGCTGGGTGACGGCGGCCACCAGGCCTGCGGCAACCGTGGCGTCGACGGCATTGCCGCCGGCCTTGAGGATGTCCGCGCCCGCCTTGGCGCTGTGCGGATCTCCGGATGCACAGGCTCCGTGCGTCATGGCCGTATCCTACGCGCCATGCAGATCGACCCGTCAACCCTCACACCCAAGGATGCCTATCTGCTCATGACTGCGTGCCTCGTCCCACGCCCGATCGGCTGGGCGAGCACGGTCAGCGCGGACGGCGTGCCGAACCTGGCGCCCTTCAGCTACTTCGGAGGCGTCTCGTCGAGCCCGATGACCGTGATGCTGAGCGTCGGCCGGCGTCGCGGCCGGCCGAAGGACACCGGGGCCAATCTCCTGGCCACCGAGGAGGCGGTCCTCCACATCGCCACGCGCTCCCTGGCGGACGCCATGGTGGCGACCTCGGCGGAGGCGGAGCCGGACGTCGACGAGTTCGCGCTGGCAGGCCTCACCGCCGTGCCCTCCGAGCGCGTCGCGCCGCCGCGGATCGCAGAGGCAGCCATTGCGATGGAGGCCGTGCTGCGCCACCACATGGAGGTGGGCGCCGGCCCCGTGGACATGTTCCTGCTCGAGGTGGTGCGGCTGCACCTCGAGGACGACGTGCTGGTGGACGGCCGGCCGGATCCCGCCCGTCTGGCCGCCGTGGGCCGCCTGGGTGGCACGGCCTACTGCGACACGTCGTATCCGTTCCACATCGCCAGGCCATCGTAGGCCTCGCGGAACGGGAGCGCATCAGCGCCGGGACCTACACCTCCGGGCGATCGTCCGTGAGTGCGAGGTTGTTGACGGTCTGCCACAGCGCGGCAAGCGCCTCGGCGACGTTGGCGCGCTCCGAGGGGCCGAGATCCTCGTCGAGGAGGGCCTTGAGCGTCTCGTACGCCGCCATGAGCTTCTGCTCCGTGTCGGTCAAGGGACGACCGAGCAGATCCTGGGCCTCAGACATGGCTGGCTCCCTTCACGACGCGGTCGTCCTTGACGCGCTTGGCCTTCAGCTCGAAGCGCGGCAAGGAGCCGGCCTCGGCTAGCTCGACCTTGATGCCGAGCCCCTCGATGTTGTGGGACAGGTCGCTCTGCAGGCGCTGGGCCACGGCGTTCCACTGGTCCTCGAAGCCGGCGCGCACCTCGCACCGGACGGCGATCTCGTCGCGGATGCCGTCCCTGGTCCAGAGATAGATCTGGAACTCATCGACGGCGGGATACTCGCGCACGATCGCCTCGATGGCCATCGGGTACACGTTCGTACCGCGTACCAGCAGCATGTCGTCGACGCGGCCGCGGATGCCGCCGTCGTAGACGTCGAACGTGCGGCCGCAGCTGCAGTTGGTGTGCGGCACCTTGATCACGAGATCCCGCGAGCGGTAGCGGATGAGGGGAATCGCCGTGCGGCCGAAGGACGTGACGACGCGCTCGCCCTGCTCGCCGTAGCCCAAGGGCTCGCCGGTCTCGGGATCGATCACCTCCTCGATGAAGTGATCCTCGATGATGTGCGTGCCGCCCGGCTGATGCTCGCACTCGAACATCATGATCGTGCCGATCTCGGTCATACCGGCCGTGTCGCAGGCCTTGGCGCCCCACTGGGTCTCGATCATGCGCTTGCTCGCGGGGATCGAGCCGGCCGGCTCGCCGGAGAGGATGAGCCGCTCGACCGAGCCGCCGCGCAGGTCGAGGCCCATGTTCTCGGCTTCCTGGCCGAGGCGCAGTGCGTAGGTCGGCGTCGCGCACACGACCGTTGCGCCGAGGTCGTCGATCAGCTGGACACGGTTGGGCGTGCTCATGTTGCCGGACGGCAGCACGAGGCACCCCATCTTCTCGGTGCCGTAGTGCGCGCCCCAGAAGCCGATGAACGTGCCGTAGGAGAACGCGAAGAACACCTTGTCCACGGGGCGAACGCCGAAGCCGTGGAAGCCGTAGCACCACATCTCCGCGACCCACTTCCAGTCGGTGCGGGTATCGAGCACCCGCAGCGGCGTACGCCCCGAGGTGCCCGACGTCGTGTGGTAGCGAATCGACTCCGCAGAAGGCACGGCGGCCATCTCACCGAAGGGCGGGTGCGAGGACTGGTTCTCCATCCACGCTTCACGCGTGGTGAAGGGCAGCTTCACGATGTCGTCGGCCGTCCGGATGTCGTCCGGGCCGACCCCCGCCTCGTCGAACAGACGCTTGTGGAACACGCTCGTGGCCATCGCGCGCTCGACGGCCTTGCGCAGGCGATGGGCCTGCAGCGCCTGGAGCTCGTCGCGCGACAGCGTCTCCGTCTTCGGATTCCAATACGGGCTCACGCTCATGGCCGGTCTCCATCCGTGGAGGGGCGAATCTAGCGCCCGGGCGCCCGCGAGGCCAGAGGTCACGCCTCCGCGGCCAACTCCGTGAGCGCAGTAGCCACCGGCTCATCGGCGGGAGGCCCCAGGGCGGCGAGCGCAGCCTCGACCTTGGACGCGAGCGCCTCGTCTCCACGCCGGCGTGCGTGCGCGTCGGCAAGCTCGAGGCCGTGGGCGAGGACCTCGCGCACCTCGGCCGCCGCGCCGGGCCGGACGGCCCAGGCGTAGAGCAGGTTCAGCAGCTCCTTGGACAGGAGCGCGTCCTCGTGACGCACGGCGCGATGGTGGGCCCCGACGAGCAGGCCGGCGAGCGCGACACGTTGGCGCGTGCTCGCCTCGACGTCCCCGGTGAGCAGCGCGAGGACCTCGACCAGCTCCTCGGCGAGCTCGCGGTTCCCGAACGTGCCGGCGATCCAGAGGCCGTCACACACCGCCGTCGCCAGCGCGACCCAGGATCCGACGTCCGCCTCGGGATGCACGACGACGGTGCGCAGACGGTCGAGCAGGCGATCCGCGAAGGCGTCGTCTCGCGCACGCCGGACCTTCGCGTGCATGCGCACGAGGGTGTCGCACAGCAACTCGCGCGGCCGCTGCCCCCCGACGGCTGCGTCCTGGGCAACCCGCACGGCGGCAAGGAGCGCATCCTGGCGCGCGCGGCTTCCGAACAGCCCGGCCTGCCACGGCACGTCCTGCAGAGCCTCGACCAAGGCGAGCTTCTGCGCCGGCGTCGCCGCGGGGCGCGCCGCGAGCGTGCGCAGCTCCTCGACGCGCTGTTCGCCGCTCGGCTCCGTGCGCGCGACGTGGTGCAGGTCCAGCAGGGCGCGTGCGAGTGCGTCGCGCTGCTCCTCGGGCGCGTGCTCGCGATCGGCGAGCCGGCGGAGGTCGGACAGGAGCGGCGGGATGCGCTCCTGGTCGCCGCGCGGTCCGCCCTGGAGGCGGATCTCGTTCGCCAGCGCCTCGGCCAGCACGAGGCGCTGCCCCTCCGTCGCCACGTCCCGGCGGGCGAGGTTGCGCAGCTCCCCCAGGAGGCGTCCGGCGCGGCGAGCGTCGCCGTAGCGGACGGCATCCCAGTGAGCCGTGCCGAGCGCCTTGGCCATCTCGAAGCGCTGGGCCTCGTCGGTGCCGGGCCGGCGACAGAGTGCACGAAGCTCGTCGAGGAGGCGGCGGGCCCGCTCCGCCTCGCCCCAGCGCCCCGCGTCCCAGTGGGCGCGCGAGAGGGCGTGGGCCAGGGCGCGGCAGGCCGCCGGCGCGGCGCCCTCGCCCCCGGCCGCACGAAGCTGCGCAAGGAGGCCGCGGGCGTCCTGGCGGCGCTGCTTGCGAAGCAGCTTCCAGTGGGTGTCGGCAAGCTGGCCGGGCTCGGGCGGCATCGGACCTCCGCGGGAGCCGGGTATGCTGCCGCAACTCGCGGATTCCGTCGAGAGGGAGCCCATGGCGTTCACATTCCGCCTGCCCGTGCACTACGGGTCCGTCGACTTCGCGCGCATCGTCTACTACCCGCAGTTCCTCCACTTCTGCCACATCGCCATGGAGGAGATGTTCGCGGCGGTGGTCGGCGTCACCTATCCGGACGCGCTGCAGCGGGAGAAGGTCGGCTATCCGACGGTGACGAGCGAGGCCGACTTCGTCCAGCCCGTGGCCTACGGGGAGGCGCTCGACATGAGCGTCTCCGTCGAGCGCATGGGCACGAGCTCGATCGTCTTCCTCTACGAGGGCCGTCGCACGTCGGACGGCGAGCTGGCGTTCCGCGTCCGCAACGTGCAGGTGGCCGTGGACATGGAGGCCTGGGAGAGCACGCCGATCCCGGACCACCACCGCACGGCGTTCGAGACGCTGCAGGTCGCGGCGGACGCTTGACGCTCGGGGCGCCCACATCTAGCGTCTCGCGCGTGCCTCGCCTCATGCGCGCGATGTGGATCCTCCCGCTCCTGCTCGGGCTCTGGGCGCCCCCCGCCGACGCGGATCTCGACGCCACCGTGGCCGGCCTGCAGGAGGCCACGGCGGGCAGGCTCGACGCGCTCGCCGAGTGGTGCACGAAGAAGCGCGTGTTTGGCTGCCGTGACGACGCGTACGTCGCGCTGCTGGAGTTCGATCCCGAGCACCGCAACGCGCGCAAGCGCCTGCGCTACACGAAGGGCGACGACGCCGCTTGGGTGCAGGATCCGCGCTACAAGCGCGCGAAGGACTGGAGCCGCAAGGCGGCGGGTGAGGCCAAGGAGCGCCTGCGCACGATCCTCGCAGAGCACCGCGCGGCCGTGCTCACCGTCTGCGAGCAGGCCAAGACGATTCCCGACCTGCTCGCCGCGCGGCGGCGCGTGGAAGCCTGGATCCGGCGCACACCGGGCGAGGCGAGGCCACCGGCCGTCCTGCGGACCGTGCTGATGCGCTACGTGGACCTCACGCGGGCCAAGGGCCTGGCAAGCGAGATGGCGCAGGCGGCCGCGGAGCTGCGCCGCCACCATCCGGAAGACCGCGAGGTGCGCGCCCTGCTCGGCGAAGTGCTGCACGACGACCGCTGGGTGCTCGTCGAGACGCGGCGCACGCTGCGACAAGGGAGCGGTATCCGCGCGGCGGCGCAGGCCGCGCTCGTGGCGGCCAAGACGAAGTCCGCGAAGCCCTTCGAGAAGGAGTCGAAGATCGAGCTGCCGTGGACGCCGGCGGTCGAGACGTCCGAAATCCGTGTCGCAGGCACGGCGAAGCCCGAGGTCCTCGACGAGATCGCGTGTCGGGCGCACGCCACCGGGGCGCTCTTCGCCCATGCGCTCGGTCGTAAGCCCTCGCAGCGCGCTGGCCTCACGGCGTACGTGTTCCAGGCCAAGGGCGAGGTGGACACGTTCCTCGCCGGCTATCCCGTCGTGGACAACCCGACGCTGCAGCAGCGCAAGAAGATCAAGCTCGACCTCGTGTATGCGGACGGCCGCACGCTCGTCCTCGAGGCCAACCCGCCCGTCGCGCAGAACGACCTCGTCGTGAACGAGGTCCTCAACCAGATGTTCGCGGACACGTTCCTGAAGAGCGAGGCGCCCAAGGGCTGGCACGCCGAGGGGATCTCGCGCTACCTCGCGTGGCTCCTGACTGGCACGCGTCTCTCGATTGCCGTATCGGGCAAGTACGCAGGCCAGGGTGGGGATCGCCACGTGCCGGAGTCGGGGGATCCGTGGCTTCAGAAGGCCCGCATCCACGCCGCCAAGGGGGTGGACCTCCGCATGCTGCTCGGCAAGGGCACGGACGTGTTCACGGCGCGAGACTCCATCGTGGCCTACGCGTTCGCCGTCTACCTCCTGGAGGGTCTCGATGGCGTGGCGACCGACTTCATCACGACGTTCGCGAAGACGGCGGACGCCGACCGCGCGTGCGCCGAGGTGCTGGGGTTGCCGCGGCCTGTCGTGGAGCACCGCCTCAAGGTCTGGCTCGACGAGGTGACCGCTTCGGAGCGGGCTGCAGCGAAGGGGAACAAGAAGCCGGCATCCAAGGCCAAGAAGGGCGCGAAGTGAGCGAACAGAGCCTGCAGGAGCGCTATGCGCCGACGAACCGCTGCTTCGGATGCGGTCCGGCCAACGAGCAGGGCTTGCGCATTCGCAGCTTCCCGGAAGACGGCGCGCTCGTCTGTGCGTGGCTGCCTCAGAAGCACCACGAGGCGTGGGACGGCATGCTCAACGGCGGCATCTGCGGCGCGCTGCTGGACTGCCACAGCAACTGGGCGGCAGCCTTCCACCTCATGCAGCGGCGTGGTCTCGAGGAGCTGCCGTCCACGGTGACGGCCGAGTTCCACGTGAAGCTGCGGGCCCCGACGCCAACGGACGAGCCCCTGCAGCTGCGCGCGGAGGTAGTGGAGTCCACGGACAACAAGGCTGTCGTGGAGGCGACGATCACCGCGAAGGGCAACGTCACGTGCACCTGCCGCGGCGTCTTCATCTCCGTCGAGCCCGGACACCCCGCGTACCACCGCTGGTAGGGCATCAACGGACCGGCGGCGCCTCCCAGATGCGCACGGTGCACGCCGAGGCCACGCCCCCACCGCCGCCGGAGGCGAGCCGTGTCCCGTCGGGGCTCCAGGCAACGGATAGGACGGACAGCTCGTGGCCCTCGAGCGTCAGGAGCGAGACGCCCCAGGCCAGATGCCAGACGCGCACCGTGCCGTCGAGCGACGCCGTGGCCAGCCGTGTGCCATCCGGCGACAGCGCGAGTCCCTTGATCGCTGCCGTGTGCCCTTCGAGCCGGGCGACGATCCGCCCACTCGGCAACTGGAGGACATCGACCGAGCCGTCTCTCTGTCCCGCGTAAAGACGATCGCGCCGAGCGTCGTAGAGCAGCGAGCGCACGCGCTCCCCGGACTCCGTGGTGGCGACGCGCTCGTCGCCGCGCCAGAGGTCGACGGGGCCCTGCAGCGGCGCCGCCGCCAGCAGCTCACCGCACCTGGCAAGTGCCTTGATCGGCTCTTCGTACACACGTCGCGTGCGGACGCGGCCCTTCTCCACGTGATGGATGTGCCCCGTGATGTCGCCGATGACCACGCCGCTTGGCGTTGGCACGATGTGCAGCGGCTTGTCGAAGGACACCGTGCCCAGGACGGCGCCGACCCCGTCCCACGAGGTCCGGGTTGCGAGGGAGCCGCGGCTCGCACGCAGCACGCCGTCCGAGGCCAGCCCCACCGCCTCGGCGGGATCCTCCGGTCCGATCTCGACCTTCAGTGTCGAGACGTCGATGCCACCGCCGGTCCCGGTGTCCGACACCATGGCGATCGAATCGTCATCGCGGAAGCGTAGGTGCAGCACGTTCGGCGGCACGCCGGGGACAGCCGGGGTCACGGCACGACGACGGACGTCCCAGAGGATCAGGCGGCCCTCGCGGCCGTGAGAAACCAGCCGTCGGCCATCCGCCATCCAGGACACAGCGCGCACCTGCCACGCGTGCCCGAGCATGCGCAGGAGTTGCCTGCCACTCTGGACATCCCAGACGCGCACCGTGCTGTCGATCGAACCCGAGGCAACCCATGGCTCGCTCGGGTGCAGCGCGACGGCCTTGACGCCCTTCGCATGGCCACGGATCACGGCCTGCGCAGCGCCGTCCTCGGCCCTCCAGAGTCGGACGGTTCCGTCCAGACTGCCGCTGGCGATCAGGCTGCCGTCGGCACCGACGTCGAGCGACTCCACGTTGCCCTCATGGCCGACCGCCCTCCACAGCTGCCGGCCGCTCGCGAGGTCCCACGCACGTACGTCGCGCTCGTCGCGGCCGCCCGTGTAGAGCCGGGTGCCATCCGGGGCAAAGGCCGCAGCGAAGGCCGCGCCCGCGTGCTGCAGCGTGCGCACGATCTGGCCGCCCGCGCGATACACGCGCACCGTGCCGTCGTAGGCGCAGGCGCAGAGGAACTCGCCATCAGACGAAGCGGACAGGCGCCAGACACGCGCCTCGCTCGGGCGGTCCTCCCAGAGCACGTCGCCCGAAGGCAGGCGCAGGGCTCGCACGACCCCCGTGTTGGTGCCGGTGTACAGCACGCTTCCGTCCGGCGAGAGCGCACAGGTGTAGATCAGCGCTCCGGTGCGGGGCACGGCGAGCACGACGTCGCCCGTCTCGAGGTTGCGCACGAGCACGTTGCGCTTCGAGCTGCTCGTGTCGGCAGCGACCGGCACACGCCGCGCCACCGCCCCGTTGTGCAGCTCGGGGCCGGAACCGTCGTAGGCGACGCTCGGATCGCGCACCTGGGCCGCGAGATGACGCCACTCCCAGCCGCGCAGGGCCGGCGGGGAGCGTTCGAGCTGGGCGCGGGCCTCGCTGACGTCGTTCAGCCGCAGCGCGAAGGCGGCAGCGGAAAGCGTCCCGAGGTACGCCTGGCGCTCGGCGTCGGTGCGTGCGGCGTCTGCGTCGATCGCGAAGCGTGTGCTGATGACGATGCCCGCTACGAGTGCGGCCGCGAGGGCGCCGAGGAGCAGCGCGACGGCGGTGCGCCGGCGCGTAAACAGGACGAGGTGATGCCACCAGCCCGCCGGCCGTGCGACCACGGGCTCGCGGCGCAGGAACCGTCGCACGTCGTCGGCGAGCGCGGCTGCCGAGGCGTAGCGCTGCGCGGGCTCGGGATCGGCGGCTCGCTCGAGAATCGCCTGCAGATCGGGTGCGGCGTCGGGTGCGAGCTCCCGCAGCACCACGCCGAGAGCGTAGACGTCACTGCGCGCGTCGAGCGTCGCTTTCGCATCGCGCTGCTCCGGCGCCATGTAGGCGGGCGTGCCGGCGACGACGTCGCGTGCGGCGCCCTCGGCTTGGGCGATGCCGTAGTCGACCACCTTCGCGTGACCGTCCCGAACGAGGACGTTGGCGGGCTTCAAGTCACCGTGCACGACGCCGCGCACGTGGCCGAAGTGCACCGCGTCGCATACGGAAGCGAAGAGCGCGAGCCGCTCGCGCGGCGCCAGTCCGGCTGCGTGCTGGTCGAGCGTCTGCGCGTCTCGCACCAGTTCCATGGCGATGTACGGCACGCCGTCGTGTACGCCGGACTCGTAGACGTGCGCGATGCCGGGGTGCACGAGGCGCGCCAGCGTCTGCGCCTCGGCCAGGAATCGAGCTTGGGCCGCGTCAGAGAAGACGCCGTGGCCCATCACCTTGAGGGCTACGTCGCGCCGGGGCAGATCCTGCTCGGCCGCGTACACGGTGCCCGAGCCGCCGCGCGCCAGCGCCGCGCGCACGGTGAAGCGTCCGATGCGATCACCGGGCTCGAGCGCGACGCGGCGAAGCCGCTCGTGCGCGGACGTCTCGAGGAAGCCCGAGTCCATGTCCGCACCGAGCGCCAGCATCTCCTCGAGCTCGGCGCGGAGCTCGCCGGCTTCGGCGAGAATCGCCTCCCGTTCATCGCCCGTCGCCTCCAGGGCGCGGGCGAGCAGCGCATCGAGCAGGCGGTCGCGCTCGCTCATGCCATCTCGCGCAGCAACCAGATGCGCGCGCGCTCCCAGAGGCGATAGACGGTGCGCTCGGTGGATCCGAGCACGGCGGCCGTCTCCTCGACGGTGAGCCCCGCGAAGTAGCGCAGCTCCACGACGCGCGCGAGCTTGCCCTCGATCGCTTCCAAGCGGCCGAGTGCCTCATGCACCTCCAGAACCTCGGCGCCGGCGTCGACGGTGCCGTGGCTCGTCTCCTCGAGCGTGACCTTGGCTGCGCCCCCACCGCGCTTCTGGGCGCCGCGCGAGCGCGCGTGGTCCACGAGGATCTGCCGCATGGCACGCGCCGCCGCGTTGAGGAAGTGGCCGCGGTCCTGCCAGCCCGGCGCGTCGCGCCCGACGAGCTTGACGAACGCCTCGTGCACGAGGGCCGTCGGCTGCAGCGTGTGGTCGCGGCGCTCGCCCGCCATGCGCGATCCGGCCATGGACCGCAGCTCGCCGTAGACGGCATCGAACAAGGCCTCGCGCGCGCCGGCCTCGTCGCGCTCGACGCCGGCGAGAAGGCGCGTCAGGGGACCGGCAGGGGGCGGGGCGTCGTCCGGGGGCATGGGCTCGGAGGAGTCTAGCGTTCGGATTCCGGAATTGCTGTCAGGGTCCTCGCGCGGCTTCCGCATGGAGGGTTGGACCAGGGAGTAGCTCCATGCGCACGTCTCGAATGTTGCTCATCATGCTTGTCATGCTCGGCCTGGGTGGCTGCCCGACCAACTGCAGCACCAGCTCGGGTCCTGGCGCGTATTCGGTTGCTGTGCACCCGGAGTTTCGTGCGAAGTTCAACGAGGTGTCGAGAGCACGCTTTGAGTACGGCGCCTGCTGTCGTGACCGCGAGCTGCTCACGGTGATCGGGATCGACATCGGCCGGGCCGACCGCTTCCGCATCGAGTCCGAGGATGCCCTCCGCTACACCGTGCTCGAATCGAGGCGGCAGGAGTACGTGACGGCGAAAGGCACTCTAACCGTAGGTCTACCGCCGCCCTCGCTGCCCGCGGACCTGTCCTCCGACGATTCGGAGGCCGGCTATGAAGTCCAACCCGGTGAACTCTTCTTCCGCCATCCTCCCGGCGTGGAGGATCTCGGTTACTTCCTGCTCGTCTGGGGAACCGACTGCGAGGCCAAGCGTGCGCAGTTCGAACTCGTCGGGTACGAGCCCCAAGGCCGTGGCCCCTTGATCGAGGCCCGCCGAACCCTGCACGTGATCTTCAGCGACTGTGAAATCGACTCGGAGCGGCCGCCTCCTGCGCCGAAGTCAGACGTCGTCGTGCCGCTGCCGACAAGCATTCGTAACGTGAATGCGCTGATCACCAACGCCGTGCCCGGCGGTACCGGTTACGCCGGTGGCGTCCTGGATCCGGACGGCCTCACCGAAGGCAAGTTCGGCGTCGGCCGCAGTGCGGCCATCACGATCGGCGGCTCCGTCGATCTCCTGTGGCCCAACTCCGTGATCGAGTCGATCGCCGTGGAACGAACACGCGACCGATCGGCGCTCGCCTTCACGTCACGGGACACCCGCTTCGTCGGCGGCGAGTTCGCCGACACCAACCCGGATCTGTTCGTGGCCGACGCGAACACGGGTGAGGCCTACCGGCTCACCACCTTCCGCGATGAAGGCAAGGGCGTGGGCTGGTTCGCCTGGTCGCCCGACGGCACGCGCATCGCGTGCAACGTGACGGACGGGCTCGGCTCCTTCGACGTCTACCTCGTGGACGTGGCGACCGGAGTCGCGACGATGGTTGCCGGTCCCTACTCATTGGCTGCTGGCATCGTCTCGGGCATGACGTGGTCGCCCACGGGAGACCGCCTCGCGTACACGATCGAGAACATGCTGCATGTCCTCGATCTGGAGACAGGAACGGACACGGAGATCTTCGGCATCGCCTTCGATCCGGACTGGCATCCCACCGACGAGCGCATCCTGTACACGCGGGACAACGCCCTCTGGTCGATCCTCGCGGACGGCACGGGGATCACGCAGATCCTGCAAGGCTACGACGGCATCCTGCTGCCGCAGTGGTCACCCGATGCGAGCAAGATCGCCATGGGCTACACGGCCGAAGGCGCCCTGGATCCGATGTCGATCGCGATCTACGACATCGCGACCGAAACCCTGACCGTCTTCGACGACACGGGCTACGCCTTCTACATCGACTGGTAGCTGACGAGAGAAAGGCACCGGTTGCCGCCCCCGCAGGGCGGGCTACTCTTCGGGTATGCGAGGGCTTGGGACACCGCTGCGGGGCGACACGCACACGTTCGGCGTGTTCTTCGTGCTCAGCGTGCTGGCGTGCACGCTGCTCGCGTTCCGGGCTGCCTACACCGGATCGCCGCGGCTCCTGTTCCTGCCCTGGAACCTCTTCCTCGCCTGGATCCCCTACGGCATCGCGCTCGTGACCCGACAGCTGGCCACGGTCATCCCGCCGGGACGTGGTCGCCTCCTGATTCCCGCGGGGCTGTGGCTCCTGTTCCTGCCCAACGCGCCCTACATCCTGACGGACATGGTGCACCTGCGCCGGTCGCCGGAGCACCTCGTCACGATCGACCTGGGACTCATCCTGCTCTTCGCCGCGATCGCTCTCGGCCTCGGCCTGCGCTCGCTCGCGATCATGCAGCGCCTGGTCGAGACGCGCATCAGCCGCCCCGCCGCGTGGACGTTCGTCAGCGTGGTGATCCTGCTCTGCGGCACGGGCGTCTGGATGGGCCGCGTCGTGCGGCTGAACTCGTGGGACGTCTTCACGCACCCCCTCGGCGCCGCGCAGCAGGTGCTCGCCGCGCTCGACACACGCAGCGAGGTGCTCGGTGCCCTGGCGTTCACGGGCGCCTTCTCGGTGGCGCTGCTCGTGCTGTACGTGGGGCCTGGGCGATTGGTGCGCGTGCGGTCCAGGTGAGGGGCCTTCCCTCTGCATGGTAGGGGCGGCCGGAGGCGAGCCTCAGGCTCGCCGAACGCCCGCCCGACGAGAACAGCATGGTGTTCGACGGGCGGGCGTTCGAGCTCGCTTCGCGATCTCTCCGGCCGCCCCTACAGGCAACGAGCGCTGAGCGCTACTTCACGACGACGGTTGCCTTCTCGATCACGACGGGCTTCGTCGTCGGGCCGTCCTTGGTGCCCAGCTTCTCGATCTTCTCGAGCGTGGCCTCGCCCTTGATCAGCTCGCCGAAGACCGTGTGCTTGCCGTCGAGGTCCTTCGTGGCGCGGAACGTGATGAAGAACTGGCTGTTGTCCGTGCCGGGGCCGGCGTTGGCCGTGCTGAGCATGCCCGCCTTGTCGTGTCCCGGACCGCCGAACTCACCCTCGAGGAGATAGCCGATGCGCCCGCTGCCGGTGCCGTCTGGACACCCACCTTGCGCCATGAAGCCGGGGATCACGCGGTGGAACGTCAGCCCGTCGTAGAAGCCGAGCAGGCTGAGGTACATCGCGTTGGCCACGTGCATCGGCGCCGTGTCGGGGAACAGGCGCAGGGTCATGGCGCCCTGGTTCGTCTCCAGCTCCCAGAGGTAGGTCTTGCCCTTGGCGAACGCCACCCGAGGCGGCCGGGGCAGGTTGTTGCGCCATGACGAGCCGGTTGTCTTGATGCGCTCCTTGGCGATGAAGGCCTTCAGCGCGGCCGTGGCTGGATCGGCGCGCAGGCGTTCGGCGAGCCTGGCGGCGCGCTCGACACTGCGCGTGACGGGCTTGCGCTTTGCGGCGCGCTCCGCCTTCTTCGCAAGCGCGATGAGCTTCTTCTCCTTGCCACCGGCTCGCGCCAGCTCCTGACGCAGTCGCGCATAGGCGTCGGCCGCCGTCGCCTCCTTCGAGGTGAGCTTGTTGGACTTGAGCGCCTTGAGCGCCGTAGCTGCCCACTCGGTCGCGAGGGTCTCGTCGCCGCAGTGCTTCGCCACGCGCTTGATGCACGTGACTGCCTCGTCGAGGTTGCCGGCCGCTTCCGCGCGCTCGGTCTGGTAGCGCCAGTAGGTGCTCAGCTCGTTCGCGCGGCGGATCACGTAGGCCGCTGCGTCGGTTGACGGCTGCTCCGCCTCGGCGAGCGTGCGGGCCTCGGCGAGCTTGCCCTTCTTGAAGACCAGGGCTGCGGGCGTCTTGGCCGCAGGCCCTCGCAGCTCGAGCCAGAACAGCTTGGCCTTGCGGATGAGCTTGGCGATGAGAGCCTCGGGCACCTGGTCCGGCGCGCCACGCCAGGCGATCTTGCCGTCGGCGGCGACGAGGCAGACCCGCCCCCCGTCTCCGTACTCCGGAGCCGTGCCCGCGGCGACCGAGAACTCGGCCTCCTTCGGCAGTGCTTCAGGCGCTTTCGCTACGAGCGCGACGACGCGTAGGCCCTTCTCCCACCAGCCGGCGCGCAGGTCGCTCCACGCAGTGACGGCCTTCGCGTCGCTGAGGTCCAGGGCACCCGGGAGGAGCAGCACGACCACGTTGCCGCGTAGGTCGCGCAGGGTCTCGCCCTCGGGCTTGGCAAGCCACGACTCGATGGCGAGCGGCGGCGCCTCCTGGCCGACGAGCGCGTCCGATGCCCGAGCGACGGGCACCACCACAACGGCGAGCAGAAGCAGGGCGAGCGGCAGGCGCATTGGCTGTCAGCCTACATGCGGTGCGCTGTTGCGGGTGGACGCCAAAACGAACGACGGCCGTCCTGCGTGCAGGACGGCCGTCGTGGAACGAGAGATGAAGACGCCTGCTAGGCGGCCTTCTTCTTGGCCTTGGGCGTGAGCTTCCAGAGATCCGCGGTCTTCTTGGCGAGGGCCTTCAGCTCCGCCTTGACCTCGGTGTGCTCCTTCTTGACCTCGGCGAGCTCCTTCTCGGCCTTCTTGCCCTCTTCGCCACCGAGGCGAGAGACCTTCTCGCTCAGCACCTTCTCGGCATTGGCGAGCTGATCCTGCTCGGTGAGGAGCTTGAGGTGCGTCTTGACGACCTTGTCGAGCTTCTCCTTGTAGACCTTGCCGGCCACCTTCTTCATCGCCTTGTAGAGCGAGGAGGCCTTGACCTTCTTCGCCTCGATGACGGTGACCTTCATCTTGGTCGGGTCGACGAGCATCATGCGCGGCACGGTCTTGCCCTGGTCCTTGAGGACCGGGTCGAGCCCTGCGTCGTCGGGGTGCATCTTGACCGTCTTGAAGGCCTTCATGCCGAGGGCGACCTTCTCGTCCTTCAGCACGACCTCTTCGATCTTGTCGAAGCCTTCGCAGCCGGCGGCCTCGTCGCAGACATAGACGAGGACGGGCTGGTCGCCCCACTTGAGCGTCAGCTCGCTGGAGGACTCGGCCTCACCGGCCTTGTCGCCGGTGACGACGGCGCCACCCTTGCTGATGCGGTCAACGGACTGCCACCTGATGTTGAGTTCCGCCAAACTGGCGGAAGAGCGGCCGGAGCCCTTGCATCACCCGGCTTCCGTCGCGCTGACGAAGACACCGAGCGAGAAAGCGACCACGAGGGCCGAGAGCAGAACCGCATTGCGCATGGCAGGCCTCCAGGGGCGAATTGTAGCGCAGGGAGCCCCGAGAGGCATCTCCTCCGTGAAGACGGTCGTCCCGGATCGGGCCGGCGGCCTACTTCTGGCGCTCGAAGCGGAACGGGATCGCGTTGGGCTTGCCGTTCTCGACGCCGGAGAGCCGTCCGAGGAGGACGTCCCCCTGGCGCTCGTACTCCATGCGCTTGGGCCACGCGCGCGTGGGGTGCTCGAACACGACCTTGCTGCCCTCGAGGGACTTCAGGGGCCAGGACATGGGGCCGTCCTTCTCCGCGTCGGGGATCCGCAGCCCCTTCCCGAAGTGGCGCAGGTTGAGCACGAGCCCCTGCTCGGTCTGCTCGATGGCGAGCAGCTCGAACATGCGCGTCTTGCCGCCGACGGTCATGTGGTCCATGCCGACCATGGCGTCGCCCTGCGGCGCGTTCCAGACCTCGGTGAGCACCATGCTGCCGGAGGTCTCGCGCCACGTTCCCGTCAGCCAGGTGAGGTCCTTCAGCGTCGGCACCTTCTTCGCCTCCTTCTTCGCGGCCTCATCGGCCAGCCCCACGCCCACGCACACGCACACGCTCACGCACACGACCACAAGAACGCTCGCCCCCACCCGCATGGTTGCCTCCTATCGAGGCGTCCAGGGTACCGGCCCCGACGCGCGAGCCAGGAGCGGGCTACTTCCCCGGCATCGGCGGGGTCTCTCCTGGGGGGCCCTCGTGCCGTGGGGGGCGTGGGTTGTGGGGTCGCGGTGCGCGTTTCAGGAACAGCAGCGCGAAGCACGTATCCAGCGTGTCGCAGGGTCGCGGCATCGACCAGGTTCTCCAGAAGCCCTCGCGGACCTGGTGGTTGAGCAGCATCTGCCCCATCTCGGAGTACCAGTTGTGCTTGCCAATCAAGCGGTTGCCGAGAACCTCCATCGCGCGCCGGACAGCGAACACGTAGTACACGTGGTAGCTGAAGGATCGACCGGGTGGGTTCTCGAACGCGCTCCAGTTGCGCTCGAGCCATGCTGTTCCGTCGACGAGTGAGAGTTGCACGGCGCCGGCGTCCGAACGTTTGGACCACGCAGCGGCGCCACTGCCGCCGTCGGAGAGCACGCGCCGCGCCAGCACGATGTTCGTCAGACCGCAGGCCGTCATGCTTCCGCAGGCACGCCCATGCCTCGGCGTCGAGTCTCCCCTGATGTAGGCGAAGCCGCGCGCGCGGGCTTTCGTCCGGAAGCCGGTGCGCGGATGCACGGAGACGTGGGAGGGACCATCGAGCTCCTGCTGTTCCAGCGTGTAGCCGAGGATGTCCTCCCACACCTGACGTTTGACCTTGATGCCGAGCTCGTGCGCCGCGAAGAGCGCAAGTGTGGCCAGATGCGTACTGGAGAGATCGTTCTCGCCGCCGTGCGTCGTGCCGGGCTCGTTGACCTGGTACCGCCAGGCCCGCTCGAATCGCTTGGACACCAGGTGGCGCACGAGCTCCCGGGCCCACGCGCGATACGTTCCCTTCAGCTTGAGTTTCGGGGTCAGACGCTTGGCTCGGCCGCCCTTCTTGGCGCGGGGCTTGGGCGCCTCCGCCGTCGCGCAGACAGCGAGCAGCAAGGCACTCGTCTCGTACGACCCGGCGGGCTTCCTGAAGCCGCTCTTCCTGATGTATTCGAAGCCCTTGAGGATCTGCGGATCGTCAGCGGGCACCTTGCAGCGCAGCAGCGTATAGAGCGCCAGCGCCGTCGGTCCGGCCGGGTGTGCGTAACCCGCACCTCTCGCCCCTCCGTAGATCCCCTTGGCCTGGATCAGCCCCCACGAGCCGTCGGCCTGCTGCTTGGAGCGCAACCAGGCAATGCCCTTGTCGATGGCGCGGTTGACCTGCTTGGCGCTGAAGGTGACCTCGTCCTCGAAGAACGAGTCTCCGTCGTCGGCGCAGGCCGGCGGTAGAGCGATCGGAGAACCGGGCGCGAGAAGCAGGAACAGGGCGACCAGGGCCGCGAGGGCGACCCCCACGCGTATGCGGTCCATGCGGACAGGCTACTACTGCGGCGATGACGACTCACGCACGTTCGCGCGAACTTCGCGCGACTCAGAGGTTCTCGATCTGGATGTCGACCCCGTCGAGGTCCGTGCGGTTCGGCGCACCGCTCGTGCCGCCGAAGTCCTCTGCCCACGGGCGGATGGCGAGCGAGTCGCCCGCACGCAGGCGCAGGACCACCTGCAGCGACCAGAGGTCGAAGGGCGAAGGCGTGGGATCCTGGCGGCGGATGAGGAGCGTGTTGCCCGGCCCGCCCGGGACGACGACGGCGCCACCCGCGTCCACGATGTCGACATTGAAGACAAGACGCACGCCGACGACGCCGACGCCGCCGGGGTCGGAGCCCACGATGGTGACCGTCACCTCCTGGGTGTTGGACACATCGAAGAGCTCGCGCGGCACCGTGATCTGGCCCTCCGTGCGCGTAACCGCGCCGAGGTCCGGAACCGCGGGACAGGTCTCGTCGCTGTTGCACTGGTAGCGCACGAGGCCCGGCCAGTTGACGTCCATGCTCAGGAAGGGCGGTGTGTCGTCGACCTCAGGGACTGGTCCCCCACCGCCGCCGCAGCCGGCCAGGAGGAGGAGGATCAGGGCAATGGGGATGAGGGGGCGTCGCATAGCCCTTGGGTTGCCGACGCGTGGGCTCTGTAGACATGCTTCCTGAGAACGCCGCTGTGTGCGAAGCCCTCCGCGCTGCGCTGCGTGGGCTTGCGCCCCACCTGTCCCCTGCTGGACTCCGGTTCGATCCGGCGCTCACCCGTCGCGTTGCACGGTCGCCGGCAGAACGCAGACGAACGTCGGAAGTGCGCAGCTCCGCGCAGCCGCCCCACCTATGCGCGAGGCCACGCAGTGCGCGGATCGCGGTACGGGATTCGCTCTTCGAACTGCGGAGGACCGTGCACCCGGTCCGGCTCCCCGGACCGCTGCGGTCCCGATGGTGGTGTGATGGAATGGCTTCGAATGGTGGGTTGGGGGCTCGCGATGGCCCTCTTGGTGTTCGGTGTCGCGGTGCAGGGGAACGCTGCAGCAGACACCCAGAGTCTCGTTCAGGACTTCGAAGCCCTGACGGAGGACGTGAAGACGCATCGCGCCGCCAAGGACATCGCGGCGCTCACACGGGATCTGCAAACCGCGGTGAAGCTCCACGCTGCAGCCGAAGGCAAGGCGACGCTGCGCAAGAAGGTGATCACGCTCATCGGCAACGTACCGAAGCGGATGAACGACAACACGCTGCGGTGCGAAGTGCTCAAGGCCCTGGGGGCGACCGGCGATCCGCTGGCTGCCCGCTTCGTTCGCTTCTACCTTCGTCAAGCCAACCGCAAGAAGGCGAGCAAGGTCCTGCTCACGGCCATCGGCACGGCGGGTCAGATCCCCACGGGGTCCCTGGTGAGCCCCCTGCTCAAGATCCTGGACAAGTCGAAACACATGGGCGCCGCAGCGCAGGCCCTCGAGAGCCTCGGCAACTACCGGGGCGTCAAGTCGCATCGCGTACGGATCCTGAAGGAGATCGTGATCTCCATCCGTCGCAGCAGACCGGGCGTGAAGGGCGACATGAAGGACCCGGTCGAAGGCGACCAGCGCAGGCACTCGGGTGAAGCCATGCGCGACCGCTGGAGCGCGCTGGCAACGCGTATGCCTCGCGTCCTCGGCAAGCTGACGGGCGTCGACAGTGGCGACGGTTCCTGCGACGACTGGTTCACGATGTACGACGACCACAAGCGCAACCTGCGCGGGCTCTTCGTGGACGACGAGTAGGCGGTCTCGAGCCCGGGTCTACGCCAGAGGCGGTGCCCGGTAGACGCGGCTCGCCAGCGCGTGGCCGACGTCGGCCTCGATCAAGGCGGAGGCCTCACGCAGGCGTTCGAGGTCGATCCCCGTCTCGATGCCCAGGCCGTCCAGCATGAACACGAAATCCTCGGTGGCGAGGTTGCCGGATGCACCCGGCGCGAAGGGGCAGCCGCCGAGTCCGCCCGCGCTGACGTCGTAGCTCACCACCCCGCGACGCAGCCCTTCGAGTGCGTTGGCCAGCGCCTGGCCCCGCGTGTCGTGCAGATGCAGCGCGATGCGCTCGACGGGGATCTCGGGCAGCAACACGTCGAGAACGCGGATCACGTCCGCCGGCGTCGCCGCGCCGATGGTGTCGCCGATGCTGATGTCGTCGCAGCCGAGCTGGTGGAGGTCGCGCGCGACCTCCAGCACCTTCTGCGGATTGACGGGTCCCTCGTACGGGCACCCCATGGCCGTGCTCACGTAGCCGCGCACGGCAAGCCCCGCTTCGCGCGCGCCCTCGATGACGGGCACGAAGCGCTCGATCGACTTCTGGATCGATGCGTTCACGTTGTGGCGGTTGAAGCTCTCGCTGGCGGCGGTGAACACACCGACCTTGCCGATCGTGCCCACCTCGAGCGCGCGCTCCAGGCCCCGGACGTTCGGTACGAGCGCCGTGTACAGCACGCCCTCGGGCGGCGGTCCGAGCAGTGCGCAGAGCTCGGCCGCGTCCGCCAGCTGCGGCACGCGGTCCGGCCGCACGAACGACGTGATCTCGAGCTCCGTGTGCCCGGCCTCCACCAGTGCGCGCACGAAGGCGGCCTTCGCCTCCGTGGAGACCGGCCGGCCCTCGTTCTGGAGTCCGTCGCGCGGGCCCACCTCGGTCATGTGGATCCGGGCCGGAAGCGTCACGGCGCCTCCTCGAAGGTCACCACGACGCGGCCTTGCTCGACCTGCTCACCGACGGTGTGTCGCACCTCGGCGACGGTCACGTCGCGCGGCGCCCGCACGACGTACTCCATCTTCATCGCCTCGACGACGAACAGCTCTGCATCGGCCTCGACCTGCTGCCCGGGCTCGACGCTCACCTTCGCGAGCGTTCCGGTCATCGGACTGACGGCGAAGTCCTCCTCGCCCGCGTGGTGCGCGGCACCGCCGCCCACCTCCTCGATGCGCAGCTCGTAGGTGTGGCCGTCGATCGCGACCCAGGCCGTGTCTCCGTCGCGCACCACGGTGGCCCGCGCGCGGACGCCGTCGCGCGTGACGCGCACGACGCCGTCGCCGAGACGCTCGACGTCGAACGCAATCGGACGCTCGCCGTCGCCCGGGTCGTACGTGCCCTCCACGCGGCCATCGTCGTGACGGAGGTCGAGGTCATAGACCTCGTTGCCGGCGACGTACGTGCGACGGAGTGCGCGGCGGCTCATCGGATCTCCCCCAGGCGGAACCCTGCGAGCGTGTCCCACGGGGTCGGGAGCGCGGCCGCCTCCGTGCCGGCGCGCGTGCGGTCCCCACCGCCGCCGAGCAGCTCCTCGCCGGCTGCGGCCAGCACCACCTCGAGCGGCAGCGGCGGCGTGGCCGTGAGCTCCTCCACGCGGCGGTCGATGGCGTCGGTGCGTAGGCGACCTGCGCGGAAGTCGTCGTCGGCAAGCAGAGCGCGCAGGAACGCGGTGTTCGTCCGCACACCCAGCACGACCGTCTCGCGCAGCGCCTGATCGAGACGCGCGATCGCCTCCTCGCGCGTGGCGCCGTGGGCGCAGATCTTGGCGAGCATCGGGTCGTAGTACGGCGGCACCGTCATGCCGTCGCGAAGCGCGGAGTCGACACGGATGCCGGGACCCTGCGGCTCGCGGGCGACCAGGACCGTGCCCGGCGAGGGCAGGAAGCCGGCCGCGGGATCCTCGGCGTAGAGACGTGCCTCGACCGCGTGGCCCTGCGGCACGAAGCGCACCTCCTCAGACGGCACCTGCTCTCCCGCCGCCACCCGCAGCTGCAGCGCAACGAGGTCGACGCCGTAGGTGAGCTCCGTCACCGGATGCTCGACCTGGAGGCGGCAGTTCAGCTCGAGGAACCAGAACGTGCCGTCGGGCTGCACCAGCATCTCGACCGTGCCGGCGTTGCGATAGTCGAGCGCCTGGCACGCGAGTGCGGCCGCGGCCTCGATCGCGTTCGTGTCGAGATGCGGCGGCGGCGACTCCTCGATCACCTTCTGGTTGCGCCGCTGCATGGAGCAGTCCCGGCAGCCGAAGATGCGCACGTTGCCCTCGGCATCGACGAGCACCTGCACTTCGACGTGGCGCGCGGGCGCGATGATGCGCTCGAGATAGAGGTCGGTGTTCCCGAACGCGCCGCCGGCTTCGCGACGCGCGCCCTCCGCCGCGGCGACCAGGTCCTCCTCACGCTCGACGCGGCGCATGCCCTTGCCGCCGCCGCCGGCCGAGGCCTTCAGCAGAAGCGGGTAGCCCGTCTCGTTGGCGGCTGCGCGCAGCGACGCCTCGTCCTCGGGGACGGGCTCGAGCGGACCAGGGATGACGGGCACGCCTGCGGCGGCCACGCGCCCCTTCACCTCGAGCTTGTCGGCCGTGCCGGCGAGCACCTCGGGCGGCGGGCCGACGAAGACGACGCCCGCCTCCGCGCACGCGCGCGCGAGATCGGCATTCTCCGAGAGGAAGCCATAGCCCGGATGGATGGCCTCGGCACCGGTCTGCTGCGCCGCCCCCACCACGGCGGCGACGTCGAGGTAGCTCGCCCGTGCTTCGGCCGGGCCGATCAGGACCGCCTCGTCGGCCTCGAGCACGTGACGTTGATCCGCGTCGGCCTCGCTGTAGACCGCGACGGTGCGGATGCCGAGCACGCGACACGTGCGCTGGATGCGCAGGGCGATCTCACCGCGGTTGGCGATCAGCACCTTCGAGAAGGGAGCCTTCACGGACGCCACCTCGCCTTCCGCTTGGCGAGGAAGGCGCCGAGCCCCTCGCGCCCGTCGTCGGAAGCGCGTGCGTCGGTGATCGCGTCGCGGGCGAGGCGCGTGGCGTCCCCGTGGTCGGCGTCGACGAGACCGCGAAGCAGCGTCTTGGCGTTCGCCAGCGCCTGCGGCGCGCACTCGAGCAGCTGCGCGACGACGTCGTCGACGACCTCGTCGAGGTACTCCGGCGCCGCCACGACGTGAACGAGGCCGATGCGCTGCGCCTCTTCGGCGTCGAAGCGCTGGCCGGTCAGGAAGTAGCGGCGTGTCTGCGAGAGACCGATCTTGCGCAGCACGTAGGGGGAGATGACGCCCGGCACGAGTCCGAGGCGCGCCTCGGGGAAGCCGAGGACCGTGCCCTCGGCGGCCACCGCGATGTCGCAGCAGGCCACGAGCCCCGCCCCACCGCCGAGCGCGGCGCCCTGGATGCGACCGACGACGGGCAGCGGACACGCGTCGACCGCCTCGAAGGCCTGCTGGAACGCCTCGGCGTCGGCGAGGTTCTCCTCGCGGGTGTAGTCCGCGACGCGGCGCATCCAGTTGAGGTCGCCGCCGGCGCAGAAGACGTCGCCCTTGCCGCCGAGGACGATCGCGCGGAGGTCCTCGCGGGCGCCCAGCTCGTTCATGGTCGCCGCAAGCTCGGCGGCGACGTGATCGTCGAACGCGTTGCGTACGGCCGGCCTGTCGAAACGCACGTGCGCCACGGCGCCGGTGATCGTGACCTCGATCGCGGGTGCGGAATCCGACACGGCTACATCCGGTAGACCGGCGGGCCGAGGTCGCCCAGCGGTGCGTTGAGGGTGGCGTAGAGGGCGAGGCCGACGACGTCGCGCGTCTCGCGCGGATCGATCACGCCGTCGTCCCAGATGCGGGCGCTGCCGTAGTAGGGATGCCCCTCGGCCTCGTACTTCGCGCGGATCGGCGCGGTGAGTGCTTCCTCCTGCTCGGGGGTCAGGGGCTCGGCCCCCTCGTAGGCGAGCTGGTCGCGCTTCACGGTGAGCATGACCTGGGCGGCCTGCTCGCCCCCCATCACGCTGACGCGTGCGTTCGGCCACGTGAAGAGGAAGCGCGCGTCGTACGCGCGACCGCACATGCCGTAGTTACCCGCGCCGAACGAACTACCGATGATCACCGTGATCTTCGGCACGTTCACGGTCGCGACCGCCTGCACCATCTTCGCGCCATGACGAGCGATGCCGCCGCTCTCGGCCTCGCGACCGACCATGAAGCCGGTCACGTTCTGAAGGAAGAGGAGCGGCACGCCGCGCTGGCCGCACAGCTCGATGAAGTGCGCGCCCTTGGCCGCGGACTCGCTGAACAGCACGCCGTTGTTCGCGACGATGCCCACCGGCATGCCGTGGATGCGCGCGAAGCCCGTGACCAGCGTGGTGCCGTAGCGCGCCTTGAACTCGTGGAGGCGGCTGCCGTCGACGATGCGCGCGATCACCTCGCGGACGTCGTACGGCGTGCGTCCGTCGATCGGCACGATGCCCAGCAGCTCGTCGGCGTCGTACTTGGGATCCTCGACCTCGTGGAGATCCATGGCTCGCGGCGCCTTGCGGTTCAGCGACTCGCAGATCGCGCGTACCTGGTGGAGCGCCTCGTCGTCGTCGTGCGCGAAGTGGTCGGCGACGCCGGAGATGCGTGTGTGGACGTCCGCGCCGCCGAGGTCCTCGGCGCTGACCTCCTCGCCGGTCGCGGCCTTCACGAGGGGCGGGCCGGCGAGGAAGATCGTGCCGTTGCCCTTGACGATGACCGCCTCGTCGCTCATCGCCGGGACGTAGGCTCCGCCCGCCGTGCAGGACCCCATGACGGCCGCGATCTGGGGAACGCCCATCGCCGACAGCACAGCCTGGTTGCGGAAGATGCGGCCGAAGTGCTGCTTGTCGGGGAAGACCTCCGCCTGCAGCGGCAGGAACGCGCCGCCGGAGTCCACGAGGTAGATCGTGGGCAGGCGGTTCTCGATCGCGATCTCCTGCGCCCGCACGTGCTTCTTGACGGTCACGGGCAGGTAGCTGCCGCCCTTCACGGTGGCGTCGTTCGCGACGATCATCACCTCGCCGCCGTGCACCTTGCCGATGCCGGTGACGACGCCCGCCGCCGGCGCCGGAGCGTCGTACAGCTCGTGCGCGGCGAGGGCCGACAGCTCCAGGAACGGGCTGCCGGGGTCGAGCAGGCGATCGATGCGCTCGCGGACGAGGAGCTTGCCGCGGGCCGCGTGCTTCTCGCGAGCCTTCGCGCTGCCGCCCTCGCGGATCGTGGCGAGCAGCTCGTTCAGCTCGTCGCACTCGGCCTGGTGGCCGGCCTGGTTGGCACGGAATGCCTCCGAGCCGGGGTCGACATGGGTGGGCAGTACGTCCATGGGCCTCCACTCGCGGAGGCGCATCCTACCCGTGGGCCGCCTGCGGGGGCGCATGCTACCGTCCCCCGCGATGGTGCCTTCCGACGACGCCCCCGCCCCCGAGCAGACGGCCGCGCTGATCGCGGGGGGCGCAGGCGGCGTGGGACTCGCCGCGGCCCGGCGGCTGGAGGCCCTCGGCTACCGGATCGTGCTGCTGGTGCGAGACGTGCACAAGGGCCGGGAAGCCGCCCGGCAGCTCGAGCGAGAGCCCGCCATCCACGCGTGCGACGTGACCGACCGCGCTGCCGTGGAGGAGGCGGTCCGCGAGGCCGCCGCGAGCGTCGGCCCGCCGCTCGTGCTCGTGAACGCTGCCGGCATCGCGGAGTCGCGGCCGCTCCTGCCGCCGGACGACGATCTCTGGGCACGGACGCTCGCCGTGAACGCCACAGGCCCCTGGATCGCGACCACCGCCTGCCTCCCGTACATGCAGGAGGCCGGACACGGGTTCGTCTGCACGGTCGCGAGCACGGCGGCACTCCAGGGCTACCGCTATACGGCCGCGTACGTCGCGAGCAAGCACGCCGTGCTCGGCCTCACGCGCGCGCTGGCCGCCGACCTCGGCAGCAGCGGCATCCGCGTGACGGCGGTGTGCCCGGGCTTCCTCGATACGCCGATGACGGCGCGCACGGTCGCGAACATGACGGCCAAGACCGGCATGGGCGAGGACGACGCGCGCGCGGCGCTGGCATCCATGAACCCGTCGGGGCGCCTGATCACCCCCGAGGAGGTCGCGGACCGGATCGTCGCGCTGCTCCAGGGCGCCGTCGACGAGGACGAGCCGAACCGCATGGACTGAGAAGCGCGGCGGGCGCCTCGGTAGGATGACGCGGCACGCGAGGAGACACCCATGGCGCAGCTGCCCTTCGGCTACGAGATCGAGGACGGCGTCGCGACGGTCACGCTCGACCGCCCCGACCGCCTCAACGCGCTGACCTTCGACATCTACCGCCGGCTGACGGACATCTTCTACCGCGCGCGCTTCGCGAAGGAGATCCGGGCGGTGGTCATCACGGGCGCCGGCAAGGGCTTCTGCGGCGGCGGCGACGTCGAGGACATCATCGGATCGCTGCTCCAGCGCGGCACGCGCGACGTGCTCGAGTTCACGCGCATGACCGGGGAGCTCGTCGAGAACATCCGGCGCCTCGATCGGCCGGTGGTCGCCGGCATCAACGGCACCGCGGCGGGCGCCGGGGCCGTCATCGCGCTGGCGTGCGACCTGCGCGTGATGGCCGACAGCGCCAAGATCCACTTCCTCTTCCCCAAGGTCGGGCTGACGGGGGCGGACATGGGCGCGGCGTGGCTGTTGCCACGCATCGTGGGCCTCGGCCGCGCGACGGAGTGGCTCATGCTCGGAGACGGCGTCGACGCGATGACCGCTCATCAGACCGGCCTCGTGACGCGCGTCGTACCCGGCGCGCGCGTGGCCGAGGAGGCCACGTCGCTGGCGCGCCGCCTCGCCGACGGCCCGACGCTCGCCCACGGCATGACCAAGCGCATGCTCAACGGCGAGCTCTCCATGGACCTGAGCGCGGCGATCGAGGGTGAGGCGTTGGCCCAGGCCCTGCTCCTGCGCGCCAAGGACCACAAGCGCTTCTACGACGCGTACACCGAGGGCGAGCAGCCCGAGTTCGAGGGTGACTAGCATGAGCGCGTACGCGCTGGAGTACGACATCCCGGATGCGGACGAGACGTGGCGCGCCAAGGCCGCCGCATTCGCAGCGGACGTCCTGGCGCCGCTGGTGCGCGACGCGGATCGCGACGGGCGCTTCTCGCGCGAGACCGTCCTGCGCATGGGCGAGGCCGGCTTCATCCAGCCCGAGGGTGCCTCGCTGCTGGCGGCCTGCCTCATCGCGGAGGAGATCGGCGCGGTCGACGGCAGCGCGCGCGGCTTCCTCGCGGTTCAGGCCGGGCTCGTGCTGGCGCCGATCCACAAGTTCGCGCCCGCCGACCTGCGCGACGCGTGGGTTTCGCGGCTGGCGCGCGGCGAGGCGATCGGCGCGTGCGCGCTCACGGAGCCGGAGGCCGGCAGCGACCTCGGCGGCATGCAGACGACGATCCGGGCGGACGGCGACGACGTCGTGATCGACGGCACGAAGGTCTGGATCACGAACGGAAGCGAGGCCGACGTGTTCCTCGTCTTCGGCCAGACCGATCCGGCGCTGCGCACGCGCGGCCTCGAGTGCTACCTCGTGGCGGGCGACACGCCGGGCATCACGCGCGGCCCCATGCCCGGCCAGGAGCTCGGCCATCGCGCGGCGGACCACGCCACCCTGACCTTCGAGGGCGTACGCGTTCCGGCGGCCAACCGCATCGGCGAAGCGCGCAAAGGCTTCTCCGTCGCCATGCACGGTCTGGAAGACGGACGCCTCAACGTCGCAGCGGGCGCCGTGGGCGTTCACCGCGCGTGCCTCGACGCGTCGATCGCGTTCGCCCGTGAGCGCCGTCAGTTCGGCAAGCGCATCGGCGACTTCCAGCAGGTCGGTGCGACGCTCGCCGACATGGATGCCAAGCTGCGCTCCTCGCGCCTGCTCGTGCACCACGCGGCCCGCCTGAAAGACCGCGGTCTCGACAACGCCCACGCGGTGAGCGTCGCCAAGCTGGTCGCCACCGAGTCGGCGCTCGAAGCGGCGACGCAGGCGATCCAGCTGCACGGCAGCCGGGCCTACACGGACGAGCTCGACCTGGGCCGCCACTGGCGCGACGTCATCGCGCTGACCATCTACGAGGGCACGAGCAACATCCAGCGCGTGATCCTGTCGCGCAATCTGCTCGGCAAGGACGAAGGGAAGTCGTCGTGAGCGAGACCGAACGCCCCTGGCAGGCCGTCAACCCGGACGACATGGCCAAGCCCGTCGGCTACGCGAACGCCGTGGTCTCGTACCGAGGCACGCGCATCACGCTCGCGGGACAGATCGACATGGACGCGGACGGCAACGTCGCGCATCCGAACGACATGCTCAACCAGGCCCGCGGGGCGTTCGCGAATGTGGCGCGCGTGCTGGCGGCTGCCGGCGGCAAGCCCGAGCACCTGGTGCGCATGCGCATCTTCGTGACGGACGTCGCCGCCTACAAGGCGCTCGGCCGCGAGATCGGCAAGGCCTACCGCGAGCACTTCGGCACGTGGTTTCCGGCCATGAGCCTCTTCGAGATCGC
>JASJDY010000077.1 GCA_030065025.1 Planctomycetota bacterium
CGCTCAGGCGCGGCGGCCGCTTTTCGTTTTGGAGATCGCCCGCTGGAGAGGCCGGCAAAAAAAGGTGAGGGGCGCGGAGCTCAGCGCCCCACGCCCCTCGGTTCTCCCAATCGGAGTGGACTCCCTCAGTCCGACTCCGCCTCCTCGTCGCCGCCCTCACCGTTGGCCTCTTCGCCCATGTCCTTCAGACGGCGGTAGAGGGTTGCGACGCCTATGCCCAGGATCGAGGCCGCGGCCTCGCGATTGCCGCCGACCGCGTCGAGCGTGCGGCGGATCGCCTCCCGCTCGAGCGCAGCCAGGCTCTGTCCGACCTCGAAGACGATCACGCCGCCGACGCTACCGGGCTCACCCGCGCGCTCGCGGATGCCATGCGGCAGGTCCTCGAGCCGGATGACTTCGCCACGCGCCAGCACCACGGCCCGCTCGATTGCGTTCTCGAGCTCCCGCACGTTGCCGCGCCACTCCGCCGTGCGCAGGCAGTCCAGCACGGCCTCGTCGAGGACGGGCTGGCGCTCACGCCCCGTCGCCTTCGACACCTTCTGCACGAAGTGCTCGGCCAGCGGCACGATGTCGTCGACGCGCTCCCGCAGCGGCGGAACCCGGATCGCGATCACGTTCAGACGCCAGTAGAGGTCCTGGCGGAAGCGCCCCTCCTCCACCTCGTACTCGAGATCGCGGTTCGTCGCGGCAATCACGCGCACGTCGGCCCGTAGCGTCGCGGTGCCGCCCACGCGTTCGAACTCGCCCTCCTGCAGCACGCGCAGGAGCTTCACCTGCAGGGCCGGACTCAGCTCGCCGATCTCGTCGAGGAACAGGGTGCCGCCGTGCGCCAGCTCGAAGCGCCCCTTGCGCTGCTCATGCGCACCCGTGTAGGCGCCCTTCTCGCTGCCGAAGAGCTCGGCTTCCAGCACCCCCTCGGCGAGGGCCGCGCAGGCCACCTTGACGAGCGGGCCGTGGGCCCGCGCACTGCGGTGGTGGATGGCCTCCGCGATGAGCTCCTTGCCGGTGCCGCTCTCGCCCAGGATCAGCGCCGTGCTGTTCACGGGCGCGACGCGCTCGACGAGGTCGAGCACCTCGAGGAACGCGGGACTGCGTCCGACGAGCGTGCGTCCGCTCGGTCCGGGCACGCCGGCCACGGCGGCCGCACCCTGCACGCGCGCGAGGCGCTCGGCCGCGACCGGACGGTTCTTCATGACGCGCTTCACGGCCCGTCGCACGTCGCGTAGCCGGATGGGCTTCTCGAGGACGTCCTGCACACCGCGCCGCACGGCCTTGACCGCGGTATCCACGTTGGCGAAGGCGGAGATGAGGATCGCCGGCACCTCGGGCTGCACGACGCGTAGGCCCTCGAGGAAGTCCAGACCGTCCAGCCCGGGCATGATCAAGTCCGTCAGGACGAGATCGATCGCGTGGTCCTGTGCGAGCGCGAGCGCCTTCTTGCCGTTTTCGGCGGTCAACACCTCGTAGCCGTCGCGCGCGAGCCCGCGACGGAGGGACTCCCGGCCGTTGCGATCGTCGTCGACGATGAGGATGACGGGAACGGCGTCGGTCGTGACGGTCACGCAGTCTCCGGTGCACACGACTCGGAGCACGGCGCTCGCTGCCGTGCGCGGGCATTATGCAGCACACTGCCCCCGCATCCCAGGACGCCGCGGTCGCGGTCAGGAGCCGGCGTTGTGCGTCGGCGCAGCGTCGCGCGTCTTCGCAGCTTCCGCTTCCATGTCGGCGAACGGCCAACGGATCGACACCGACGTACCGCGCGCCTCGCTGCTCGACAACGACATCGCGCCGCCGGACGCCAACACGATCTCGCGCACGAGGTAGAGCCCGAGACCGGACCCGCCCGCCTTCGAAGTGAAGAAAGGCTCGAACACCCTCTCGCGCAAGTCCTCCGGAATGCCCGGGCCGTTGTCCTTGACGGTCAGCTTGATGGAGCGCCGCATGCGCCGGACCATCAGGGTGATCGTCGCGCGGCGGGCCCGCTTCTCTTCGCCCGGGTCGTCGGGCGCGACCGCATCGAGGGCGTTCTCTACGAGGTTCACGAGGATCCGGCGCACCTGGTTCGGGTCCGCGGTGATGAGGTGGGGCCCGTCATCCGCGCGCACGCGCAGCGTCACCCCGTCATCGCCCAGGCGCGGCTGCGTCTCCTCGGCGAAGCCCGCGACCGACTCGCCCAGATCGACGACCTCCGGGGAGCTGCTGGCGATCTTCGACAGCGAGAGGTAGTGCGTGATGATCTGGTTGAGGCGCTCGATCTCCTCACGGATGGCGGCGAGGGTCGGCGCGATGGAGTCGCGCACCGCCGCCCGGCCCTCGAGCTCGTCCTCGAGCAGGTCGGTGGACAGGAACAGCGAGTTCAGCGGATTGCGGAACTCGTGCGCGACACTGCCCGCGATCTTCGCCATCGCCGACAGCTTCTCTGTCTCGATGAGGCGATGCCGGATGTGCTGCACCTCGGTCATGTCGTGGAGCAGGAGCACGTGCCGCTCCGGATCGCCTCCGGACGCCTTGCCCGACTCCGCCTTGAGACGTGCACCGAAGATGCGAACCGGGACGTCGTCTCCGGCGGCGTCCACGAGCGCAACCTCGAGCGGCCCGGTGCGCCCGCGCGTCTCGAGCTCCGACAGCAGGCGCTCGAGCACGTCGGGATCGCGGAAGAGCGAGGCGAGGCCGCTGCGCTGGACCTCCCAACGCCGGCGGCCCGTCATGCGTGTCGCCGCGGTCGTCCACATGCCGACGCGCCCGGAGGCGCACAGCGTGAGCACGGCGTCCGGGGTCAATGACACGACGCGCTTGAGGATGTCGCGCGCAGTCCAGGCATCGCGGCGGCGGCCCGAAGGTGCGGAGCCCGGCCGCACCGCGTCGGCCAGGACGCGAATCGCCGTGTCCGCGGCGCGATCGAGACGCTCCGCTCGCGCGCGCGGGGAGCGTCCTCCGTGGTCCGCCCGCTTGAGGGCGTCGCGCACCGCGAGCACGAGCGGCACGAGGCGCGGGGGATCGACCCGAGCGGCCGGAGGCTGCGTCGCGAGCGCGCGGATCTTGCCGTGCCCCGGCGCCTTGCGCTTGGTGGGCCGCGCCGCGTTCTCGAGGGCTCGCGCGACCTGGGCGTGGAGGGCCTGGGCCTGGTCGGCGTCGAGATCGAGGGCGCGAAGGATCTCGGGAATCGTGCCTGGGGACGTGGGCATCCGCTGCATGGACACGGCGAGAATACACCCCCTCCTGCCGGAACGGTATCCTGCTGGGCCCTGTCATGCGCACCACGAACACCTCTCGCCGCGGCCTCATGGCCCTCTTCATCACCGCCGCTTTGCTGCTTCCGTGCACGCACGCCGCCTTCGCGGACACGCTCGCCGATGCGCAATACGCCTACGACGCGGGGCGCAACGACGAAGCGCGAGCGCATCTCGAGAGGTGGCTGGACGGCGGCAAGCACGACGCGCCGCAGCTGCTGCGCGCCGTCCAGATCGCGCGCCGCATCCAGGACCTCGACCTGCTCGGCGCGCTGCGCGGGACGGGCGAGGATCTCGAGGAGAAGGCGGGCGACGCGGCGAGCGAGCCGCTGCATCTGGCGCTCGGCTTCGCGTACCTCGGGCTGGCCGAAGAGAGTCTGCGGCGACGCACCGGAGGCAGCTCCGTGAGCCTCTACTTCGCCGACGCGCTCGCGCGCGCGGAACGCGTGGCGATCGGCGGTGCGAACGGCGCGATCGCACTGCGGCTGACGGCCGAGACGTACTACGCGAAGGGCGACTCGCCGTCCGCCCTACGCACGATCGAGTCCCGCATGTCCGAGCTCGCGAGCGGACCGGACGCGAAGCTCCACGCGGTTCACGGTGCGCTGCGCTACGAGCGCGGCGTCGCCGCGGGTACCGACGCGACCGGCCGGCCGACGGAGAGCGCCCGCGCGGACCTCAACGCGGCGGCGAAGGCGCTGAAGGCCGCCGTGGATGCCGACGTACTGCGCGGCGCACAGCTGCGCCGTGTGCACCTGCGTCACGCGTGGGCGCAGCATCGCCTCGGGAACTTCGATCCGGCGATCGAGAGCTACCAGGCGGCGTACGCGAGCGGCACGCGTCAGGGCACGCTGGCCGTGCGCGGCATGTCGAGTCTGCTCGGGCGTGACACGAAGCGCCTGGCGCTCGAGCTGGGCAAGCTCATGGAGCGGCATCCGGCGGACGCGGAGCCGGCGGACGCGCTCTTCAACCTCCACCTACGCAGCGGCGATCACGCTCGAGCCATGCTCGTCGCGCATGCGCGACTGGAGCGCACGCCGGAGGACGCCGCCGCGCGGTACCAGGTGGGACTCGCCTTGCGGGCCGCCGGACAACCCGAGAACGCGAAGCACTGGTTCACCGCCACGCTGGCGATGGAGCCGGACCACCTGCAGGCGAGCTTCGCCATCGAGCAGCTGGCCCGGAGCCACCTCAGCACCTCGCCCGAGCGGACGATGGCCATCTACGAGGAGCTGCTGAAGCTGCGGCCCTCCTCGCCGTACATCCGCAACAACTATGGCTTCATCCTGCGCGACCTGGTGACGCCCCACACCGACGTCGCCCGCACCGGCATCCAGCGCATCAAGGTGGGTGCACCGGACCGCGTCCGCAAGATGCTCCAGCGCTGCGTCGAGGTGTACGCCGAGGCGGCCGCGCTGATCGACCCCAAGTACGACGACTCGCGCGAGGAGCTCGAGGCGTGGAACCTCGCGGGGATCGTGAACGACTACGGGCTGATCCTGCACTACTTCCTCGACGTCCAGGACGCCGAGCTGGCCGAGCGGCAGTACCTGCGCGCCCTGCGCATGACCGACCACGGCTTCAAGGACACCTACAGCCCCAACCTGCAACGGCTCTACGCCTACGTCCTCACGGACCGGTCGTGGCGCTGGTACCGGCTGGCCCGCGAGGCGCGGGACGCCATCATGCGTGAAACACGGGACGCCCAGGGACGTCTCGTACTCGTAGGGGACGATGCCAAGCGAGCGGCCGCCGGCCGTGACATGGTGGCCGCTCGGGCACGAATCCTGCAGACCCTGGAGATGGACGCCGACGAGGACGGACTACCGTGGCCTCCCGGCAAGGAGACTGGGAATGACCGGTAACACCCGATTCCTGCGCGCGACGCTCGCAGCCCTCTTCGTACTCGCCCTCGCTGCGGCCCCGGCCCTCGCCGGACCGCTGGAGAAGGCCCAGGCCGCTGCCAAGAAGCAGGACTGGAAGACCGCCGCCGAGCACTACGTCAAGGTGCTCGAGAAGGAGCCGGAGCACCGCGCCGCGGCCATCGGGCTCGTGGAGGCGGCCGTCAACGCGGGCCTGCCCGACCTCTACCCGTATGCCGAAGACGGCCTGCTCGCGCTCCGCGAGAAGAACGCGCGCGACTGGGACGTCGTCGCGGCGCTCGGCCGCATCAGCCTCGCCCTGAGCGCCTCCAAGGAGGACACGCTCGCGAGGAAGAGCTACGACGCGCAGGCCATCGACTGCTTCGAGACGGTCCTCAGCGAGCAGCCGACGAACGGCGTCGCGGCGGCCGGTCTCGCCGAGGTGCACTTCCAGTCGGCCCAGTTCCAGAAGGCGATCGCCGTCGTCGACAAGTTCCTCGCGAAGAACCCGAAGGACCCCGCGAAGGCCCTCTTCTGGAAGGGCCAGTCGCACTACTTCCTCGCCCAAGACGCCTTCCGTGCGAGCGGCAACAAGTTCCCGCTCTCCGAGGCGATCCAGGGCGACTTCCGGCGCGCGCAGGGCGCGTTCCGCGGCGCCACGGCGGGCGATCCCAAGCACTTCGACGGCTGGATGCAGCTGGCCTACGCCTCCGCGTGGCTCAGCGACCGCGCGGGCGCTCTCGAAGGCTATCGCCAGGCGCTTGCGCTCGACGGCGAGAGCAGCATGCCGTTCCGCGGCATCGAGCAGCTGCTGCAGCGCGAGCCCGACGCGTTGCATGCCGAGCTCAAGTCGATCGTCGAGAAGCACCCCGAGCATCCGCAGGGCCTCTACTACCTGGCGTACAACCGCTTCGCGGCGAAGGAGCACCGCACGGCGCTGGGGTTGTTCGAGCGCTACGTGAAGGTCGCCAAGGCCCCCGCCGTCGGTTGGTACTGGCTGGGCAAGTCGGCCGCCGAGATCGGCGACGAGGTGAAGGCGGAGAGCGCGTTCGAGAAGGCGCTCAAGGCAGACCCCGACCATCGCTACGCCGCCTGGGAGCTCGACGTGCGCATCCAGCGCACCAACATCATGGCGCGGGCACGCAAGAGCCCGGCCGAGGCCCAGAAGGTCATCCAGCAGTACGCGAAGCTGTTCGAGCTCGCGCCGCGTAACGCCAGCATGCGCAACAACCTCGCGTTCACGTTGCGCGAGGCGTACGGGGCGCACCAGGGCCAGAAGGCGTGGCTGCCGATCCTGCGCGCTTCGACGAAGTTCTACGTCGAGGCCAGTGACATCCTTGGCGAGTGGACGGCCGAGAAGGAGGCGACGCTCGGCTGGAAGGAGCGTTACGCGCAGGCGCAGATCATCAGCGACACCGGCCTGATGTTTCAGTTCTACGACGAGACGCGCGACATCGAGAAGGCGATCGAGTACTACGAGATCGCGCTCGAGTACACCGAGGACGGCTACCGCGACGCGTTCAACAACTACACGCAGATCCTCGCGCAGCAGGAGCGCTGGGACGATCTGTACGAGCTCGCGAAGGCCTGCTCCACGGCGATCAAGACCGAGGCGGGCCAGCCCGATACGATGACGCGCAACCGCGCCAAGGCGATCATGCAGAAGCTGATCGCCGACGGAAAGGTGAAGCCGTAGGCGGCGACGCCGCACCGCGCCGCCGAACGCCCACCCTTGGTGCTCGGCACAACGCGCTCTCTCCTACGTTCGCCCGGGCGGGCCTTCGTCGGCCCCTGCGGGGCCTCCTTGGGCCGCCCCTACGGCCTCTCGGTCATCCGCACGCGGTATCGACATCGTGGCCGTGAATACCCCGATCATCCAACGGCCCTAAATGGGCGGGGCGCTGTAGGGGCGGCCGGAGGCGGCGCATCGCGCCGCCGAACGCCCGCCCGGTTCGCATGCTCCAACGGCGTTGGCTGACCGACTGATTCCCCTCGCTCGGTTGCTGCGTGTGCGTGTGCGTGTGCGTAAACTGAGAACGGAACGACCGAGGTGACGTGGGGGTAGGTATTGCCACCCCGGCCGTCCCGCAAGATCCCTGGGGCCTCTACGACCTGTAGATACGCACCTCGTCGTCGTCCTGGCCCGCACGACGCGCCGCCGTCGCGGCCAGCACCGAGAACGACGGCACGCGCCGCGCACCGTCGATGGCCGGCCAGTTCGCGCCGCCCACCATCCACAACTCGGCGCCCGCGCGCGCGGCCGCACGGCCCACGCCCGCCAGCCGCGTCACCAGCTGCACGGACTCGGTCATGGCGTCCGCCAGCAGCACGACCTGGTGCGGACGCTGCTCGGCGATGACCTCCTCGAGCACGCCCGCCTCGCGGATCGAACCGACGTCGAGCACGGTGTAGCCGCACTCGCGCAGGACGGTCTCGGCCAGCGCACTGAGAACGCAGCCGACGTCTCCACCGGGCGCAGCGAGGAGCGCCACGGGTGCACCGCGTCGCGGCCGCAGGCGGCCGGCAGCGCGCTGGACACTGCGCACGAAGCTGCGCTTGAGCGTGCGCCACGCGCCCTCGGACAGACGCCCCTCGCGGTGGCGTGCGCGGAGACCCTGCACGAAGTCGTTGAGCACCGCGTCGGACGCCTCGCCCCATGAGGCACAGCTCGCTCGCAGCGCGAGCAGCGCGGCCTCCAGGCGATCCGGATCCGAGAGGCCGTTGGCGCGGTCCACCCATTCGCTCGGTCCTCCGAGCCGGAGGCTCGGCTGACTCGTCGCGCCGACGGTCCCGGCGCGCGGATCGACGAGCGCGCGGAAGTCGAGGATCACGCTGCGCAGGAAGCGGCGGTGTCCGCCGGGCGTACGCGTGTGGGGAATCCGGCCCTGATCGCTCCAGCGCTTCAGCGTCGTCGGACCGACGCCGAGGATGCGGGCGGCGGCGGGCAGGGTGATGACGTCGTCGTGGCGGGTCTCGGTGCTCATCATGAATGCGTTCCCTTGCAGGGTGTGGGGCGTGTGCCGGATGCGCGGGGAGACGCAACGGCAGGTCCGGAAACGGACCGGCACGTGCCAAACGCGATGAAGCCGGAACAATGGGGCTCTGCGGGGCGTGCGATTTCGACCGTCGAGCCAGCGCGACGTGCGCTCACGCTCGCCGCGGGCGTAGTCGAACGATTCGGACGGTTCAGGCGCCCTGGACGAGCACGACCTTCCCGAAGTTGCGGCGCTCGTGGAGATAGGTGTGCGCGTCGGCTGCACCCGCGGCCGTCAGCGGGAACGTGCGGTCGATCGTCGGCTGGATGGTGCCTGCCGCCAGACGCGCGCCCATCTCCCCCATCGCCCGCCGGTGCAGTTCGCGCTGGGTGAAGAGCTGCGCGAGGTTGAGGCCGTGCACGCCCTTGTTCTGGTTCATGAGCGTGATGGGGTTGACCTTGTGCGCCTTGAGCACGCTCGTGACGGCGTGCCACAGCTTGCGCTTCGGCCCCGTCACCAGACTCGAGAAGCCGTAGCAGACCAGCCGGCCGAGCGGTTCCAGCAGGTCGAGCCCCTTCTGGAACGAGGCCGGGCCGAGCGGATCCAGGATGAGCTGGAAGCCTCCTCCGCGCAGCTCCCGACGCGCCGCCTCGGCGTAGTCGACCTCGCGGTAGTTGAAGGCCTTCTTCACGCCCAGCGCCTCGAGACGGCGACACTTCTCGTCGCTGCCCGCCGTCGCGTAGAGCTCGACGTCGAGCGGGCGCGCGAGGTCCAGGACCGCGAGACCGACGCCGCCGGCACCGCCGTGCACGAGGACGCGCTCCCCCTCCTTGGCCGCGCCGCAGTGGATCAGCGCGAGGTAGGCGGTGAGGTAGTTCACCGGGACCGCCGCGGCGGTGGCGTAGTCGACGTCGTCGGGGATCGGCGTGGCCCAGTGCTCGGCGCAGCGGACGCTGTCGGCGTAGCCCCAGAACCGCGTCGTGGCCATGACGCGCGTGCCCGGCGCGAGCTCCGGGCGTACCTGCGTGCCGGCCTCGGCGACGACGCCCGCGACCTCGTAGCCGGGGGCGTAGGGACACGGCGGCGCGTCCGGATACAGACCGACCCGCCCCATGAGATCGGCAAAGTTCACGCCCGCCGCCTCGATGCGGATGCGGACGTCCTTCGGCGCGAGGCGGCGGTCGGGCAGGTCCCGCTCCTCGAAGACGGACGGCGGGCCGAACTTGGGTATGACGAGGGCGCGCATGGCCGCGGATGCTATCCGAAGCCCGCGCGGAGGAGGGGCTGTCCGTGCGCACGGCTACCGTGCCGACATGGAGCATCAGGTCTTCCGCGGGCTGCTGCTGTTCGCCGCCGTGCTGCTGGCGGTGTGGGCGTTCGGGCTGATCCTGCTGCCCTTCATCGTCCCGATTGCGTGGGCTCTGTGCCTGTGCGCCACGACCGCCAAGCCCTACCGCTGGATGGCCACCCGCTGGCGCAAGCCCCGGCTGGCGGCCTTCATCATGGTGCTCCTCACCGCGGCGGGCGTTCTCGTGCCCATGGTGTTCATCGGCGGGCTCGTCATCGAACAGGCCAACCAGTTCGACCTGAGCCCGACCCGCGACAAGCTCGAGGAGCACCTCCCGACGTTCGTCAGCTGGGCGGACGAGACGCTGCTCCTGTTCGGCGTCGGACCGCCGGATCCCGGTCCGGGCAACGCCCCGCTCGAGCCGGGCACGCGGCTCAGCGTGTTCTTCGACGACATCAAGGACACGCTGCCGGACGCGGCGAACCGCATTTTCCAGGGTGGCGCGGTCAAGGGCGCGCTCAGCGTGCTTCTGGCGCCCTTCTTCTTCCTCTTCGGCCTGCTGCTGACGCTGATCACGCAGTATTTCGTCTACCGCGAGGCGGGCCGGCTGCGCCGGCTCGTCATCGACATCAGCCCGCTGGAAGAAGAAGACACGGATCGTGTGCTCGACACGCTCCGCGGCACCACCGCGGCCGGCATCATCGGCGGCCTCCTCGTGGCCATCATCCAGGGTGCGCTCGGCGGGGTGATGTTCGCGATCGCGGACATCTCGTCGCCCGCCGTGTGGGCGATCGTGATGGCGGCGTTCTCACTGCTGCCCTTCGGCGGCACGGCGCTGGTGTGGGTTCCGGCCGGCGTCTACCTGCTGTTCACCGGCTCGACGTTCGGCGGCTGGTTCGTTCTCGTCTTCGGAACGGTCATCGTCGGCAGCGCAGACAACTTCCTACGTCCGTGGGTGCTCACGAAGACCGGCGCGGACGACATCCACCCCATGATGCTGTTCTTCGCGATCCTGAGCGGCATCGGCCTCTTCGGCGTCAGCGGCATCGTGTTCGGGCCGCTCCTCCTCGCACTACTGACCACGATGGTGCAGATCTACCGGGAGCACTGGGGCCCCGGTGCACAGTGGTTGGAGGAAGAAGAGGACGAAGAGCGTCCATCTGAACGTCCCTCTCCCGCTTGAGGCGTGCTTCCGCGCACCTTCGCGTAGGCTGAAGGTGGAGACTAGGACCAGACTCCGGGAGCCCCATGCCCAACATCGCCGCCGTTCTGCGTGAAGAGATCCAGCGACTCGCTCGCAAGGAAGTCCGCGCCGCCACGATCCCGATGAAGAAGCACCGCGCGGAAGACCGCAGCGCCATCGCCGCGCTCAAGCGACAGGTCG
>JASJDY010000078.1 GCA_030065025.1 Planctomycetota bacterium
GTTCTACGTGCCCGCGATCCGACCCGGTACCGCGAGAGACGACGAGCTCATTCAGAAGCTCGTCTCCGCCGGTCAGCCTCTCCCCGCCTTCATGGAGCGCTACCGCCAGCGCCAAGCGAGTCCGTTCTAGTCGCGGTGCGCGTCCTGCCTTTCCTGCTCGTGCTCGCGCTCCTCGGGGTCGTGGACCCTGCACCCGCGGACGCCGCCCGCAGCGCCGGCTGGGACTACGAGATCCGGTTCGACGAGGGCCTGCGTCGCGCCGACGTGCGGCTGTGCTTCCGCCGCTTCCTGCCCAAGCGCCTCGTCCTCGGCCATGACGACGCGCACGGTGCGCTGGACCTGACGCGCCGTCCGGGTGCGGCGGGGCTCGTGCGCCGCGGCGACGGCGAGAGCTACGTGCCCGTCGGCCTGCGTCCCGGCGGCTGCGTTGTTTGGTCGGTCGATCTCGACGCCCTCGCGCGCGCGGGACGCTGGCGCAAGCCGGCCTCGCGCGTCGGACGCGACCTCGTCTTCGCGCCCGGCGCACTGCTGCTCCGGCCCGCCCTGTGGACGTCGCGCATGGACGTCACCGTGCGTTTCGTGCTGCCGGAGGGCACCCGGCCCGCCGTGCCGTGGCCCTTGACCCGCGACGGCAGCTACCGCCTCGACCGCTACGCGCTCCGGCTCGAGGGCACGATCGCTGTCGGTCGCTTCGAGATCGAGAGGCTGGACGCCGCCGGTGCGCGGTTCGACGTCGCCGTCCTCGATGCGCCGCACCGCGCGAGTCGAGAGGGCATCCGCACGTGGCTGAGCAAGGCCGCCGGAGCGGTTGCGCAGCTCAGTGGACGCTTCCCTGTGGACCGCACGCTCGTGCTCGTGGAGCCCGTTCCCGCGCGCACGCCGGCCGTGATCTTCGGCATGGCCATGCGCGCCGGCGGTCCGCATCTCCGTCTGCTGCTGGCCTCCACCGCCCGTGACGAGGAGCTCGTCGGCGAGTGGGTCGCCGTGCACGAGATGACGCATCTCGGCATGGCGTGGAACTACGACACCGAGGCGTGGTTCCAGGAGGGCTTCGTCACCTACTACCAGGAGATCCTGCGCGGCCGCGCGGGACTGCTCAGTGAGCAGGAGGTGTGGCAGAACCTGCACGACGGCTTCGGCCGCGGCCGCCGCAGCGGTGGCCAGCGCACGCTCTCGCGCGAGAGCCGTGTCATGCACAGGCACCACACCTACCACCGCGTCTATTGGGCCGGCGCGGCGCTTGCGCTGCGGCTCGATGTCGAGCTGCGCCGCCGCTTCCCCGACCGCTGGTGTCTCGACGACCTCATGCAGCTCTGGGAGCGCATGCACGGCGGAACGCGCGGCGGTCCTGCTACGGGGCTGGCGCTCATGCGCGCGGCCGACCGTCGTCTCCGACAGGCGCTCTGCGTGCCGCTCGCGACGGCGCAGCTCGAGAGCGCGGCTTTCCCCGATCTCGAACGGCTCTACGCGCGGCTCGGCGTGCAGGTCGTGGGGGGGCGCGTGGTGCTGCGCGACGACGCGCCGCTTGCTTCCCTGCGCCGGGCGATCACGGCGCCGAAGACAGCCGTCAGCGCGGCGGGCCGGTGAACTGCGAGCGGAACGCCGCCACGTTTGCCCGCGCCTTGCCGATCTTGCGCCCCGCCACGAGGAGGCCGAGGCCGATCAGCATGAACACGGCCGACACGAGGTAGACGAGCAGCTTCGGCCACACGATCAGCGCGACGCCGAACGCGATGAAGCAGAGGCCCGGTAGCCAGAACAGCACGCCGATGACGCCGCCGCTGCCGCGACGACGTGCGGGCTGGGGCTCGGTGCCGCCTTCGACCTCGATGTGGATGCGCTCGTTCATGGGCGCAGTGTACCGCCCGGCCCTGCGCGCGCGGGGCGTCAGGTGAGGTCGATCGCGGCGCCGTGGGCGAGCGGACCGACGCCCAGCCAGGCCGCCAGCGTCTGGCCGATGTCGGCAAACGTCTCGCGCACGCCCACGGGTCCCGGCGCGATGTCCGGACCGAACGCGACGAGCGGCACACGCTCGCGCGTGTGGTCCGAGCCCGCCCACGTGGGATCGCAGCCGTGGTCCGCCGTGATGACCGCGACATCGCCGGGCCCGAGCAGCACCTCGAGCTCGGGCAGGCGGGCGTCGAACGCTTCGAGCGCACGGGCGTAGCCCTCGAGGTCGCGACGGTGGCCGTAGTGCGAGTCGAAGTCGACGAAGTTGCTGAACACGAGCGCGCCGTCCGGCGCCTCCTCCCAGGCCGCACGCGTCGCGTCGAACACGCTTTCGTTGCCGCCGCCCTTGTGGACGATCGTGCAGCCGCGTCCCGCGAAGATGTCGTGGATCTTGCCCACGCCGATGACGGTGCGGCCCGCGTCCTCGAGCACGTCGAGCAGCGTCGGGCCGTGCGGCGGCGTCGTCCAGTCGCGGCGATGGACGGTGCGCTCGTAGGCGCCTGGCTCACCGACGAACGGGCGCGCGATCACGCGGCCCACCCGGTACGCATCCACCAACTCGCGCGCGACCTCGCAAACCGCATACAGGCGCTCGAGGCCGAAGTGCTCCTCGTGCGCGGCGATCTGGAACACGCTGTCGGCCGACGTGTACACGATCGGCTTGCCGGTCGCGACGTGCTCCTCACCGAGCTCGGCCATGATGACCGTGCCCGATGCGGCACGATTGCCCAGCACGCCCGGTAGCCGCGCGCGCTCGACCAGTGCGTCGATCAGCTCCTCAGGGAAGCTCGGCGGCCCTGGGGGGAAGTGTCCCCACGCGAAGTCGACGGGCAGGCCGGTCATCTCCCAGTGCCCGCTGGGCGTGTCCTTGCCGACGCTCGCTTCGTCGCAGCAGCCGTACGCGCCCTCGAAGCCCTCGCGCTGGGCAAAGCCCGCCGGCCAGCGGCCCGTCGCTGCATGCGCCGAAGCACCCAGGCCCAGGCGCTCGAGGTTCGGCAGCCTCAGGAGACGCGCCGCCGCGATGTGTCCGAGCGTGTCGGCGCCTTCGTCGCCGAACGCGGCGGCGTCCTTCGCGCCCCCGACGCCCAGGGAGTCGAGCACGAGCAGGAGCGCGCGGCTCATTCGCTCGCGCCCATGCGCTCGAGCACCACGGGACCCGGCGTGACGGGATCGGGACCCAACACGAAGCACGCACGCAGCGCCTCGCCGGCATGCTTCGCCTGCGCCTCGTCGCGCGCATGGATCAGACACAGCGGCATGCCTGCGTCCAGCCGTTCGCCGAGGCCGGCGACCGCCGTCACGCCGATCGTCGGATCGATCGTGTCCTCCGGATTGCGCCGACCCGCGCCGAGCTCGACGAGCAGCATGCCGAGGCGGCGTCCGTCGATGGCGCACACGAAGCCCGGCTCCTCGGGGAACACGGGCTCGACCACGCGCGCGCGCGGCAGGTGCTCGTCCGGACGCTCCAGCAGGTCGGCTGGTCCGCCGAGCGCGGTCACCATGCGCTGGAAGCGCTCGGCGGCCGCGCCGCTCGTGAGTGCTTCCTCGACGCGCAGCAGCGCCTCGTCCTGCGGCGCGAGATCGCCCATGACGAGCAGCTCAGCGGCGAGCGCGGCCACGACGGCGTCGAGGCGCGCCTCGCGGTCGGTGCCGGTCAGGAAGTCGATCGTCTCGCGCACCTCGACCGCGTTGCCGGCCGTGCGCCCGAGTACCTGGTTCATGTCCGTGATCAGCGCGCCCGTCGGAAGGCCCGCGCCGCAGGCGACGTCCACGAGACTCGCGGCCAGCTCACGCGCTTCGGCCGGATCGCGGCTGAACGCGCCGCTGCCGAACTTCACGTCCATCACGAGGGCACCCAGGCCCGCCGCGAGCTTCTTCGAGAGGATGCTCGCCGTGATCAGCGCGATCGGATCGACGGTCGCGGTGACGTCGCGGATGGAGTAGAAGCGGTCGTCGGCCGGCGCGAGCTCGCCCGTCTGGCCGATGATCGCGCAGCCGGCCTCGCGCACGACGCTGCGGAAGCCGTCCGGAGAGGGCGCGACGTCGTAGCCGGGGATGCTCTCGAGCTTGTCCAGCGTCCCGCCGGTGTGGCCGAGACCGCGGCCCGAGATCATCGGCACGTAGCCGCCGCACGCCGCCACGATCGGCGCGAGCATCAGGCTCACCTTGTCGCCGATGCCGCCGGTGGAGTGCTTGTCGAGCACGGGGCCGTCGAGGTCCGGCCACGTCAGCTGCTCGCCCGATGCCGTCATCGCGGCCGTGAGTGCGACGCACTCCTCGCGCGTCATGCCCTGGAAGTGGACCGCCATCGCGAACGCGCCGACCTGCGCGTCGCCGACCGTGCCGTCGGTGAGGCCGGCGACGAACGCCTGGATCGCCGCCGGCGGCAGCATCTCGCCGTCGCGCTTGCGGCGGATGATCTCCTGCGGCAGGAACTCCTGGGACATGGCCTGCCGCTCGCCTCTCTAGAGGTCCAGCTCGAGGCCGATCGACGGCGCCAGCGTCCACAGCACGCGCGCGTCGTCGGTGGTGAGGAAGCGGCCGGACTCCGTGTCCATGGCGTGCAGGTTGAGGCCAACGCGCACGCGGATCGCGTCACTCAGCGCGTAGCCGAGGCCGAGCTCCGCGAAGGCCGAGACGCCGTCGTCGTCGATGGTCAGGTCGCTCGTCCAGAAGTAGGCGACGCCGAGACCTGCCCAGAAGAACAGCTGGCCGCTGTTGTCCAGGCTGGCCATGTACGTGCCCTTGACGCCGACGTGGTGGAAGACGCCCGAGTCCTCGAGCAGGCCGGCGACGACCTGCGTGTCGAACGTGCCCGCGCTGTAGCGGTAGAAGACGTCGACGCCGAAGCAGCTGGCGAACGTGTAGCCCACGTCGATGCCGGCGTAGATGTCGACGTCGCCCTCGTCGTCGCCGAGCCAGAACGCCGCGCCACCGACCGGTCGGAGATGGAAGCGCTCGCCGCCCCGCTCGCAGGGCAGGCCGACGCGGCGGCGGATGTCCATCGCGACGAACTGCTCAGGGGCCGTCCGGTCGGGCTCGGCGAAGGGCGGCTGCTCCACGACGGGCGGCTGCTGCACGACCGGCGGCTGCGCGATCGGCGGCTGCACGACGGTGGGGGGCTGGACCACGATCGGCGGCTGCGTCGTCACGGTCGGGCCTCCGGTGCCGGGCAACGCCGGCGGCGGGGGCACCGGCGAGCGGCCGGCGTAGCGCGGCATCGTGCCCAGCGGTGCACCGGTCGTGCGCGGCGCGACGGGCACCGTCGGCGTGCGCGGACGGACCAGGCCCTCGTCGCGGGTGGACGCCACGCGGAGCCACACCTGCGCGCCGCGGGCCAGCCAGCTCGGCTGCTCCCCGCTCGACGGACGCGGCGCCTGCTGCACGACGGTACCGACCGCGTAGGTCGTGCCGAGCTCGGCCTGGAGCCGGTCGGACGTCACGCGCTCCACGCCGCCCAGGCGCAGGCCCGCTTCGGACAGCGCACGCCGGGCGGCCGCCTCATCGAGGCCGCGCACGTCCGGCACGGGCACCATGCGGGGCGCGGGCGGCGCGCCCAGCGGCACGACGCGACGCGGCGTCGAGCCGCTGCCGTCGTCCGCGAGCAGCGGGATGGGATCCACGGCCACGGCCAGCAGCGCGCCGAGGCAGACGAACAGCGCGATTCTCGTGCGCATGGGTCGCCCTCCAGTCCGGCCCCAGGTTCCCCGACCGCCGCTCCGCTGGCAAGGCTGCCCGCCACCCGGCGGCGCATTCGAGGACGCCGCCGGGCAGGGTATCGTCACGCCCGCCCCCGTCAGGATCGACCGCGCCGGGGAGGTCGAGGACGCCCGCGATGACCGAGACCCTGCCGCCCTGCCGCAAGCGCCTCGGCTTCCTGGACCGCTTCCTGACGCTGTGGATCTTCCTCGCGATGGCCGCCGGGGTGCTCCTGGGGCGCTTCGTGACGGGTGTCGAGGACGTCATCCACCAGTTCCAGGTGGGGACGACGAACATCCCGATCGCGATCGGGCTGATCGTGATGATGTACCCGCCGCTGGCGAAGGTGCGCTATGAGGAGCTCGGCGACGTCTTCCGCAACACGCGGATCCTGGGGCTGTCGCTGGTCCAGAACTGGGTCATCGGCCCGGTCCTCATGTTCGGGCTCGCGGTCCTCTTCCTGCGCGACCACCCGGAGTACATGACCGGCCTGATCCTCATCGGGCTCGCGCGCTGCATCGCCATGGTGATCGTCTGGAACGACCTGGCCGAGGGCAACCGCGAGTACGCCGCGGGCCTCGTCGCGTTCAACAGCGTGTTCCAGGTGCTGTTCTACTCGCTCTACGCGTGGTTCTTCCTGACCGTGCTCCCACCGCTGCTCGGCATGTCCGGCACGACGGTCGAGGTCACCATGGGACAGATCGCCGAGAGCGTCTTCCTGTATCTCGGGGTGCCGTTCCTGGCGGGGATGCTCACGCGCTACGTCATGCTCAAGCTGAAAGGGCGCGACTGGTATGAGAGCGTGTTCATTCCGAAGATCTCTCCGCTCACGCTGATCGCGCTGCTGTTCACGATCGTCGTGATGTTCTCGCTGAAGGGCGACAAGATCGTCGAGCTGCCGGTCGACGTGCTGCGCATCGCCGCGCCGCTGCTGATCTACTTCGTGCTGATGTTCTTCATCTCGTTCTGGATGGGACGCCGCGTCGGCGCGGACTACAGCAAGACGACCACGATCGCCTTCACCGCCGCGAGCAACAACTTCGAGCTCGCCATCGCCGTCGCCGTGGCGGTCTTCGGCATCGGCTCGGGCGAGGCCTTCGCCGCCGTGATCGGCCCCCTCGTGGAGGTCCCGGTGCTCATCGGGCTGGTCAGCGTGGCGTTCTGGCTCAGGCGCCGCTGGTTCGGGCCGGAGGCCCCCGACGGGCCCGGCGACGAGGCCGCGGAGGAACCCGCGTGACCCTCGCCTCCGGGTACCGTGGATAGCCCCTCAGGGCGCCGCGGATAGGTCCGCAGAGCCCTGTTTTTTCGGCTTTACCGCCTGTGGACTACTCCTAGGCGGGCCGGTTCCCTGCGCTAGGCTCATGTCGTCCCAGGCGCACCCATCTGCGCGGAGCCAGGCGATGACCCAGACTTGTGACGGCGCCCGTCAGGGCGTGATGGCGAAGCTCGAGACCCTCCGTTCCGTCGACGGCGCACGGCGCACGGTCGGGCTTCCCGACGACGTCCTCGAGCGCTTCGCGGAGCGCGATCCGACGCTGCGCAAGGCCATCGATCGTGCCTACGACCGCTATCAGGAGCTGTCCGTCGAGTACGCCGATTTCCTCGCCGAGGACGAGGAGGTGCAGGTCGACCTGTCGCAGCACAGCCTGGTCAACTTCTACGGGACAGCGCTCGTCAACCCGTACGTCGCGCTCGCCGCGGACGGGCCCTGGATCGTCACGACCAAGGGCGCGGTGATCCACGACTCGGGCGGCTACGGCATGCTGGGTCAGGGGCACGCGCCCGATCACGTGCTCGACGCCATGTCCCGGCCGCAGGCCATGGCGAACGTGATGACGCCCAGCATCAGCCAGATGCGTCTGATCGTCGCGCTGAAGCGCGAGATCGGTCATCGCCGTACCGACGGCTGTCCCTTCCCCGGCTTCATCTTCCTGAACAGCGGCTCGGAGTCGGTCACCGTCGCCGCGCGCATCGCCGATGCCAACGCAAAGATCATGACCGACCCGGGTGGACGGCACGAGGGCAAGCCGATCCGCCGCCTGTCGCTGCACGGCAGCTTCCACGGTCGCACGCACCGGCCCGCGTCGTTCTCCCACTCCGGCAGCAAGCACTACCGCGAGCACCTCGCGTCGTTCCGGGACATGAGCCCGATCGTCACGGTGCCGGCGAACGACCTCGACGCCCTGCGCGACGCCTTCGACGATGCCGAGGCCGACGGCGTCTTCATCGAGGCCTTCTTCATGGAGCCGGTGATGGGGGAGGGCAACCCCGGCGTCGGCATCACGCGCCCGTTCTACGACCTCGCCCGCCAGCTCACGGCGGAGCACGGCGCCATGCTCTTCGTCGACTCGATCCAGGCAGGCCTGCGCGCCCACGGCGTCCTGTCGGTGGTTGACTACCCCGGCTTCGAGGACTGCGTCGCGCCCGATCTCGAGACGTACTCCAAGGCGCTGAACGCCGGGCAGTATCCGCTCTCCGTGCTCGCCATGAACGAGCGGGCCGCCCGCTTGCTCCAGCCCGGGCTCTACGGCAACACGATGACCGCCTCGCCGCGCGCCATGGAGGTCGGTGCTGCGGTGCTAGAGTCCATCACGCCCGAGCTGCGCGAGAACATCCGCGAGCGCGGCTGCGAGTTCTACGGGATGCTCACGGAGCTGGCCGAGGAGTCCGACGGCGCCATCACGGCGATCACCGGTACCGGGCTCCTCATCGCCTGTGCACTCGACCCGGAGCGCTTCCTCTCGCACGGCGAGAACAGCGTCGAGGAGTACCTGCGCACGAAGGGCTTCGGCGTGATCCACGGCGGCACGAACGCCCTGCGCTACACGCCGCACTTCGCCGTCACGACGGAGGAGCTCGAGCTCATCGTCGAGGGCATCCGCGACGCCCTGGAAAACGGCCCGCGCCTGTAGCTGCGCGGCGTACCGGGCGAGAACATCCCCGCGAAACCCCAGAGTGGCGGCGGCCGTCGTTACTCCATCGCGTCAGAGACCGCGCCCCTCGTGCGCCCTGCGCGTAGTTCGACTACCTTCATGCAGGGAGGCCCCTCATGCCCACCGCCGTCATCGTCGCCCAGGTCGTCATTGCCCTCGGCATCGCCAACGTCTGGATCATCCGTCCCGCCAAGGCCACGGCCTATCGCGGTGGCGGCGCGAAGACGATGAAGGAGGAGTTCGCCGTCTACGGCATGTCCGAGACGATGATGAAGCTCATCGGCGCGGCCAAGCTCACGCTCGCTGCGGCGCTGCTCGTCGGAATCGCCGTGCCCGTGCTCGTCAAGCCCGCCGCCTTCGCCATGGCGGCGCTCATGCTCGGTGCCGTGTCGATGCACCTGAAGGTGAACGATCCGCCGCTCAAGTCCCTGCCGGCCTTCACGATGCTCGCGCTGTCGCTCTTCGCGGGCGTGTGGCACGGGATGTAGCGAGGAGCGGGATTCGGCCCAAGCCGACCCACACACCCCAGGCCACATACAGCGCGTGGAAGGGGATACGCGCCCAGTGGTAGAGCGGCGTCGTCGGGAAGCCGGGCGGATAGTTGCCTGAGATCGCTGTGTAGATGCTGCCCGGCCAGATAGCCACGAACAGCAGGGCGGCCACCCATCCGGCCACGCGCCGCGTACGCGGTATGAGCAGGGCGACACCGACGCCGAGCTCGACGATCCCGCTTACGAGCACGATCAGCTCCGGCGACGGTAGGAACGCCGGCACCATCGGCAGGAACATCTCCGGCCGCACGAAGTGTGCGCCGCCCGCGAGCACCAGCCCCAGCCCGAGTGCGCCGGCAGCCTTCTCCCACGCTGCGGGGCCGCCCGGCCAGCGACGAAGACGCGGCAGGTGGAGCAGTCCGTAGACCACGAGCATGAGGAAGAAGGGGGTCATGGCCGCACGCCTCGTCAGCCGCCGACCGCGCGTCTGCGCTGGGGGCGCCGGCGGCTGCCGTGCTTGCGGTAGACCTCTTTGGCTTCCGCGCGCGCCTCGGGACGGCGCCTGGCAGCGGCCATGCGGCGCCTCGCCTCGGCGTAGGCCGGACCGTGCTCCACAATCGGCTTGGGGTAGTCGCGGCCGATACGGCAGCCGGAGGAGACCTGCACGTCGAGCGGCATCGTGTGCGGCTCGGCGATGTACGCCGTCGGCACGTCGCGCAGCTCCGGTACCCACTGCCGGATGAACGTGCCGCCGGGGTCCTGGTCCTTCGCCTGCTTGATCGGCGAGTAGATGCGCACGGTGTTGATGCCCGTGACGCCGGACTGCATCTGCACCTGCGAGAAGTGGATGCCTGCCTCGAAGTCGAGGAAGTGGCGCGCCAGGTAGACGGCGGTCGGCCACCACGGCAGCCACAGGTGATACGAAGCGAACGACACGAGCATCGCCCGCATCCGGAAGTTGATCCAGCCGGTCTCGTGGAGGCAGCGCATGCACGCGTCGATCAGCGGATACCCGGTGCGGCCGGCCGCCCACGCTGCGAACCGCTCGGCGTCGAAGGAGCCCTCGCGCAGGCCGTCGTACGCACGGCTCATGTTCTCGAACTCGATGCGCGGCTCGTCCTCGAACTTCTGCATGAAGTGGCAGTGCCAGCGCAGGCGTCCCGCGAAGGAGCTCAGCGACTGGAGCCACGGGGCTTCCACGGCTGCACCCATGGCGCGCAGCGTTCGCAGCTCGCGACGACGGGCTTCGAGGGCCTGGTGCACCTGGCGCACGCTGATCGAGCCGAACGCGAGGTGGGGGCTCAGGCGGGAGCATCCGTCCCAGGCGGTCAGCGGTGAGGACATGTCGCGGCGGTACTCCTGCCCGCGGCGATCGAGGAAGGACTGCAGCAGCTCATGGGCGAGCGACTCGCCGCCGCGCTGGGCGCCGTGCTTCGTGCTCGGCGGCAGGTCCAGCTCCTGTGGCTCACGCCGCCTTCCGGGCGGGATGCCTGCGACGGGGCGGATCGCTGCGGGCTCGGGGACGATGGGCATGTCCATGCGCGCTTGCCACTGCTTGGACCAGCCGTCCCGACTCGCCAGCCCGCGGACCACGCCCGTCTGCGGCCGCTCGTGCCACGGGATCTCGCGTTCGCGGCACCACGCGGCGACGCGCGCGTCGCGCG
>JASJDY010000079.1 GCA_030065025.1 Planctomycetota bacterium
CCGCTCGCCCTCCGGGCTCCCTCAGGCTGCCCCTACGACGCTTTTCTGGTCCAACCTGCGATCCCCGCGGTGCTTCTCGTACATGGCCGGTGAACCCCGACGAAGGAGCCAGCCATGCAGTCCACCACGAAGCCCATCATCGTTCTCGTCGCCGCCCTGGCCCTTCCGTTGGCACTCTTCGTCGCCCTGGCTGCAACGAGTCAGGTCGTGGTGCCGATCGAGCCCGTCCCGGGCATCGTCGAGGAGGACACCTTCGAGCGCGTCATCCTCGAGCCCCGGCCGCCCGCGGACACGATGCAGGTCCAGCCCACCGTTTCCGGACAGGCGCGGTTCATCGCGGTCCTCCCCGACGCCGACGTCCGCTGACCGTGTCGAGGCGGATACGGAACCCAATACGAGTGCCCCGCCCGATCAGATCCACGCTTCCCGCTCGGTGTCATGGCCGGACGTAGATGACTTCCAGCACGGGGACATTGCCGGCGCGGAGGCTGTTCTCCCCGTCATTGACGATCAGGACGTCGTCGCGGTCGTCGAGGTTGGTGTCTCGCGAGAAGCGAAGGCGAAACCAACTCCGCGTTCGTCCTTCGTCCAGGTCGCGGAGCACGCATGCATCGACGCTGAGGCTCGCGATACGCGGCGTGAACTGGCGAGCCAGGGTGCCGACGTTCTGTGTGAGTGTGTTCTCCTCATAGTCGTCGGGCCCCAGGGCATTGCCGGGATCCACGTGATCGACCAGCAGGTCGCCCAGATCTGCATAGGGCTGGCCTACGGTCGCCACCTGATACACGCGGAGCGTGATGGAGGAGATCACGGCGTCCGGGGGAATCTCGAACAGTGGGAAGCTGTAGAACATGCGCAGGCTGAGCCCGGGCCGCGCGTCATCGAGATCGCCCACGCCCGGACCGCTGCCCACGACGCGCACGAATCCGTCGCTGCGTATGAACCCGTCACGGGCTCCATCGCTCTCGATCACCAGCAGTCGCGGGACTTGCTGTCGTGCAGTGGTATCAGCGCTCCCGCAAGCGGCGAGCAGGACCGAGAGAACCAGCGCGATCAGCAGCGCGGTCGGTCGGGTGCCTCCTTGTCGCATGGCGTGTCCTCCACACCGGGCAGAGCCTGTCCACGGAATGGGACAGTCCCCCGTCCTGGACCGAGTCCGGCGTGCTACCCGCGAACCGCGTACCCAACCCGTGTCGAGCTGGGTGCAAGGTCACCGCAGCTGTGACCGATCGGGACCAGGTTGGCGCATGGCCGCAAGCGGGCCCTACGCGGAGCATGACTTCGGAATGTCCGGAACCCGCGTGCACCGGGCTACGTACCTATCGACGTGACCTACACGAAGCACCGCCATCCGAACCGCCCGCATCCCGCGCAAGGCAAGCCGAATTCCACGGCGCCGCGCGGCGAGCGAGGTACGCGTACGTTCGGTGGCGAACGCACTTCGTAGCTCGCAAGCACCGGACGGCGCCTGGCTCCGCAGTTGGCGGAGCGACTTCACTCCTTGCGCGCCCACCCGTGGTGTCAACGGTTAGCACGCGGCCTTGCCATGGCGGAGGTGCGGGTTCGAGTCCCGCCGGGTGGTCCATGCACTCAACGATCAGGGTGTACGTCAGTTGGTAGACATCGCCGTTCGGAGCGGCGAAGCCGGTGGTTCGAGTCCACCCACCCTGACCAGTCCATGTGTCTCGGTAGCTCAACTGGCAGAGCCGCCGGCTCTTAACCGGCAGGTTGGAGGTTCGACTCCTCCCCGGGACACCAACTCACTCTGGCGTGTGGCCGACTTGGTAAGGCGCCCGGCTGTTAACCGGGAACATGCAGGTTCGAATCCTGCCGCGCCAGCCATTCCATCTCGACGTGGCATAGGGACATTCGAGCTAGCGCGCGAGCCGGTGAGCGCGCATTGGCTTTCGAACTACCCCGACGGGCCCCGCGCGACGCGCAGCGTCGTGTGGGTGTTCGAATCCTGCCGCGCCAGCCATTCACAAACCTCGATGGTGTAGCTGGAGAGCACACGGTCCTACGAAGGCCTTGGCGGAGGTTCGAATCCTCCTCGGGGTACCAGACATGCGCTGCGAACGAGTCCGAAGAGTCGAGGTCTCCGGCTGTGCCCCGGAGCAAGCGGGTGCGAGTCCCGTCGTTCGCCCCAATGCCCCGCGCGACGCGCAGCGTCGTGTGGGCGTGCGAGTCCCGTCGTTCGCCCCATACCTCGTGGTGTAACTGGAAGCATCGCCGGCTCTGAACCGGCAGGTGGAGGTTCGAATCCTCCCGGGGTAGCCAACTCGCATGCAGGCGGCATCAGCAAGAGGCCTACATGCTGACGGCGCTCGCCTCCGCAGTTTGCTCGTGAGGACCCATGCGCACCGGCCGTCTGACGTTGCGGATGGGTACGCGCACGTGGCCGCACAGCCCGACATGCCCGGATTCGGGCGAGAAGATCGCGAAGCGAGTCTGCCTTCTCACCACACCTGCCATGGCCTCTGCTTCCGGGCGGACTGTCTGCCCGCCAGCGGATGGCCTCTCATGACTGAGGAGGTACTCATGAACGTCAATCGAGCGCTGGCGGTGGCCGTGGCCCTGCTCGTCGCTCTGTTCCTGGCTCCGACGGCGTTGGCCGACCAGATTGCTTTCGAGTGGTTGCCGGCGGATGTCCCCGCTGGGGCCGATGCCTCGGCGGTCGCGCATCACGAGTCGCGGCATGCTTCTGGCGGCCCTGTCTTGGCGGATGACTTCAACCCGGCCGTGAGTGGCAGGGTCACTTCCGTCGAGTGGTGGGGCACTTCGGCAAGCTCCACCTCCTGGGAGATTACCTTCCACGGAGATGACAACGGCAAGCCGGACGACTACCGCACGACGGGTGTGCAGCACGTCCTGACTGCGACCGGAACCGACGCGGATGGTGACGGCATCTATCACTATTCGGCCGACTGGACCTGGGGCGACTTCACCGTCACGTCGGGCACCACGTACTGGTTCAGCGTGGCCAACTTTGCGGCGAGCTGGGAGTGGGCGCATCCGAAGGGTGCTTCACCGAGCGTCGGCACCGAGACGCACGGAGCGGTTGTCTCAACCGGTGTTTCGCCCATCGATGGTGGACCGCACTTCGGACCCTGGAACGCCATCACCGGAGGCGGCGACTTCGCCTTCCGCATCAACGTTGTTCCGGAGCCGGGCACGCTCGCGTTGCTCGGTCTGGGACTCGCCGGACTGGGCTACGCCCTGCGCCGGCGCCGCAGCTGAAGAAGCTGCGCGTTCGCGCGATCGGCCCACGTGGCCGATCGCGCCGTAGAGTCCCGTCATCGCCGAGGCTGTGGCCGTCCTGCTTGATGAGCGCGATCTGACTGACCGGCAGTCCGGCTCAACTTCAGGTCGCCCCTACAGGTCCACCTGACGCTGCGGTATCACCTGCCGCACACGCAGAACACGTTGCCCGGCGTGCCGCGGATCGTCTCGAGGGGCGGGCCCTGCGGGAGTGCCGCGCGGGTTGGGAGGATCTGCTCCAGCGTGCGCGCGTCATAGAGGCGGCCGTTCGCCATCGTGTAGCGGATGCGCTCCGAGTCGCGCACGTTCTTCAGCGGCTCACCCTCGACCACGATCAGGTCCGCCAGCATGCCGGGGCGGATGCTGCCCAGACGGTCCTCCAAGCAGAGCGCCTTCGCGCCGGAGTAGGTCGCTGAGCGCAGCGCCTGGTGCGGTGTCATCCCGCCCTGCTCGAACATCCACAGCTCCCAGTGCGAACCGAGGCCCTGCAGCTGTCCGTGGGCGCCGACCTGGACGTGGCCGCCGCGCTTGACGACCTCCGCGCAGCCGCGTGCGAGGCGGATGTGGTTGTACTCCTCGTCGTCCGTGAGGAGCGTGCGCCGGCGCGCGTTCGGTGCCACCACGCTGTGCGGCGTGAAGCGCATCAGGCGCTCGTTGCCGAGCACGTCCGTCTTGGCGTACCAGTAGTTCTCGCCCCAGAAGCCGCCGTAGCCGACGGTCAGCGTCGGCGTGTAGCAGGTGCCGGACTCGGCGATGAGGCGTAGCGCCGGCTCGTACAGCGGCGCGACGGGGACCGCGTGCTCGAGCGTCGTGTGTCCGTCGAGCAGGTGCGTCATGTTGTAGTGCAGCGTCGAGCCGCCCTCGGGCATCGTGAGGATGCCCAGCTCGCGACACGCTTTCAGGATCTGCTGGCGCTGGTCGCGGCGCGGCTGCTGGTAGCTCTTGACGCTCTTCGGACCCCATGCCGCCGTGCGCTTCACCTCGGCGAGCGCGTCCTCATAGCTGTTGATGACCGCTTTGAAGTTGCCCTCGGCGCCGTACAGGATCGTGCCGGTGCTGAGGATGCGCGGGCCGAGGCGTTGTCCGGCACGCACCAGCTCGGACTCGGCGTAGATCATCTGCGTGTTGTTGCTCGGGTCGTGCACGGTGGTCACGCCGAACGCGAGCAGCGCGTTGAGCCCCCAGCTCTGCCGCGGGAAGATCCCATTGCTGCTCGAGCCCGTGTGCGAGTGGATGTCGATGATCCCGGGCATGAGCGTCGTGCCCGTGCAGTCGATCACCTTCGCGCCGTTCGGCACGCTCAAAGTGTCCTTCGTGCCCACGGCCACGATGCGCCGGCCCTTCACGTGCACGACACCGTTCTCGATCACGGACTCGTCGTGCATCGGCAGGACGGTCGCGCCCACGAACCAGACGTCGGTGTCGGGCGCATCGGCGGGCTGCTTCCAGCCCAGGGGCGCGGGTGGGTACCGCGCCAGCGAGGTCCCCGTCGACGGCTCCTCGCCGGGGGCGCCCGCAACCGGATTCGGCTCGGTCGTGCCGGCTACGACCATCGCGGAGAAGAGCTCCGGTCCCAGGCTCCAGTGGACGGTCGTGCTGTCGGCGGACCACGAGAGGTACGTGCCCCCGGCCTGCGAGAGCTGTGTGACCGGCAGGTCCTTCTTGGTCGGTCCGACCTTCAGCGTGGTCGGCTGCGGCGGCAACGGCACGACGTAGGTCTGCCACAGCTCCTCGAAGGCGAGCCACCGGCCGTCCGGCGACACGGCGAAGTCTGCGGCGCGTTCCGATTCCGCGACCACGCGGGCGTCGTGGCCCGTCATGTTGAGGCTCACGAGCTTCGTCTTCTGGTTCTCGCTGCGGATCACGTGGATCCGCTTGCCGCCCGGCGCGTAGCGCGGCTTGCGGCCGTTGCGCGTGATGAAGATCGGCTCGCTGTCCTTCTCGAGGCTCTTGCGCCAGATGCCCTCCCGGCCCGCGAAGGCGGTGCCGCGGTAGCGATCCGGACCCGTGCGGCGGTAGAGGACCTCCGTGCGGTCGCCGGAGAGCATCGCCGACGCATAGTGGCCGGGATCGTCGACGAGCGTGACCGGCTGGTCGCCGTTGCTCCCGTCGACGTCCACGTGGCGGATGCGCCCGCCCCGCGTGTCGTGCCACGTGACGTAGACCACGACCTTGCCGTCCGGCGTGACCCACGGCGCGAACTCGTACTCATCCGTCTGCCTCGTGAGGCGCACGGGAGCCTTGCCCGGTTCCTTGCGCCAGAGGTAGCCCAGCGCTTGGAAGACGATCGTGTCGTTCGCGGCCTGCTGCGGCCAGCGGATCACCTTGACGTCGAAGGTGTCCTCGCCGATGTCGTGCTTCACGGTGCGGCTCGTGGCGCACAACCGCTGCTTCACGTAGGCCTTGAAGGGGATCGCGCTCGCCTTGCCGGTCGTCGTGTCGACCTTCCAGAGCCCTCCCTTGCCCTGGATCACGATGGCCGAGCCGTCGGGCATCCAGTCGAAGCCCGGATGCGGGCCGAAGATCGCCCACGTCTCCTGCTGGTCGCGCGAGCAGCCGTCCCAGAGATCGCGAATGCGTCCGGTCTTCAGGTTGTACAGCGAGAGGACCGTGTCGCGGTCGCGCCGGCGGATGAACGCCAGGGACGAGCCGTCCGGACTCGGCTCGGGACGGATCGCGCCGCCCGGCCTGCGGATGAGGTCGCGGATCTCACCCGTCTCCATGTCCAGGCTGCGGATCACGTAGATGATGCCGTGCGGGTCCTTGTTGTATTGGAACGTCGTTCCGCCCGACATGTCCTCGGACCAGTAGAGCGTCTTCCCGTCGGGAGAGATGGCCGGCTCGCCGATGTCCTGCTGGTCGTTCTTGCGCTTGGTGAGGCGTACGCCCTTGCCGCCTTCCGGGTACGGGATCATCCACATCTCGCCCGCACCGAGGCTGCGGCGCGACGTGAAGTGCTTCTTTCCGATCACGTACTCGCCGCTGGGATGCCACACGCCGTTGTTGAACAGGCGGTACGTCTCCTTCGTGAGCGGCTTCGGGTCGGAGCCGTCGGCGTTCGAGTACCAGAGGTTGTCGCCGCCGCCGCGGTCGGACGTGAACAGCACGTGCTTGCCGTCCTTGCTCCATCGCGGCTGGATGTCGTACTGCAGGCCGGCTGCGATGCGCTTGGCGTTCCCGCCCTCGATCGGCAGCACGTAGAGGTCGCCGAGCAGGTCGAAGACGATCTTCGAGCCGTCGGGGTGCACGTCGACGCTCATCCACGTGCCCTCGGTTGCGGTCATCTCCAGCGAGCGGTACGGCCCACCGGGATCGCGCACGTTCCACGCCGACGGCTTCGGACGCTTCTCGTCCTCGTCTTCTTCGTGCGCGTAGGCGCCGGCGAAGGGCAGCAGTGCGAGCAGGGTCGCCAAGGCGGCGACGCGGGCCAGGTGGCGGGGCATGGTGTTCTCTCCCGAGCCGGGCATCGTAGGACGCAGGGGGATCCGGGCGCCAGCCGGAGACCTCAGTCCCCTTGGACGGCGAAGTGACCCGCCGCCGCGCTCTCCGCCGCCATGCGGCCGCTGCGCAGCGCGCCCTGGATCGAGGGGTTCTCGCACCAGTCGCCCGCGACCAGCACGTTGTCCGGCAGCGGGCGGTGTCGCTGCCGCCGCCAGTACTCGGGCAGTGCATGTGCGATGCGGTACGTACGCAGATGGCGCCAGCCGTCCACGTCGGCGCCGAACCAGCGCCGCAGCTGGGCGAGGACCGCCTTGACCAGCGCACTGTCGTCGTCGCCCGCGTCGCCGATCACGCTGGCGGAGATCAGCGTCGCGCCATCGGGTGCGTACTTCGGAGAGACGGCGCTCATCACGGCGAGATTCGTGACGGGACCGCGTCCGTTGCCGTCGAGCACGAGGGTCGGCTCGCCGACGGGGTCCTTCTCGGCAGCGAAGTACAGACACGTCACGCTGCGCGAGCCGGGATCCGCCGCGCCCGCGACGAGGCCGTGGGCGGTGGGGCCCTCCGTGGCGACGATCACCTTGGACGCGCGACGGCGCTCGCCGTTCTCGAGGATCACGCCGTCCTCGACGACGCGCTCCACGCGCGTGTTCAGCTGGATCGTGCCGTCCTCGAGGCGCGCAGCCAGCTGCTCCGGAATGCGGCCCATGCCCTCGGCGGGCACCGCGCTGTCGCCCTGCGCGAACATGCGCACGACGAAGTCGAGGAAGCGGCTCGACGTGCGTAGCTCCTTCTCCAGGAACACGCCGCTCAGCCACGGTTGGAAGAACCCGTCGCGCATCGCTTCGCTGAAGCCCATGCGTTTGAGCGCTTCGTCCGTGGTCGTGAACTCGCGCGACCAGAGCTCGGCGAGCGAGCCCTCACACGCGTTGCGCTTCAGCCGCAGGATCCGCCACTTGTCGGCCAGCGTGCCGAGCGATCCGAAGAGCGAGCCCAGCGCCGCCAGCGGCTTGCGCTTGGGGTCCGCGAGTCGCACGAAGCGGTCCCGCCGGCGAATCAGCGCGCCCGGATAGAAGCTGCGCAGGTCCAGCGCGTCGTAGTCGAGCGCGTGCTGGGCCTCGGGGTAGGCCGTCAACAGGATCTGGAAGCCGCGATCGAGCCGGAAGCCGTCGACCACGTCCGTGCGCATGCGGCCACCGACGGCGTCCGATGCCTCGAGCACGCGGTACGGCACGCCCGCGCTCTGGAGCTCCACTGCGCAGCGCAGGCCGGCCAGCCCGGCGCCGATGATCAGGACGGGGTCGTCGTGTTCGCTCACACAGCCTCGTTGCGATGTAGCCGCTGCGCGTACGGCCGGAGATAGATCTGGTCCAGTGCCCACGTCGGCGCCGCGTGGCTGCGGAGGAGGTGGCGCACCAGCGCGAGCGGTGCGGCGCGCGGAACGTTGCCGGAGCGATAGAGCTCGAGCATGCGCTCCAGCTCGCGCTTGTCGTCGCCCGTCAGCTCCTCGCGCACGAAGCCGAGCAGGTGCTGGAGCACGTTCACATGTCGCCCGCGCGTGGGCTTCTCGGTCAGCGCCGCCATGAAACCCGTCTCGTACTGCGCCTGGACCTCGGCGAGGTCCTCGACACCGGCGCGGGCGACGAGGCGTCCGAGCTGCTTGAACTGCGCGGGATCCGCGGCCAGCAGCGCGTACTTGTGTACCGCGTGGAAGTCGATCAGGCCCTTGGCCGATGCGTCTTCGGCGAGGTAGCGCTTCCAGCGCGCGTACGCGAAGACGCGCACGAGGAACGACTCGCGCAGCTCGCGGTCGTTCAGGCGGCCGTCCTCTTCGACGGGGAGGTTCGGGAAGCGCGCCGTCAGTGCCGCAGCGAAGCGGCCCTGGCCGCCAAGCCTCGGCATGCCGCCGGCGTCATAGACCTTCACGCGGAACACGCCGCAGCTGGGCGAGCTCTTCTTGAGGACGAAGCCGTGGAGGTCGGCGGCCTCGAGCTCGTCGAGCTTCTCCTGGGACCACGTGTCGATCGTGTCGGTGACGTCTTCGCCCGTCTTCGTGACGACCATACGGATGCGGTCGACGTCCTCGCTCCCGTCAGGGGAGATCAGCCGCATCGTGGGCCGCGGGACGGGCAGGCCCATCTCCACCTCGGGACACACCGGGACGAAGTCCACGTGCTCCGAGAGCACGTCGGTGAGCCAGGACTCGCGGCAGTGCCCGCCGTTCATGCGGACGTTGCGGCCCAGGAGGCAGGCGCTGACCCCGATGCGGACGTCGTGCTCGTGCACATCGCCGGCGTCGTGGGTCATTCGCTCTCCGTTCCGCTCTCCGTTCGCCCGAGGCCGTGCCGCAGGCAACTCTCCAGATCAGGGTGCCGGAAGCGGAAGCCTGTCGCCAGAAGTCGTTTGGGCAGCACCCGCGCGCCTCGCAACAGGACGGCGTCGCCCATCTCGCCGAAGAGCAGCCGGAGGGCGAACGCGGGAGCCGGGAGGAACGTCCAGCGCCTCAGTACGCGGCCCAGCGTCTTCGTGAACGCCCGATTCGACAAGGGCTCCGGGGCCGTCACGTTGACCGGTCCGGAGAGCTCCTCCGAGCGCAGGGCGTGCAGCACCGCCGCGGCGGCGTCGTCGACGCCGACCCAGCTCATGACCTGCCGACCCGAGCCGAGCCGTCCGCCCAGCCCCAAGCGGAAGGGGGGGAGCATGCGGGCCAGCGCACCGCCCGCCGCACCCAGGATGATGCCGAAGCGCAGGTTGACGACGCGCACGCCGGCATCTGCGGCCGGTGTGCAGACGGCCTCCCAGGCACGGACGACGTCCGCCAGGAAGCCCGTCCCGCCCTCGCTGTCCTCGTCGAGGGCTTCATCGCCGCGGTCGCCGTACACCCCGATGGCCGACGCGCAGACGAAGACCGCCGGCGGGCGCTCCAGCCCGGCGATGGTGCGCGCGACGAGGCCCGTGCCGTCCGTGCGGCTACGCAGGATGCGCTCCTTGCGTGCGGCCGACCAGCGTCCGCCGGCCACGTTCTCGCCGGCGAGGTGGATGACGGCGTCCGCGCCCTCCAGCAGGGCGGGGTCGAGCCGGCCGGCGGCGGGATCCCAGGACGGGCCCTCGCGGTCGCCGCGGGCGAGCGTCACGACCTCGTGCCCGCCGGTGGTGAGGAACGGCACGAGCGTGCGGCCCAGGAAGCCCGACGCGCCGGTGATCACGACCTTCAGCGGCCTCGAGTCCGACGCGCTGCCGTGCGCGCGCAGGTCCTCGGCCGTCACGGCGTGCCGGTAGCGGAACATGCGGGTGAGCTTGCGACGGACGCTGCCTCCGCCGACCAGCCGACCCAGGAAGCCCAGGGGCAGCCGGTACTCGATGCGGTCCTCCAGCTCGGACGCGTCGGGCCCCGCGGGATGCATGCGGTGGCGGTGGTGCCAGTGGGCGAAGGGGCCGGCGATCTGGACGTCGTCGAAGCCGGTCTCGGGGGTGTAGTCGCGGTGCTCCGCCACCCAGCGTTTGCGGAAGGGCCCCATGCGGATCGCGATCACCGCGCGGGTGCCGTCCTCGAGGGACTCCGGGCGCTCCACGATCTCGACCGGCTCCCACGGCGGGGTCAGTCGTTCGAAGGCGCCGGGGCGGGCGTGCCAGCGGAAGAGCTCGCTGCCGGAGGCCGGCATGCGGCTGCGGTGGTGGAAGGTGTCCATGGGGCAGGTCCCTGGTATCCTTTGTCCAGATCTTGAGGTCGACAACCTAGCGGAATCCCTCATTTTGTACAGGTATTGATCTGTACATTCGGCGGATTTTGATAGGGTTGAGGATCGTCCCGGGAATCCAAGATATGGCCCGCAGCACCGACACCAACGCCGACGCCGGCACCGACGCCAACCTCCACTCCATCGGGGAAGTGGCCGAGGCCACCGGTCTCACGCCTGAGACGCTCCGTATCTGGGAGCGGCGCTACGGGCGTCCCGTGGCCGTGCGCCTCCCGAGTGGTCACCGCCGGTACACCGACGAGCAGATCGTCTGGCTGCGTCGCGT
>JASJDY010000270.1 GCA_030065025.1 Planctomycetota bacterium
CGTCGCCTGGACCTGGTCACGCCAGGTGTCGCACGGTGCTCACAACGTTCGCTTCCACGCCGTGATCAAGAGGATCGGCTTGCGGCTCTTCTCCGCGGCGGCGATGCCGTCCTTCAGGGACTTGTGCCAGCCCTCGGGCGCGGCGGGTGTCGACGTCGCCAGCAGGCCGAGGGAGAGGAGCGCGAGAACGAAGAAGCCGGCGATGCGCATGGATGCCTCCGAGAGGGGCATGGTAGCGCGGGGGGTGGTTGGGGAAGCGTTGGGCCGAACGCTCGGTTCACGCCTGCGTGTCGATCGGTCCCAGGGAGCATGGACGGGACGGGCGACCATTCCGCCCTTCGACTCGCTGCGCTCGCTCAGGGCTCAGGTCGCCCCTACAGGTCACCGTAGGGCGGTCATTCGACCGAGGCGGCTTCTTCGAGGACGGACTCGGCGACGTAGATCGGCTTCTTGAGGGCCGTCGCCAGCGCGATCGCGTCGCTCGGACGCGCGTCGACCTCCGCGATCGTTCCGTCCGGACGGAGGATGCGGATCATCGCGTAGAAGGTGCCGTCGCGCAGCTCGGTCACGTCGACGCGCTCCACCTGCGAGCCTGTGGCCTCAATCAGGTTCGCTGCGAGATCGTGCGTCAGCGGGCGGGCCGGCCGCACGTCCTTCACGAAGCGGTCGATGGCCTGCACCTCGCCGTACCCGATCACGATCGTGAGGGTGCGCACACCGTCCACCTCACCGAGGGAGATGTACTGCCGGTCCCCGGTGTCGTTGATCTTGATCTGCTGCAGCCGCATCTCGATCACGGGCTGCACCTCCGGCGGGTCGCGATGGTCACGCGGCGAATCCTATCAGGATCGGGGGCGTGGAGTTCTCATGGGAGGCATGTCCACGTCCGTGCCCCTCGTCCACGTCCGCCGCGGCGGCCGCCTCGAGTCCATCCACTGCGGCTCGTTCGTGCTGCTCGACGGCGAGCAGATCATCGAGGCCGCGGGCGATCCCCATCACGTGGCGTACTACCGCTCCACCGCCAAGCCCTTCCAGGCCATGGTCGCCGTGACCTCCGGCGCCGCCGAGCAGTTCGGGTTCACATCCGAGGAACTGGCCATCGCGGCCGGCAGCCACAACGCCTCCCCCCATCACCTCGGCGTCGTGCGCTCCATCCTCGCCAAGGCGGGTGTGGATGAGTCCGCACTCGGCTGCGGCGGACACTGGTCGATCGACCCCGAGCTCGCCCGGCGCCAGGCCCGCGAGTACGGCACGCGCAAGGATCCCCTGCCGCGCATCTGGTCGAACTGCTCCGGCAAGCACGCCGCGATGCTCGCCGCCGCCCGAGCGCTTGGCGCGCCTCTCGACACGTACCTCGACGCACAACACCCCGTGCAGCACGAGATCACCGCGATCGTCGCTGCCTTCGCGGGCATGGCCGTGCAGGACATCGGCGTCGGGATGGACGGCTGCGGCGCCCCCATCCACGCGCTGCCGGTCCGCGCCATGGCGCGCTCGCTCATGCAGCTCGGCCGACCGGAGGACCTGCCCGAGCGCTACCGCGTCGCCGGCGAACGCGTGGGCGCAGCCATGAGCGAGCACCCGGAGATGATCGCGGGCAAGGGCCGCTTCGACACCGACCTGATGGAGAACTCAGCGCAGCGCATCCTCTCGAAGGGCGGCGCGGAGGGCATCCACGGCATCGCGGTGCCGGAGCGCCACCTGGGGCTGGCCGTGCACGTGGACGACGGCAACGACCGCGGCTACCGCCAGCTCGTAATCGCCTTGCTGCTCCGGCACGGGGTGCTCACCGAGGAGGAGGCCGACGGCCTCGCCGAACGGCACGGTCGGACCATCCGCAATTGGACGGGTGCGAAGGTCGGGGAGTTGCAGGTCGTCGTGTAGGCGCGCCTGGGCGCCATCCTGGCGATACACCTTCGGGCGCCCTACGCAGCGGGTGCGATTAGGCTGGTGGCGCCATGCGGAAGATCGACCAGCCGCCGCGCCTGAAGCGGCGCCCGACGGACGCCAACAAGGTCAGCGTAGGACGTGTGCTCGTCGTCGGCGGCAGCGCGTCCATGGCAGGCGCCCCGGCGCTTGCCGGACTCGGTGCCCTGCGCGCCGGCGCTGGCCTCGTCAAGATCGCCGTGCCCGGCGAGATCCAGACGACGGTCGCCGGCTTCCGCGCCGAAGCGCTGACGCAGGGCCTGCCCCAGACCCGCGGCGGCGCACTCGGCGCCGGAGCGCTGCCTGTCTTGCGCACGCTCACCTCGAGCTGGGACGCCGTCGTACTCGGACCCGGCATGGGACGCGCGCCGTCGACGCTCAACCTCATCCGCTCCTACGCACGAGAGCTCCCGCTTCCGCTGCTGATCGACGCCGATGCGCTGTTCGCCTACCGCGACGATCTCGGCCGACTCAAGAAACGCAAGGCCCCCACCGTGCTCACGCCGCACGAGGGCGAAGCCGCCCGGCTGCTCGACACGACCTCGGAAGCGATCCGCGCCGACCGTCAAACGGCAGCCGCCGCCATCGCCGAAGCGTCGCACGCCATCGTCGTGCTGAAGGGCCCGGCCACACTCGTCACGGACGGCGAGCGGCTCTACCGCAACACGACCGGCGGTCCCGTCCTCGCGACCGGCGGCAGCGGCGACGTGCTCTCCGGCGTGATCGGAGCGCTACTCGCTGCCGGACTCGACACGCTCGACGCAGCCTGCGCCGGCGTGCACGCCCACGGGCTTGCGGCGGACAAGGTCGCCGGTCGCCGTGACCGCGGCTTGCTCGCCGGCGACCTCGCGGAGGGCCTGCCCGACGCGCTCCTCGCCATGCGCCGGAGAGGCCCCCGTTGAAGCGCGCACTGCCCTTCCTGCTCGTGCTCTTGCTCACGTTGCCGTGGGCCGAGGCCGAGGAGGGCGTGCGCTACGGGCCGGTGCCCGCCGAGCTCGCCGCCGTCGTCGCGGACGAACGCGACGACGCGCTCGTGCGCATGGCGATGACCTCGATCGAGCGCGGCACGGGCGACACGGACACCGCCCGCTCCCTGCTCGGTCTCCTCGGCGACGCCGGTCTCAAGGCCGCCGCCGAACGCCTCGCCCGCGGTGAGCTCGCGCCGACCACGCGCATGGATCTCGTCGCGGTCGTCGCTGCCGCGGAGCATCCGGAGGCCGACACGCTGCTCGGCCGAGCCGCAGATGAGAGCCGCCCCGCGCTGCGCATGCTCGCCGCGGATGGCCTGGGTCGCGGCCGCTCGGCGCGCGCCGTACCGATCCTGGCGCGCCTCGCGCGCGATCCCGTCCCAGGCGTACGCATCGCCGCGCTCCGCTCGCTGTTCGCGATCGAATCGCCGCAGGCCGTCGCCGCGCGCATCGACGTGCCGCGCGAACGTGAGTACGAGCTGCTCGCGCGTCGCCTCAGCTGGCACCACCGCTGCGAAGACGTCGGCCCGGCGCTGCGCGACCTGGCGGTCGACGCCTATCTCCGTGCGCGGTCCGTGCCCGTACGCATGGCCGCCGCGCACTACCTGACGCTGCCCGCGCTCGACGCCCCGCGCGAGGTGCTCGAGCTCATCCTCCGTGAGATGGGACAGGGTCCGTACATCGCCGGCGCCGTCCGCGTGGGCAGGGGGCTGCCGCGTACCGGCTACGACCCGGGGCACGAACGCCGCATCGCGATCGACGCCGTCTTCAACCTGCTCGCACGCGCCGACGTGGATACCGCGTCGCGCACACGCCTGATCGACCTCGCCGTGGCGTGGGTCGCGCGGCCGATCCCCATGGATCCGTACCGCCGCGATCCGATCCCCGAGCATGTGCTGCGGCGCCGCCTGCCGGACCTCGGCGCCGAGATCCTCGAGCCCGTGGTGCGCAGGCTGGAGCGCGGCGGATTCGCCGAGCCGCGCCAGGGCGTGATCCTGCTACGCGAGCTCGGTGCCGACGTCGCGCTCCCGCCACTCCGTCGTTTCCTCGAGCCGCGCGCGAGCCGTCCGCCGTTCGAGTCACGCGCGGAAGCCGAGCAGCGTCGCTATCTCCGCGGCGCGGCGGCCGGCGCGATCCAGGAGCTCGGCCGCATCGGCGACGAGACCCTCGCGCGCGCCCTGCTCGCGGGCGACGAGGCCAAGACGCTGAAGATCGACGTGCTGCACGCCCTGCGCGACGAAGACGCACCGTGGGTCGTGCCGCTGCTCACCGAAGTCACGCGCGGCGACGAGCCCGAGCTGCGCAGTCACGCGATCACGATCCTTGAGAAGCGCCCCGAGCCGGAGGCGCGCGCGCTGCTCGTCGATGACCTGTTCGAGCGCGTCGAGCGCCCCCACGACCGGCTCGCGCCGCTCGTGCGTCGCGGAGGCGACGACGCGTACACCGTGCTCAAGCGCGCGCTCCAAGACGATCGGCCGGCCCTGCGTATCGCAGCCCTGTCGCAGTTCCACCGCCGTCGCGCGCCGCGCCTGATGAACGAGCGATCGCGAACGCTCCTCGCGCGCTACGAGCCGTCCTCCGCGCTGCGCCTCGATATCCAGCAGTACGTGTACGCGCTGCTCAGCGTCGACCCGGTGAAGGCCGTGTCGTGGGTGCGCGAGCAATGGGAGAACATGCCCAGCATCGGCATCCGCATGACGACGCTGCGCATCCTCGGCGAGACGCATGGGAAGAAGGCGCGCGAGGCGGCCATCGACCTGGCCCTGGAGAAGGTCGCCGGCGACGTGCCGCGCACGCTGCTCCTCACCGCGGCAGCCGTGTTCATGGGTCCACGCGACGACACGGAGCAATACGGCTACACGTGGACGTACCGCAAGGAGGAGGTCGGTGCGTTCTGGCGGCGGCTGCTCGACTCCGACGACGCCCAGAAGCAGCGCGATGCGATCCACGCGTACACGCACGCGCTCGCGCCCGACGCGCACGTACGCCTGCTCGAACTGCTGAAGAAGGCGCTCGCGGGTGAGGCCCTGCCCGAAGCGAGCACATCACCGGAAGGCGAGCAGGCCTTCGCGCGGGATGTGATCAACGCGCTCCAGTTCCAGCCGTGGCCGAAGGTCGAAGCCGCCATCATCGATGCCGCGCTCGATCCGTACCACGAGCTCACCACGCGCGTACGTGCGGCGCACGTACTCATGGGCCGCCTCTCCGACGAGGGCCGCACGCGACTCATCCGCTGGCTCGACTACACGCCGCCGCCCGAGCCCAAGCCTGACGGCAAGCGCGCTCCCGGGCGCCTGGCGGCCCTCGACCTCCAGCTCTTCCTCGCCGCTGCGGTTGGCGAGAACGCCGATGCCACCGTGGCCGGCTTGCTCTACGAGGCGCTGAAGCGCGAGCTGCTCAGCTACTACACACCTGAACGGCTCATGGTGCTTCTGCGCGGCGGTCCGGACGCCGTGGCGGGTGAAGTGCAGGTGCTGAATCGCGTCGTGCCGCTCGCGCGCGGCGTCAGTCGCACGAAGCACGTGCCAAGCATCCTTGGGCTGCTGGACATCGTGTTCGACCTGCGTTTCGCGCTGTACGCGCGCGTCTGCGCGGAGGGACAAGGCGAGTTTGCGCGTAGCGCCGGCGCGGGGGCCGCGGCGCGCACGCCATCGAAGCTCAAGTACCTGCTGCACAACGACCAGACGCCGTACTGGGGCATGCCGACCGTGCTCCACGACATCCTCTACGAG
>JASJDY010000080.1 GCA_030065025.1 Planctomycetota bacterium
GGGTACTTGTCGAGCCACTCCTTGAGCCAGCCGGGGTGCTGGAAGAACATCGAGTCGTGGATCACGACGGACCCCAGCGGACCGTGGGTTTCGTCGAGGTGGTTGAGCTCGTCGATGACGAGGTCCACGGGCCGGCGCTGCAGCGTGGGGACGTAGGCCGACTCGTTGCAGAAGGCGCAGCGCCAGGGGCAGGAGCGGCTGGTGAGGACCGTTGCGACGGGCGCGGGGCCCCAGCCGGCCGACGGCTCCAGTGGCCACGGAAAGCTGCGCCTGCGCGGGTCGGGCCACAGCGTGCGATCGATCATGGGCCAGTGGGCCATCGACTTGGCGCCACGACCTTCGATGCGGCGCGGCAGGTCGTCCAGGTGCTGGACGATCTCGAGGATGTTCGCTTCGGCGGCGCCCTCCACGATGTGGTCGAAGGCCGCCTCGGCCTCCATCTCCTCCGGTGCCACGGTTGCGTGCATGCCCCCGACGAGCACACGACCGTCCCGGCGGCGTGCGCGGTATGCGCGTGCTACCTCGGCTGCGATCGGGAACGTGTAGCTGCGGACGTTCATGAGCACGAGGTCGTAACGGGCGAGGCGGCGCGTGAGCCGCCGTCCCGGCGGGATGGACCGCACCGACTCGATGCCCGTGCGTACGCCGCCGTCCCGTAGCACCGTGCGCAGCAGTCCGAGGCCGTGGTCCTGCCAGCGCTCGAGGGGGCCGGCGGGCGACGAGAACGCGCCCGGATCGCCGAGGTCGAGCCAGGCGATGCGGGGCCGGCGACGGAGCATCAGGCGCCGGCCGCTTGGACCGGGTCGTCGTAGCCGAGCGCACGCAGGAGATACGCGCGCTCCCGCTCGAGCGTGTAGTACGCCGCGATCGTGCGGCCGCCCTCGCGCAGTCGATCGCGGTACATGTCGTCCTCGAGACATGTCCGCACGGCGCGCCGCAGAGCGCGCCGGTCGCCGTTCGGGACGACGTGTGCGGTCTCGCCGTGCCGCATGAACTCGAAGCCGCCGTCGCCGGGGTAGCCCAGCACGGCGCACCCGGCCGCCATCGCCTCCAGGGGCGGCAGGCCGAACGCCTCCTTCGCGGAGATCGCCACGAATGTGTCCGTCTCCTTGAGCACCTGGGCGACCTCCGCCTCCGACAGGCCGTCGATCACCGTGAGCGACGCATCGCGCGGCAGTCCGCGCTCGACCTCGCGGATCAGCGCGCCGCCCTTGCGCGACATGAGCGCGACCGATCGCGGGCGCTTCGTCTCCCCGTCCCAGCGGAAGACGTCACGGAGGCCCAGCGGCACGTAGGGGGCGACGCGGCCGTGCTTCAGAAGCTGCTGCGTCATGTGCAGGCCGTGGGAGATGAACTCGAACGGCATCGAGAAGAGGGCCTCGTCGCCCTCGGTGTTCGCGCCCTGCATGTGCACGATCTTGCGCTTGGCCCGCAGTCGGCGGACGAAGCGGGCGTCGGGGGGGAACGAGAAGAGGACCGTGTCCTCGCGCTGGATCCGCTCGGGCAGCTCCTCGCGGTCCACCGTGCGTGCGTCGTAGTCGAACCAGTCCGGAGCGGCCGCACCCGGGGTCGCCACCCGGCACGGCACGCCGCTCGCCTCCAGCAGCTCGGCGCAGTGGAAGGCCTTCTTGATGCCTCCGTAGATGCCGATACCGGGGAGCACGTAGTAGTGCATGCGCGACACGGTACCAGTTCCGGGTCGGCGGGGCAGACGACCATCATCAGGCAGGTGCGATGCCCGGCCTCGGGTCCGTACATGTCTCGTGAGGATCGCGAGTGCGGTCCGAAGGAGACGCACCCATGCGCAAGATCGGAATCGTCCTGTTGATCCTCCTCGCCGGCTTCACCCTGAAGATGATCCGCGAGGCCGCTCAGAAGGAACGCAACAAGGCCGCCATCCAGCGGATCATCGACGCCCGCAACCAGGGGGTCCGGATCGCGCCGCAGCGCTTCCAGAAGAGCCAGCCCGGAACCGGCGCCCGGGCACGCTGGGAGGCCCAGCGGTCACGCTGATCCGCCAGTTGCCTTCGGCCGTCCGCGGCGTCTGCCGAGCTTCGCTCTCAGGGCAGGAACGTGACGACGAGTACCGCGAGCGTGATGAGCAGGAGCGCGGGACGCGCCCAGCGCACCCACGCGGGCGCATCGGGGGAGATACTCAACTGCCGGTGCCACATGGCGCCTAGTCGAGCAGGTGTGCGTGAGTCTGGCGTAAAGGCCGGGTGAAGAGTGGTCGCCGGGGCTGGATTCCAGCCGGCCTGGCGAGGGCCGCTACAGAGCGAACGAATCGCCCTCGGCCGCCACCCGGAAGCCCCCGGGCAGCGTCGGCGGCTCGGGCGCGAGCAGCGCATTCGAGTGATTGATGTGGATGAAGATCACCTCGCCGCGCGCGTCGGCGAAGCGCTCCACGCTCTCCGCCACGAACGGGTGCTTCACCTCGAGGATCTCGCGGTGGGGGAGCTCGTCGCGGGCGTAGAAGGTGCCGTCGATGAGCGCCACGTCGGCCTCGCGGATGCGATCGGCGAGTGCGGGCGGGAACACGTCGGCGTCCGACACGTAGACCAGCGTCCGCTTCGGACCATGAACCTCGATGCCGATCGTGTCGGTGTCCTCGCCGCGGTGGGGCGTCAGGAACGTGCGGATCTCCGCACCGTCGAACTGCAGCGTCTCGCCGGGATCCAGCGTCTCGATGGCGATCTCGTCGCGTTCGATCAGATGCGACCAGGGGCGGTTGGCCTCGAGGAAGCGGCGCATGCTGCGCGTGCAGTGCACGGGCACCCGCTGCGCGCTCATCGCCTCCTTGCCGAGCATGGCGAGTCCCAGGTAGTGACCCATGTGCGCATGCGTCAGGATCAGCGCGTCCACGCCCGGCTGCTCGCGACCAGCAGCGTTCGAGAACTCCGCCAGCTGGGCTGCGAAGTCCGGCGTCGCGTCCACCATCAGCAGCCGGCCCGTCGCGCCGACGATGCCGATGCAGGAGACGCGCCGTCTGAGCAGCGGGTTCTCGCGGGCGTGCTCGCAGTGCGCACAGCCGCAGCCGGCGTGCGGGAAGCCGCCGTCCTGCGCGGTGCCGAGCACGTGCACGTGGATCGTCATGCGCGCAGGGTACGCCAAGGCGCGGCGATATCTGCGCGACACGATGCGTCGTATCGTGGGGGATACGAGGCGCTGCAAGGGTAGGCGCCGTGACGTTGTTCTCCACGGTGGGTGCAGGAGGGTGCGGACCATGCCGGGACGGGTGATCGTGGCCGCGCTCGTCGCCGTGGCGCTCAGCCTCCTGGTCTGGCTGCTCCTCGACGGTCCGGATCCCACAGCGACGCACGATGGGCCGCACGTCGAGGACCCGTCGCCGGACTCGCGCCCCGCGGCCGGACTCCGCGGACGTGCCGCGGGGAATCTGCGCACGGAGGCCGTCGCGCGTGCAGGCCACCGGCTGGAGGGGAGCGTCCTCGGGGCGGCGGGGCCCGTCGCCGCCGAGGTCGAGCTGCGCCGGGCGGCCGGGGCACCGGCGTGGCTCCCGGAGAGCGGGCGCTTCTCCGTCGGACGCGCAGCGCGCCGCCTGCAGCCGCTGCTGCCGGATGCCGTTCCGCTGGCGACGGTCACCGCCGGCCCGGAAGGGGCCTTCGCGCTGCCGCTGCCCTCGGCAGGCACCTACGAGCTCCGCGCCACGTCGACGTCCGGCGCGGTTGGCCGACGGCTCTTCACCGTCGTCGAGCGACGCGCCGTCGAGCGGGTCGACGTCTACATCGCCGACGGCCCACCGGCGCTCCACGGCACGATCCGCCATGCCGACGGGCGCCCGTGGCAAGGCCTCGTGTTCGGCATGCGGTGGGGGAGCGCGCCGCGGGGCCTCAGTTGGGCCGCGTTCGTCACGGAGAGCGACGCCGCCGGTCGCTACGCGCTCTACGGTGTGCACGCGGGGCAGGTGTACCTGCAGCTCGTCCAGCTCGGCACACTCGCCTACGACACGGACGTCACCACCGTCCCGCGAGACGGTCCGTTCGACGTCGTCGTGGGTGGTGCGCACGACGTCGTGGGTCGCGTCATCGACGACGAGAGCGAGGAGCCCCTGGCCGGCGTCGTCGTGGAAGCGAACCGTGATCGCAACCGGCGTCGGACCTCTGCGCGCACGGATGAGGACGGCCGCTTCCGCCTCCCGCTGCCGTCTCGGCCTGGCATCGTCCGTGCGTTCCAGGACGGTTTCGCGCCCGCGCTCTTCGTCGGCCATCCCGTGCCGCAGCCGCTGACGTTGCGTCTGCGTCCCGCGGCCGGCATCCGCGGTCGCCTCGTCGATGTCGACGGAGCCGGCGTGCCCGCCGGCGTGCCCGTCCAGGGCACGATGGAGGTCGCCCGCGTCGCGAACGAGAGCGTGGCCGCGCTCGCCGGTCGCGACGGACGCTTCGAGCTCACGGGACTGCACGCGGGAGAGGCGAAGATCGTCGCGTGGGGGCGCGGCTGGGTGCCCGCGCACTTCGACCCCGAGGAAGGTCCCGGACGCGTCGTCGTCTGCGAACCCGGCCGCGTGCTGGAGGTCGACGTGCCTGTGCGTCGCGCGGGACGCGTGCGCGGTGTCGTCCTCGATGCCGACGGGCAGCCTGTCGCACGTGCGCTGGTGCGTGTCGGCTGGGACACGTCGATCACGATGCACGGGATCTACCTCCGTCCCGCACTCACGGACATGGAGGGACGCTTCACGCTCGAGGACGTCGCGCCCTGCTCCGACCTCCGGCTCGAGGTGCGTAGCGAGGAGTACTTCGAGTCGCCCTTCGGTCCGTTCCAGGTGCGTTCGAACGAGACCACGGAAGTCGAGCTGAAGCTGCCGGCCGCGCAGTGGTGCGACGTGACGGTGCTGGATGCCGAGGGGGGTGCGCCGGTCGCCGACGCCTGGGTACACGCCCAGGTCCAGGGAGAGAACGAGCGTCACAGCTACGGGCAGCCCTGGCGAGCGGACGCGAACGGGCGCGTCCGCGTCGGTCCGCTCCATGCGGGCGCGTGCTTCCTCCGGGCGGGCAGCCGGGAGCACGTCGCCTTCCCGGTCGGCAATCCCCGCACCGCGTGGCACCCGGTGCCGCCCGGCACGCTGTCCGCGACCCTGCGTATCGCGCGCGCCGATCCCATCACCGGCCGCGTGCTGCTCGACGGCAGGCCGATATCCGCGTCGGTCCGCGCACAGTCCACGACCGACGAGGGGGACGCCACCTGGTTCGCCGCCGGCCGTACGACGACCGAAGGCACGTTCCGGCTCATGGCGCCACCCAACGCGAGCGTGCGCGTCACGGCGGATCTACGCAAGCACCAAGGCGTCTGGAGCATGACGAAGGTCGTGCCGGCAGGCGCACGGGACGTCGAACTCGAGCTCGTGTTCAGTCGCCGAGGTCACCGGCCGCCTCCGCCGGGGGACGGCCAGGTCTGGCGTATCCGCGTGCTGGGTCCCGATGGGAGGCCCGTTCGCGAGGCACACGGCAGCGCGCTCCAGGAGTACGGGCGCAACCTCGCCCGCCGACGTCTGACGGCGGTGGACGGTACGTTCACCGTGCAGCTCAGGGACGACGCCAAGCGGATGTTCTTCGTGGTGACGGATGCGCGCACCGCCGGCGGCGCTCGAGCCGCCAGCGGACACTTCGGTCCGTGGGACCCCGCCGGTGGCGAGGCGACCATCACGCTCCAAGCCGAGCGTACGCTGGGCGGGCACGTCGTCGACGACGGTGGGCGCGGTCTCGGGGGCGTCCTCGTCCATGCGCGGGCACGCAATCCTGACGGCTTCACGCGCCGCTTCGAAGGCGCGATCGTGGGGCGCGCGCGCACCGATGCGGCGGGCGCCTTCCGCTTCGCCGGCATAGGCGAAGGCGCCTACCGCATCGAGGTCCAGGCTCCGCAGGGCTTCTTGCCCGGCACCACACTGGACGCCGAGAGCGGCATGGAGGATCTGCGCGTCGTGCTGAGGCGCGGGGTCGATGCCGTGATCTCGGTCCAGGGTCCGGATGGCCGGCCTGCGCGAGGCGCGTACGCCCGCGTGTGGCGGGAAGACGAAGAGGATCGCGAAGGGGCGCACGCCGATGCCGAGGGACGCATCACGCTGCGGAATCTCGACCCGAGCCTCACGTACGAACTGGCCGTCAGCCTCGACGTCGGCGAGGACAGCTACTACCGGGAGATCGAGCCCTGGAAGCCGGGACCGACGAACGTGCGTTTCGTCCGGACGTACAAGATCCAGGGTGTCGTGCAGGATCCGCAGGGGCGTCCGCTCCCGCGCGTCGGCCTGCTCGCGCGGGACGCCTCGGGCGGGGTCCGCCGCGGACGCAGCGGTCCCACCGGCCGCTTCGCTTTCTACGAACTGGCGCCGGGCCCCGTGCACATCCGGACCTCGCACAAGGGACTCTCCGAGGAGGGGTGGGCGCAGCTCCAGCCGACGGTCGTGCGCGCAGGCGTGACGGACGCCGTGATCGTGCACGATCCGGGGTGGTACCTCGACGTGCGCGTCACGCCCGCCATGCCCGGCGCCCCGGCGGTGCTCTCCGAGGTACGCGAGCAGCGCCACCGCTGGATCGGTGCCAAGGCGATCGTGCAGGGCCGTGCCGTGTTCTTGGGCGCGAACGAGGGCGTGCCCGTACGCGTGTACGCCGGACCGACGGACGACGGGCGCTACGCCCTCTTCGACGGTGTGCCTGACGCGACGGGTCTGATCGAGCTCACGTGGAGGCCGGGAGCGTTGATCCGTGGCGTGGTCACGGCAGCGAACGGCAAGCCTGCGCGAGGAGCGCGTGTCGTGCTGCGTGACCGTGGCGTGGCCATCGAGACGCAGACGGACGCGCGCGGCCGCTACACGCTGCGAGGCGTACCGCCCGGCACATGGACGGTGCAGGTGATCCATGCCGGCGGCGGACGTGCCGTGCGCCGCGAGCAGCGCGTCGAGGCAGGGACCACCGCCGACTTCTCGTTCCGCAAGCGCTAGCAGCAGCTGCTAGACGGGCGGGTCCATGCGGCGGCGCTCGTCAATCTTCTCGAGGTCCTTCGGGACCGGCGCGCCGATCGTGACGGGCTCGCCGCCGACCGGATGCGGGAACTCGAGCCGCAGCGCGTGCAGCGCCGGGCGCTTGGCGGGCGAGCCGCCGTACTTCAGATCACCGAGGATGGGGTGCCCGACGAAGCTGAGCTGGCAGCGGATCTGGTGGGGGAGCCCGGTGCCCAGCTCGACCTCGAGACGCGCCGAGTGGTTGCCGCGCGCGACGACTGTGTAGCGCAGCCGCGCTTCGCGGGCGTCGTCGTCGCCCTCGGCGGCGATGAGCGTGACGCCGCCCTCTCGTCGGAGCCGATGGACGAGCTCGGCCTCGGGCTCACGCGGGATGCGCTCGACCCAGGCCAGGTAGGTCTTCTTCAGCTCGGGCGAACGATCGCGGAAGAGCTTCGAGAGCCGCCCCGCCGCCTTGGAGGTCTTCGCGACGACCATGGCGCCCGAGACGTTGCGGTCGAGGCGATGGACCAGGCCCACGTAGGCGCGCCCCGGCTTGCCCTCGGCTGCGCGGCGGTAGGCGTCGAGCAGGTCCGTGAGGGACTCCACGCCCTGCGGGCCGCCCTGGGACAGCAGGCCGGCGGGCTTGGCGAGTCCGAGGAGGTGGTTGTCCTCGTACAGCACGATCACGCCACGCCGCATCAGCGCGCGTCGGGCCTTCAGCCGCTCGGGGGTCGCTTCCACCTGCATCCCCGGCACAATACCGCTGTGCCCCGTCTACCCGCCACGATCGACGTGAGTGACCGCGTGCGCATCCCGGCGCACGAGGTGGAGCTGTCGTACGCTCGCTCCGGCGGCCCCGGCGGGCAGCACGTCAACAAGACCTCGTCCAAGGTCCTGCTGCGCTGGAATCCCACGACCTCGGAGGCCCTCAGCGAGGAGGACCGTCAGCGGCTGGTCGCCAAGCTGGCCTCCCGCCTCACCGAGGAGGGGGACCTGCTCATCACCTCCGAGCGCAATCGCGAGCAGTCGCGCAACGTCGACGACGCCGTCGCCAAGCTCGTGGACGTCGTACGCGCAGCGCTCAAGCGCGAGCGCAAGCGGCGCAAGACCAGGCCGACGCGTGCCTCGCAGCAGCGGCGGCTGGACAGCAAGAAGCGCCGCGGCGAAACGAAGCGCGGACGGCGGCGGCCGTCTTCCGAGGACTGAGCGCCTAGTCGTCCTTGTCCTCGTCGTCGTCGCCGGTGCGTAGGTCCGTCAGGCCGCTCGCGCCGAGGGCGCCCAGGCGCGTCGCGAGCTGCTTCGACTCCGCGCCCTTGAACAGCTTCCGGCCCTGCTGGAACGAGATGTCCATCACCGCGAGCAGGAAGTCGCAGGCGACGACGGTCATCAGGAACAGCGAGCCCCCCGCGACTGCCAGGAAGGCCAGCGCGTCGTTCCACGCCAGCACGTCCAGCTGGAACAGGAAGATCGTGAGCAGCAGCAGGCCGATCGCATTGAAGAACAGCGCCTGGGCACGCGCGCGGCCGACCTTGCGGGAAGCGGCCTCCTGGTCGCACGGCGCGATCAGGCTGCGCACGTGGCGCAGGTAGATCAGCCCACCCAGGATCAGCGAGATCAGGCCGAACATCAGCAAGGGGCCGCCGTGCCACTGGTTGAGCGGCGCGGTCACCAGCACGAGCAGCATCACGAAGAACGGCGCAACGGAGGCCGCCATCCAGCCCGGCAGCGTCGTCTCGGGCAGCAGCGTCTTCAGCGTCAGCGACGCGCGCAGGATGCCCGGGAGGATGGCCAGCAGCTTCGGGCCGAGCAGCATGACCACTTCCATGCCCATGATGAGGCCGAGGATGACCTCCAGGCCCTTCGCGTCCTGCGAGGTCAGGTGGCTCAGGTCGAGCAGCTTCGACCACGGGATGATGGCGAGGATGAGCGGCGCGCCGATCAGGACGTACCACGCGCCGCGTGCCCAACGCCGCGAGCTGCGTACGCGGGGCCACGCACGGCCGGCCATCACGGTGAGCACGGTCGCCACGAACAGCGCGATCAGGTTGAGCAGCGGCACCAGCTCGAGGATCTCGAGGTTGTCCTCGCCCCACTGGGCGCGGACCTGTTGGCGCGCCTGCTCCTCGGTCGCCTGGGGCTGCGCTTCGAGGATGGACTCGACGATGCCGTCCTCGATCGACGTGTAGTTCGCCAGGCTGAAGATCGTGGCGATGAGGAAGAGGGCGGCGGCAAGGTACAGGATGGACTTGCGCCAACCGGCGTAGCCCTGGGCGATGGCCTCCTCGACGGGCGGCTTGGCGGCGGTCAGGATCGATCGCTCACGGTCCGTGGCAGATGTACGGCTGAAGTCGCTCCGCGCGGCCCGGCGAAGGGCGAGGCGCGACTCCGCGAGCACGTTGGCACCCGGCGACTCGGACGTCATGACACCAATCTCCTCACTGTGTTCCGGTCACAGGGCCGGAGCATACCGAGGGCGCGGCCGGGAGCGCAGGCGCAGACGGGTGAACCCGCGAAACGGGCTGGTGCTAGGCGAACAGATCCCGCACGACCCGCCCGGCCTTCTCCACGATCTGGATCGGGCGGCCCTGCGAGGTGTAGAAGGTCTTCGCCGCGTCGATCGCCGTCGCGTGCATGATCGAGGCGTAGAAGTCCTCGGGCTTCACGTGGCCGTCGACCACCGTCTCGCCCTTGGCGTCGGTGCGACCGATCACCCGGCCGCCCTGCACACCGCCGCCCGCCATCCAGGTGGACCACGCACGCGGGTAGTGCCCGCGGCCGTTGCGGCCCGTGTCGATGCGCGGCGTGCGGCCGAAGTCGCCGACCCAGACGACCAGCGTCTCGTCGAGCTTGCCGGACGCCTTCAGGTCGTCGAGCAGCGCGCCAACGGCCGGGTCGAGCTGCTGGTTGAGCGCGGTGACGCGGTTGAAGCCGTCGTCGTGCGTGTCCCAGCCGCCCATCATGACCTCGACGCAGCGCACGCCCTCGTCGATGAGGCGACGGGCCATCAGGCAGCCCATGCCGAAGCGCGTCTTGCCGTAGCGCTCGATCGTCGCGGCCTTCTCGCTCGCGAGATCGAAGGCCGTGTTCTTCGGTGAGTCCATCAATCGGCGGGCGCGCTCGAACATGGCCTTCTGGGCCTCGCCGACGCTCTTCGTGCGGTCCTTGCCGAAGCGCGCGTTGAGCTTGTCGAGGAAGCCGATGCGGCCGTCGCGACGTTCGTTGGTCATGCCCGCGGGCATCTCGAGGTTCTGCACGACCGGGCGCTTGCCGCGATCGGCATTCCGGCGCCGTGCCGGTCCGCGCTCGTCGGAGCCGCCCGCCGGAGCCTGGACCTGGATCGCGAACGGAGCGTGCTGTACGCCCATGTAGCCGGGCCGCGCGCCCGGACCGTTGATGGCGATCGTCTCGGGCAGCTCCGCCGTCGCGCGGCCGAGCTCGTGGCTCACGATCGTGCCGAGACCCGCGTGCACGACGGTCGGCGTAGGCGGATAGCCCGTGTGCATGAGGTAGCGCGCGCGCTCGTGGTTGCCTTCCTTGCTCGTCATGCCGCGGATGAGCGCGATGTCACCCATGCGCTTGGCGATCTCGGGCAGGCTCGAGGCGATCTTCACGCCCGACACGGCGGTGTCGATCGAGCGCGTCGGCCCCTGCGTGGTCGCGCCCGGCTTGGGATCGAACGTGTCGAGGTGGCTCGCACCACCGCTCATGAACAGCAGGATGACCTGCTTGGCCTGGCCGCGGTTCGCGATGGCCT
>JASJDY010000271.1 GCA_030065025.1 Planctomycetota bacterium
AGCGCGGCCTGGACGGCTTGCTCGCTGGCCGTGTCGAGGCTCGCCGTCGCCTCGTCGAGAACGAGGACGTCGGGATCCCGCACCAGCGCTCGCGCGATGGTCACGCGCTGTCGCTGACCGCCCGACATCAGGGCGCCGCCCTCGCCCGCCGGTTCGTCGTAGCCGCGCGGAAGCGCGGTGATGTGCTCGTGGATGTGGGCGGCCTTCGCCGCCGCCTCGATCTGTGCCTGCGTCGCGGCGTGGTTGCCCTCGCGGATGTTCTCGGCCAGCGTCGTGTGGAAGAGGAATGGGGTCTGCGTGACACAGGCCGTCTTCTCGAGGTAGCTCGCGCGGGTGAATCCCCGTAGATCCTCGCCGTCGATCGCGATGCGTCCGTGGGACGGGTCGTAGAAGCGCAGCAGCATGTCGCAGAGCGTCGACTTGCCGGCGCCGGAGGGACCGACCACGGCCACGGTGCTCCCGCGCGGGATCTCGAAGCTCACGTCCTGCAGCACAGGCTGCCCGGGAACGTAGGAGAACGACACGTCCTCGAAGCGGATCGCGCTGTGGACGCCCGGGAAGGGCACCGCGTCCGGGCGATCCGGCATCCCCGGCGGGAGCTCGATCACGTAGGTCGTGCGCTCGATGCTCGCCATCGCGTCGAGCAGGTCGTTCGTCTGCTTGATGGTGCGCTTGATCGGCTGATACATGTTCACCAGCACGAGCATGAACGTGAGCAGCTCCGGCAGGCCCACGTTCAGGTGGCCGCGCATGATGAACCAGCCGCCGCCGACGATGAGCAACACCGCGAGCACGTTGTTGATGAAGGCGACGAGCGCCATGGAGGTCGACTTCGTGCGCTGCACCTTCAGGGCGCGGTGCGTCACGGCCTCGTCGACGTTGCGGAACTCGCGTACGCGTCGCTCCTCCGAGCCGAAGGCCTTGACCGTGCGGACGCCCGAGAGGTTCTGATGCAGGGCCTCGAAGCGCCGCGTCGACTCCTGCTGCCGCTTGTGCGAGCGCTTGAGCGTGCGCATGCTCAGATTGCGCATCGGCAGGAGGAACGGCAGACCGACGAAGGTGACGAGCGAGAGCAGCGGGCTGAGCGTGAGCAGGATGACGAAGCTCGAGCCGACGCGCAGGATGCTCCGCAGGGTGCCGAGGATCATCGCCAGTCCGCGTGCATACCCGTCCGTGTCGCCCATGGCGCGCTGGAAGATGTCGCCGCGTCGTCCCGCGTCGAAGAAGGCCATGGGCTGGTCCATGACCTTGCGGCACACCGCTTCTCGCACGTCCATGCCGATGCGTAGCTGCACGACCTGGGACAGGTACGTGTCGCCGTAGGTCGCCGCGCACATGAGCAGCGTCACGATCGCGAACAGGATGAGCGTCGAGAGCAGGGTCGCGTAGCGGTCAGCCTGGACCGCTTGCAGCCGCGCGCGCTCTTCGGGTGGGGCGTCCGTGCCCACCTCGTCGATCCAGGCCTGGGGCGTCAGTGGATCCGTGACGCCGTTCAGCGTCTGGACCACGTCCTCCATCGCGCGGCCGATCCAGGAGGAGGCCTGGGCGCGGACGGCCTTCGCCGCCTCCCGCTGGCCCTGCTCGGCAGTCTCCGCCGGGGTCTCGGCCGGGGCGCTCTCCAGCGACAGATCGGCCAGGCCGAGGCGGTTGAGCAAGGGCAGCGCGACGACGATGCGGCCCACGTTCATCACGGACATCAGCGACATCAGGAGGAAGGCCGCCACGAACGGCTTCCAGTGCGGCCGGCCCCAGCGCAGGATGTCGCGGATGTTGCCCCGGATCCGGCGGGCCTTGGAGCCCTCCTCCGGGGCGGTGGCTTGGTCCTGGGGCGCCTGGCTCATCGTCGGGGGCGAGTCTACGGGCGGAGGCCGGCAATCAGGCCTTTCCGGCCCGTGTGCGCGGGGCCGGCATCCTTGTCTGGACCTCCACCTCAGGTTGACCACCCGTCCGGCGTCCTGTATCCCGGGGCCCCCCAAGAAATGGCCGCATTGGAAGGAGCCCACCCATGGCGCATACCTCCGCCGAAATCCGCAACGTGACCCTCATCGGCGCAGGTGGGGCCGGGAAGACGACGCTGGCGGAGTCCCTCCTGCATCACTGCAAGGTCACCACCCGCAAGGGGTCGGTCGAGGAGAAGAACACCGTCACGGACTGGGACGACGAGGAGAAGGAGCGCCAGCACAGCATCCTCGCCACGCCCGTGCACATGCGCTGGGACGGCCGCCACATCAACCTCATCGACACGCCCGGCGCCCTCGACTACGTGGGCGAGGCGGTGTGCGGCCTGGCCGCCTCCGAGACGGCGCTGCTCTGCATCAACGCCCACGACGGCGTGAGCGTCGCGACGCGGCGGCTCTTCCGCTCGGCCCGCGACCTCGGCATGGCCTGCGTCATCGCGATCACGCGGCTGGAGTTCGACAACGTCGACGCTCATGCCCTCGTCGAGCAGATCCAGAGCACGATCGGTGAGCGCGCCGTGCCCATCAACCTGCCGAACTGCTTCGGCCACGACGTCACGGATGTGACGGACATCTTCGCGGACGACATCCCCGAGGACCTGCAGGAGGCGGCGGCCAAGTATCGGCAGCAGGTCACCGACCGCGTCGTCGAATGCGACGACGATCTGCTCGAGAGCTACTTCGAGACGGGGGAGGTGAGCCCCGAGGACCTCGCTGCGGCATTCCCCCGCGCCCTGCGCCAGGGCAACATCGTTCCCGTGCTGCACGTCTCCTCGAGCAAGGACGTGGGGCTCAAGAAGCTCCTCGAGTTCATCACCCACGACTGCCCGTCTTCCTCGTCGCGCGCCGGCGCGGCCCTGCGCAAGGCCGAGGACGCGGACGGCAACGCCGTCGAGGTGGCGGCCGACGGGCCCTTCGCGGCCCAGGTCTGGAAGATGCACGTCGATCCGCACATGGGCAAGGTCGCCTACCTCCGCGTCTGGAGCGGCTCGCTCCCGAGCAAGACACAGTTCGTCGTCAGCCGCACGGGCGAGACGGAGCGCATCGGCGACCTGCTCGAGCTGCAGGGCAAGGACATGAAGGCCGTCGGTGCGGCCGCGGCGGGCGACATCGTCGGCGTCGCGAAGGTCGATGACATCCAGATCGGCGACACGGTCTCGGATGGGACGATCAACTGGGCGTTTGCGCCGATCCCCACGCCGGTCCCGAAGGTCACGCTGGCCATCGAGGTCAAGAACCGCAACGACGAGGCCAAGCTGGGCCCGGAGCTCACCAAGCTCGACGAGTCCGACCCGACCTTCGTGGCCGAGCGCGAGGACGCGACCGGCGAGATGGTCGTCCGGGGCATGAGCACGCTACACATCGACACGATGCTCAGGCGCATGGCGCGCCGGAAGGTCGAGACCGTGACGCGCACGCCGCGCGTGCCCTATCTGGAGACGATCCAGATGAAGGGCGAGGCCATGTACCGCCACAAGAAGCAGAGCGGCGGCCGCGGACAGTTTGCCGAGGTGCACCTGCGCATCGAGCCGCTGCCCCGCGGCGAGAAGTTCGAGTTCGTCGACGAGGTGGTCGGCGGCACCATCCCGCGCCAATTCATCCCGGCTGTCGAGAAGGGCGTCATCGAGACGTGCACCCAGGGTGTCATCGCAGGCTATCCCTTCGTGGACGTGCGCGCGATCGTCCACTTCGGCAAGTTCCACGACGTCGACTCCGACGAGCACAGCTTCAAGCTGGCCGCCAGCCAGGCGTTCCGCGCTGCGGTCCAGAGCGCCAAGCCGGTCCTGCTCGAGCCGATCATGAAGGTCGAGATCGACGTGCCGTCGCGCTTCTTGGGCGACATCTCCGGCGACCTGAACAGCCGCCGTGGCCGCATCCTGGGCATGAACCAGGAGGGCGACACCTCGATCATCGAGGCGCACGTGCCGTTGTCGGAGATGATGCAGTACAGCACCGAGCTGCGCTCGCTGACGGCGGGCGAGGGGGACTACAGCTTCCACCTCGACCACTACGACGTGGTGCCGGCGCATCTCACGAGCGACATCATCGCGAAGCACAAGGCGGAGCTGGCGACCGCGTAGCTGCCGGAGGGGCAGCTGCGCCCCGTACACGTTTCCGTTTCCGTTTCCGTTTCCGGCGTGCCCGGGTCCGTTCCACGGGCCCGCCCGCCTTCCGTATCCGGTTGCCAGCAGCCCTCCACAGGGCCAAACTGGCGCCGATGCGCCCGCTGTCCCTCCTCCTCCTCTTGCTCCTCCCCGCGCTGCCCGTGTGCGCCGAGGACGAGGTGCCCAAGCCGCCGCTGCCGAAGGCGGCGAAGCCCGACATCCGTGCGCAGGTAGCCGCGTGGCTCGAGGAGCTCAAGTCGGAGGAGTACCGCGTGCGGGAGGCTGCCCGTCGCAACCTCCTGGCGAAGGGCCTCCAGGCGCGGGACCTGCTCGAGGCGGCTCAAGACGACGAGGATCCCGAGGTGCGCCGCACCGTCCGTGCGGTGCTCGCCCGCGCCCCGGCGCGGCCGGTCTCGCCCGCAGCACACGTCAGGCCGGGCGACTTCCGCGGCATCGGGCGCCTCACCGTGCAGGCCGAGGGGGAGCCTCTCGGCGAGGTCCTCGCACGGGTCGGGGCGGCGCTCGGCGGGCGCATCCTGCCACCGGCCGGACGGGCAGAGGAGCCGCTCACGCTGTCGCTGGAGGATGCCGCCGCCTACGACGTGCTCGAGGCGATCGCACGCGCGACGCGTTCGCGCCCGCAGCAGCCGTTCGATCGATCGGGACGCATGACGCTCGTCGCGGTCGCGGATGCCTACAAGCCTGCGCCGCGTGCGGCCTCCGGACCGATGCAGGTGACGCTCGTCGAGGTCTCGGCGACGCGCAGCTTCGGCGCGCCGGCGCCGCCGCGCTACGCGCTCAAGCTCCGGCTCGAGTGGGCGCCCTGCGTGCAGGTCCGCCAGTACGAGCGCCCGCGCATCGAGGTCGCCCGCGATCCGGATGGCCGTCGCTACCGACCGACGCCAGCCATGTCGCGCACGACTTCCTACGGCGTCGGCACGACCGTCAAGTCGCACACGACCACCGTCCACGTCGAGCCGGCCGAGGCGGACTGCAAAGAGCACCTCGCGGCCCTCGAGCTGAGCGTGCCGGTCATGCACCTCCGGCATGACCGCGCGGTCGTGGAGCTGCCCGACATCACGAAGGTGCCCCTGTGTCTCGGTGTCGATGGCAAGCCCGCCAAGCCCGGCACGAACGAGAGCGTCCAGTTCCACAGCATCCAGGAGGTGGAGGGCGGCCGTGGGCAGTGGGTCGTCGACTTCACGGCCACGCTCACGGCCGAGAGCGCGCAGCAGACCCTGGAGGCCTTCCTCGTCGAGTCGGACGGCACGCTGCGCCGCGTGAACGTGTACGGAGGGCGCTCGATCGGCGCGGACGGCACGGTCCGGATCACCGCGCGCGCCTACCGGGGAACGAGCGGCAAGCCCAAGAGCCTGAGGGTGAGCTGGTTCCGGCGGGAGGAGCAGGGCAGCATCAGGTTCCGGCTCGAGAACGTGCCTCTCAGGTAGCGGCTTCCCGGATGCGGGGCCGGGCGGCGTCGTCGCCAGGCTCGCGTGGGTCAACCACGCCACGCCTGGCGCCTCCTTGCGCGGCCTCCGCCCCGGAA
>JASJDY010000272.1 GCA_030065025.1 Planctomycetota bacterium
GCGCCTCGTCGCGCTCGCTCTCTTCGCCGCGCTCCTCGTCCTCGCCGCGGCACCCGCTCAGGCCGCCGAGAAGTACACACGCGGCCTGCGCTACCCGTCGCTGACGCCCGACGGCAAGCAGGTCGTCTTCGGCTATCGCGGCGACATCTGGGTCGCGAACACCGACGGCAAGACGCCCGCCCGGCGCCTCACCATCCACGAGGCCCAGGAGACGCTGCCGCGCGTGAGCCCCGACGGCAAGACCGTCATCTTCGCCAGCGCACGTATGGGGGGGTACGACCTCTACACCATGCCGATCGTCGGCGGCGAGGCCAAGCGCATCACGTTCAACGGCGCAGGTGAGATCCCCTGCGACTGGTCGCCCGACGGCAAGAAGATCCTCTTCGCCAGCAACCGCGATCCGTCGCTCTTCCGCTGGGACCTCTACGAGAAGCCCATCGCGGGCGGCGCCACGCGACGCATCACGCGTGACGGCGGTCGCGACGGCGCGTACTCGAAGGACGGCAAGCACGTCGTCTACACGCGCGGCTTCAACACGATCTACCAGGACAACTACAAGGGCTCGGCGAACTACGACATCCACATCATCCCGACGGCCGGCGGCACGCCGAAGCGCCTGTCGAAGACCGACGGCAACGAGCGCTACCCCGTCTTCTCCAAGGACGGCAAGGAGATCTGGTACATCGCCGAGGAGAAGGGCGTCGCCAACTACTACGCCATGCCGATCGGCGGGCTCATGGAGAAGGGCGCGAAGCGGCGCCAGGTGACGAAGTTCACGGGCCTCGACATCCACCGGCCCGAGCTCGCCTACGACGGCAAGACGGCCGTGTACGAGCGCTGGGGCCAGCTCTTCATCAGCGACCTCACCGCGAAGAAGCCGGCGGCGAAGATCATCCCGCTGGTCGTCAAGGGCGACCGGCGCCACAGCGGCGTGTCCACGCGCACGCTCACCAGCGGCGCCGAGCAGGTGCACCTCAGCAAGGACGGCACCCAGATGGTCTTCGCCATGCACGGCGACATCTGGATGACCAGCTCCACCGGCGGCAACGCCAGGCGCCTCACGTCGGACAAGGCGACGGACGGGTGGCCGCGCCTGAGCCCGGACGGCACGCAGGTCGCTTTCCAGCGCGAGATCAAGGACAACAGCGACATCTGGTTGCTCGACATGAAGAGCGGCTCGAAGCGTCAGCTCACCCGGGACAAGGCCGGGGACTTCTTCCACAGCTGGTCGCCGGACGGCAAGCACCTCGTCTTCTGCTCGGAGCGCAGCGGCAACCGCGACATCTGGAAGATCGAGGTCGAGAGTGGTGACACCACGCGCCTGACGAAGCACAAGGCCGGCGACGACGATCCGTCGTGGTCGCCCGACGGCCGCCACATTGCGTTCGACAGCGCACGCGAGGGTGATCAGGCGATCTTCATCATGGACGCGGACGGTGGCAATGTCCGTCGCGTCACGAACGGCAGCGGCTTCCTGCAGGTGCCGAGCTGGTCGCCGGACGGCTCCATGCTCGTGTACGAGGAGTTCAACCCGGCCAACGGCCGCTCGGGCGGCCTGTTCGTCATCCGCGCGACCGGCGGCGCGTCCATGCGCATCTCGCGCGACGGCCAGACGGCCCACTGGAGCCCGGCCGGCGACTACATCTACTTCTCGGTCGGTGAGCGCGGCAACCAGCAGATCTACCGTCTGCCGGCACCCAAGTCGGTCGAGAACCGCGAGCGGATCGCCTTCACCGGCAAGGTCGAGGTGGACGAGCGCCAGGCCCTCGCCGACCTGTTCGACGAGGCGTGGACCGCTCTCGGCCGCGGGTTCTACGACGCCAAGATGCACGGCGTCGACTGGAACAAGATGCGGGCGAAGTACCGCGACATGGCGATCGACGCCGAGAACAAGGACGAGTTCAACAACGTCGTCCGCCAGATGCTGGCCGAGCTCAACGCCAGCCACCTCGGCATCTTCGGCGGCGCCCGCACGTCGAACGCCGTCCAGGCGAAGCGCGTCGAGTCCGGCCACCTGTGCCTGGATCTCGCGGACGGCGCCGGCGAGAGCGGCGGCCGCAAGATCACCTCCGTCTTCGCACGGGGCCCGGCGGACCAGGCCGGCCTGCGCGTCGGCGACGAGATCATCGGCATCAACGGCAAGCGCGTGAAGGGCGACACCGACATCGACAAGTTGCTCCTGGGCACGGTCGGCAAGGACGTCCGCATCCGCTTCCGCCCGTACACCAAGGACGGCCTCGGTGACGCCCGCAACATCACGGTGAAGCCCATCAACTGGCCGCAGTACCGCGGCATGCGCTACGTGAAGCGCATCGCGGACAGCGCCTCCAAGGTGGGCAAGGCCACGAAGGGCCGCATCGGCTACATCCACCTGGACGGCATGAACCCGCGGAACCTCGCCAAGTTCCAGCGCGCCGTCGCCAACTGGAACCGCCGCGGCCGCATCAAGGGCATGATCCTGGACGTTCGCGACAACGGCGGTGGCAACATCCACCAGCAGCTGATGGCGATCCTCACGGCGCGGCCCTACGCGCACGTGCGCATGCGCGGCTCGCCCATCAAGATCCCGCAGCCCGCGCTGTCCTGGGACAAGCCGGTCGTCGTGCTCATCAACGAGCGCTCGTTCTCGGACGCCGAGGTGTTCCCGTTCATCTTCCAGCAGATCGGGCTGGGCAAGGTGATCGGTGTGCCCACACCCGGCGGCGTGATCGGCACGAACGACATCACGCTCTCGGACGGGACGACCTTCCGGATCCCGCGGACGGGCTACTACAGCATCGACGGCAAGATCAACCTCGAGAACTACGGCGTGAAGCCCGACATCCTCGTCGAGCACACCGCCGAGGACCGCCTCAAGGGGAACGACCGTCAGCTGGCCAAGGCGATCGAGGTCATCCAGGCGGAGGTCAAGGCGCGCGCGGCGGCGGCGAAGAAGCCGACCGCGAAGCCGACGACCACCAAGCCCACGACGACGAAGCCCACCACGCCGAAGCCCACGACTCCCAAGCCGACGCCGGACGAGCCGCGTCCGCCGAAGGAGGGTGACGCCAAGGAGACGCGCACGGCCGGCGCCATGGATCCGCTCGCGGACGCGCAGGTCGGCGAGTGGGTGCGCTACAAGGCGCAGCTGCCGGGCGGCACCGAGCAGACCACGATGGTGGTCCGCTGCGTGGCCGTGGACGGTGACACGGTCCGCTTCGAGCGCGAGGTCGAGAAGGGCCCGCCGCTTCCGCTGCCCCTGCCGAACGAGGCAGGCAAGGAGCCGCTGCTCGACATGCTCGCCACGATGGGGCGCGTCGTCAGCCACGAGACCCGCACGGATGACGTGAAGGGCAAGCGCGTCGAGGTCGCGGTCATCATGCTCGAGGCCTTCGGCGGCAAGCTGAAGATGCACTTCTCCAACGCCGTGCCCTGCATGGGTCTCATGAAGATCGAGCTGGGCAAGACCACCCTCATGGAGGCGGTCGACTGGGGTATCGAGCAGCAGGCGGAGCCGGAGAAGCCGGCTACGCCCAAGCCCACCCCGGAGAAGCCCGCGGCGGCGAAGCCGAAGCCCACGCCGAGCAAGACGGACGTGGCGGCCGTGCCGAGTCCCCTCCATGACGCGCGCGTCGGCGAGTGGATCCGGCTCCGGAGCGTCGTCCAGGGCGAGGAGACCATCGCGACGCTGCGCGTCGTCGAGGTCACCGACGACAACGTGAAGCTCGAGAGCCGCGTCGCCTACGGCGGCTCCGAGATGAAGGGTGCCGTCCTCAATCGTCCCCGTCGTCCGGTGATGGCGATGGCGTCGCGCGGCGGCAAGGTCACGCTCGGCAAGGAGACGGTCGAGGTGAAGGGCCACAAGCTCGAGTGCACGACCATCACGCGCACCAACCGGCGCGGCGTCGTCGACAAGCGCTGGATCTGCCACGAGATCCCGGTGAGCGGGCTCGTGCGCCACGAGCGCGGCGGCAAGGTCATCAAGGAGCTGCTCGACTGGGGTACGGGCGAGCCTCCGGCGCTGCCGGCGGGGGAGTAACGCCCCCGCCCGACGGCGAGGATCGCCGTGCCGGTGCCGGTGCCCGATCCGGGCACGTGCGGGCAGAGGCACCGGCACCGGCAGAGGCACGAAGCCGAGACCTTACGCTCGTCTGAAGCGGGCGAGGGATGGCAGGATGCAGCCATGCGGCGGCTGCGTTTCCATCCCTGGAGGATTCGAGGTATCGCCAGGGCCGCAGCATTGCTACCGCTCTTCTTCGTCGCACTCGCGGCCGCGCTGCTCCTCCACGCCGAACCGGCCCACGCCCACGGAGGCGTCATCGCGCCGCCGCCCAATCCCCAGGCCAAGGGGCCGCCCGGTGGGGGTGGCGGCATCCCCAACCACGCAGATCCCGGCTTCGGCGGACCCATCGTCACGCCGGGCGCCGGCGGCGCCGTCACGCCGCGCCGCGCCAGCCGGCGCAAGACGCCCATCACGCCGACGTTCGAGACCTCGTGGCAGCTCTGGTGGCAGCTCCACCGCGACGCGTTCCTGCCCGCGCGATCACGCACCCGCGCCGTCGCCGTCACGCCGCTGCCCGCAGGCAGCGCCACCGGTCCGACAGGCTGGGAGGCCCGGCGACGTGCGCTCGCCGAGAAGAACGCGGTGCCCGCGCTGCACGCGCTGCTGAAAGCGCCCAAGCCCGCGCCCGCCGATGTGCGCGCCTCCGCGTTGATCGCGCTCGGCAAGATCGCGCACGACGAGGCTTCCGTCGACCTGCTGCTGGAACACGTCGAGGACGCACGCGCACCCGACATGGTGCGGGAGTCCGCGGCGCTCGCTCTCGGACTCCTGCGGCGCAGTGATCCGGCGCTGCGCCTGAAGCCCATCCGGTACGAGATCGTGCGCGGGCGCCTGCTCAAGGTCTTCGACCAATACGTCGGCGGGAAGAAGCTCCAGGTGCCCACGCGCACCCGCGCGTTCGCCATGTACGCCATCGGCCTGCTCGGGGACCAGCCCTTCCGCGACGATCCGCTCAGCAAGGACGGGCGTCTGATCTCCAAGCTCCTGTGGGAGCGCCTCGAGGTGCCGTACAAGGACCGCGAGCTGCACATCGCGTTGCTCACGGCGCTGGGCCGGCAGCCGCGCGCCGGGATCCCCAGCAGCGTGCAGAATGCGCTGCGCGACCTCGTCGCCGGACGCGACATCCGCGGACACCGGTGGGACGTGCTCAAGCGCGCCCACGCCGCCACGGCGGTCGCCCGCCTCGGGGGCTTCGGCGGCCACGCCTTCCTGCTGCGCCTCGCCGGCGACCGACGCAAGCCGCTCGTGGCCCGCATGGCCGCGTCCCTCGCGCTCGGAGAGCGCGCGGGCGCCTTCGCGTCGGCCGAGCGCGGTGCGGCGCTGCGCGTGATGCGCAAGGCGTTCGCCCTGGAGCAGGAGCTGCTCGCCGTCGGGCTCGCCAACCTCGCGATGGGGCGGCTCGTCGGCGCGGACCTGGACGCCGGCTCCACGCGCGCCCTGGACGTCGACAAGGCCGACGTGCTGCTGCTCGAGCGCGCGGAGAAGGCCCCGTGGTACCTGCGCGGCTTCGCCTTGCTCGGCCTGGCGCTCGCGGCGCGGGGCGG
>JASJDY010000273.1 GCA_030065025.1 Planctomycetota bacterium
ACGAGCGGCTGATCGACTCGATCCACGTCGTGCTGCGGCTACCGCTACACGTGCGCACGCCGGAGGGCCGCGCGCTGCTGGCCGGTGCGCTCCGCTTCCTCGTGCCGCTCGCCGTCGGCGTCGGCGCGGCCTACTTCGTGGGTACGCGGATCCTGGTCGGCCCGCCCGACAGCCCGGGGCTGCTGCGGCGCGCCGAGACGGCGCCGCTGTGCTACGCGTTCTTCACGGGCCTGGTTCTCTTCAGCCTGCGCGAGCCGTGGCATCGCATCGAGCGCGTGACGGCAACGTGCTGGATCGCAGCGGTGGTGGCCTGCGTGGCGGTCGCGTGGGCCGTGACGCTCGAGCACACGCGCACGGAGCCTGAGCCGTGGATGCTGCTCTACGGCGGCGCGCTGGCGATCGCCGTCATGCTGCTACCCGGCATCAGTGGCTCCCTGATGCTGCTCGTGCTCGGCCAGTACACGACGGTGGCGAGCGCGGTGCACGCACCCGACTTCGCCCTGCTCGGCACCTTCCTGGTGGGCATCGTCCTCGGCCTGCTGCTGTTCGTGCCCGTCCTGCGTCGTCTGCTCAGGACCCATCACGACGTCACGATGGCGGCACTGACGGGACTCATGGCAGGCTCCCTCGTCGCCCTGTGGCCGTGGAAGAGCCACTACGACCTCAAGGACGAGAGCCTGGGTCAGATGACGAACGTGGGCATCGGCGACAACTGGCCGCTCGTGTTGCTTTTCGCAGCTCTGGGCGCGGCTGCCGTGTGGGGTCTGCGCGCGCTGGAGCGTCGAATCGACCGCAGCGCGTAACGCCCGGCTGGCCAGCCCCGCGGGTCGCGCGAGAATGCGCCGAGTCGGAGGATCCCATGGCTGCCGAAGCCCCGCCTGCCACGTCGAAGCCGCCCCGCAAGCCGCGCTGGCGGCGCCGCCTGGTCGTGACGCTGCTTGTGCTCTTCGTGCTCGTGCTGCTGGCACCGCTCGCGGTCGGCCTCGGTCCCGTCCGGAGCCTGATCGCCGACAAGGTCGGCGCCGCGCTCGGACGCCAGGTCGACATCGGCGGCTCGTCGGCGTTCTGGTTCTCCGGCATCGACCTCGAGGACATCACGGTCCACAGCCCGGAGGGCTTCGACGGCCCCCTGGCGACCGTGGCGAAGGTCCACGCGGACGTCGACGTGTTCGCCCTCCTCGGCGGCGACCTCACGGCGCGCCTGCGTATCGTGCAGCCGCACGTCACGCTGCGCCGCAACGCGGCCGGCGACAGCAACACCCAGGACCTGGGCCAGCGCGAAGCAGAAGCCGCGGCTCCGGAGAAGCCGGCGAAGGACGAAGAGCCGGCGGCGATGGACGTGCAGGTCGTCCTCGTTGCGGGCACCGTCGAGGCGCTCGACGGTGCGAAAGCCGAGAACGCGCTCCGCGACATCCAGCTGACGGCCGGGCTCTCCCCCGGCGGCGGCATGGAGCTGGACCTCCAGGCCCTCGCCGAGGGCGCCGGTGAAGGCGGCAAGGACGCGCGCCTCGACGTGAAGGTGCAGCGCGGCGACGGCGGTGAGGGCACCTTCCGGTTCGATGTCCCGGCGCTGCAGCTCGCACGCCTCGCGCGCCTCGTGGAGGACACGCTGGCGGTCACCGATCTGCGCGGCACCGTGCAGCTCGACGGCGAGGGCACGCTGCACGCGGACGACACCGTCGGCGGGACGGTGAAGGCGCACCTCGCCGGCATCGGCGCGAGGACCCCCGACGGCACGCAGCTCTCGGTGCACCGCGTGATGGCCACGGCCAAGCTGCGCAGCGTGAGCCGCGCGACCGAGGTCGACATCGGCGTGGGCATGGGCGACGTGCGCGTGCGGCGCACCGTGGACGGACGCGTCGAGTCGTTCCGCGAGCCGGACATCAGCCTGCAGCTGGGCGCGCGCATCCAGCCGGAGGACGGGCTCGTGCGCGTGGCCAAGGGCAGCCTTCAGGGCGGTGAGCTCGTGCAGGTGCTCGTGAAGGAGCCGCTGCGCATCGAGTCGGGCGCGGCCACGCGCTTCGAGGGTCAGCTGGATGGGCGCGTGAGCCTCGGACGGCTCGGATCCCTGCGCGGCCTCTTCCCCGCGCTCGAGCCGCTCGCGACGGGCGTCCTGAGCGCGAAGATCGTGGGCGGCGGCGCCGATGCGCGCGAGGTCGGGGTCGGCGTCTCGATCACGGACCTCGCCCTGCGCCCCTCGGACCTCGCCCCGGACGGCTACAGCGAGCCGCGCATCGTGGCGGCGTTCCGTGTGGGCCGCACCGAAGACGACACGCTGCTCGTGCGGGTGACGCAGCTGGCGGCCCGGATCGTCCGGTTGACGCCGAAGGATCCCCGGCGCGGCATCACGCTGACGCTCGCCGACGGCGGCGCCTACGCGCTGGACGGCGACTTCACGCTGGGCGTCGGTCTCGAGAGCCTCTCGCGCCTCATGGGCTCGCGCCTGGGCCTCGCCCCGGGCGAGCGGCTGGGCGGGACGCTCCAGTTCATCGGCACGGGCCGCGGCACCCCCGAGGCGATGCGCCTCAGCGTGGACGTACACGGCACGCGGATCGTCTTCCCGCCCTCGTGGGGCCGGAGCGCCGTGCCCGCCGCACTCAAGGCCAGGCTCGTCACGACGCGTGAGGGCGGGGAGTCGCGCATCGACGTCACGGAACTGGCCGGCCTCGGCCTGAGCGGCAGCGCATCCGCGCGCCTGCGTGACACGCAGGACGAGAACGAGAGCGCCTTCCGCGAAGGAGAGGCCGACCTCATGGTCGACCTCGGCCGCGCGCGTCCTTGGCTCGGAGGCTTCCTCGGGATGGCCCAGCAGGGCCGGCTGGGTGGCCGCGCGCGCCTCAACGCGCGCCTGATCACCGAAGCCGCCGGCAGGCGCCTGGCGGCCACCACGCAGGTCAACGACCTGCTCGTGCAGACCCGGCCCGGGCTCGCCCCGGTGCGCGAGCCGCGGCTCACCCTGAGCGCGGACGTGCTCCTCGCCGATGCGGGCGGCCGGCATGAGGCACGCGAGCTCAAGCTCGACGCCGCGGGCCTCAAGCTGGATCTCAGCGGCTCGACGTACGTCGCCGAGCCCGACGTCGACATGGACGTCAACGCCGTGCTGGGCGGCGACGCGGCGCAGCTCGCCCCCACCCTCGCCGCGCTGCTCGGACCGGGCTACGAAGACCTGCGCGGACGCGGACGGCTGACCGGCACGATCAAGGCGAACGGCTCGCCCGCCGACCGCGCCGCCGCGCTGTTCACGACGACGGACCTCGCGCTCGGCTCCTGGTCCACGTCCGGCCTGAACCTCGAGAACGTGCTCGTGCGCGCCACCCGGACCGACCCGGCAGCGCCGCTGGCGCTGCGCCTGGAATCCGGCATGAACGGGGGCACCGCTCTCATCACCGGCAACGCGCGCCTCGGAGGCGAGCGGATCCCCTGGGACTCGACCGTCACCATGAAGGACATCGACACGTCGACGCTCGTCGTGTCGCAGGGCCTGGGCCGCTACCTCACGTTCGTGCTCCCGGCGCTGCTGCCCGCGAAGCTCGACACGCCGGTGCTCTCGGGCCGCCTCTCGGCGGACCTGAAGGGGGGTGCTCCCGCGCTCATGGGCGAGGCACTCAAGGCCGGCCTCCGCGGTCAGGGCCGCATCGAGATGCAGCAGGGCGAGATCAAGCAGTCGACGCTGTTCGGGGGCGGCAACGAGAAGCTCGGCAAGCTGGTCACGGTGCTCGGGGTGGTCGCGTCCGAGGCCGGCACCGTGCTCGCGGAGCTGCAGAAGGCGATCACGTTCTCCTCGCTCGTCTCGGAGTTCAGCGTGGCGAATCGCGTCGTCCACGTGAAGCAGACGACGCTGACGGGCCGCCGGGTCGCAATCGACATGCAGGGCACCGTGCAGATGGCAGGCGGACTCGACTTGAGGAGTCGCGCAAAGCTGCAGGGCAACGCAGGCCGCCGCCTGGGCGAGGCCCTGGGCAGCGACACGCTGCCGCTGCGTGTGCGGGGCACGCTGGAGAAGCCGCAGGTCGAACCCGACGTCGACCTCACGAAGCTGATCCCGGTGCCCGGCAAGGGCAAGGACGACCTGCTGGACGAGATCCGCAAGAAGCTCCCCAAGCTCCCGAAGCCGCCAAAGCTCCCCAAGCTGCCCAACCCCTTCAAGTAGGGCTGTCGCCGCCCCGGTCGATGCTGGGCACGTGGTCCGCGACGTGCCCCCCCATCCTCCCGCCCCCGGCAGCCTGTGGCTGGGGGACTGCCTCGAGGTCGCGGAACGCCTGGAGCGCGGGTCACTCGACCTCGTGTACCTCGACCCGCCGTTCTTCACGGGCAAGCGTCAGGGCGGCAGCTCCGGCGCGTCCTTCGCGGACCGCTGGGACGGTGATCTCGACGGCTACCTCGCCTGGCTGCGCGCGCGGTGCGCGGCAGTGCGGGATCTGCTCGCGCCGACCGGAAGCCTCTACGTGCACCTCGACTGGCACGCCGTGCACTACGCGAAGGTGATGCTCGACGAGCTGTTCGGCTACGACGCGTTCCTCAACGAGATCGTCTGGCTGTACGGCCTCGGCGGCAGCTCGCCCAGGCGCTGGCCGCGCAAGCACGACACGCTCCTCTGGTACGCGCGCGAACCGGGCCGCCACTGGTTCGAGGCCGCGCGCATCCCGGCGCGCTCGCAGCGCATGCGCGGACGCACGAAGAAGGCGCCCGACTGGTGGGACATCCCTGCGCTCAACAACATGGCCAAGGAGCGCCTCGGCTACCCGACGCAGAAGCCCGAGGCGCTGCTCGAGCGCATCGTCACCAGCTCCTGCCCGCCCGGCGGCGTGGTCGCCGACCTCTGCTGCGGCTCCGGCACGACGGCCGCCGTGGCGGAGCGCACGGGGCGCACCTGGATCGCAGCCGACATCTCGACGGAGGCCGTCGCCGTCACGCGCGAGCGGCTCGAAGGCCTCGGCGCCCGCTTCGAGGAGCACGACGCGACGGCCAGTCGAACTACGTCGCGCGGATGACGCGGACGGCAAGCGCGCCGAGGCGTCGCAGTAGGCCGGCCACGTGCGTGTGGGTGTCCTGCGTCTGGAGCGCAATGCGCACCTCGGGGCCGACCGTGCGCGCGTGGGGACCGATCTCCCAGTCGACGTCCTCGCCGAGGGTCCAGGCGTACTCGGTGGTGTCCACGCCGAGTGCCTCGAAGAGCTCGGGGACCGGCTGCTCCGAGCCCTGCAGGATCCAGCGGAACCACGTGTTGAGCGCCTCCGCGACCTCGCTCGCGACGAGGTCGTCGACGTACGACGCGCTGATCTCGGTGACGGGTGCCGCTTCGTCCACGACCGGACTCTACGCCGAAGAGCGCGGCTCGGCGCGACACGCCACGGCCGCAGTCACGGTGCGGGCTCCGGCGGCACGCAGGGCGAGCGCGCAGGCCCGGGCGGTCGCGCCCGAGGTCAGCACGTCGTCCACGAGGATGACGCAGTGCCCCTCGACATGCCGCCGGCGCGCGCGGAACGCCCCGCGAGGTCCCGCACGCCGCGCCGACGGCGCCAGGCCGGACTGGGGCGCCGTGTGCCGGATGCGGCGCAGCGCGCACGGCGCGTAGCGGAGGCCCAGGGCGCCCGCGACGGGCGCGGCGATGCGGCGGGCCTGGTCGTACCCGCGCGCGCGACGCCG
>JASJDY010000081.1 GCA_030065025.1 Planctomycetota bacterium
TCTCGAGAGGCTCGTCGGACACCTTGCCGCCCTGGACGTTCAGCGTGAGCCCTTGGCTCTCGGCCTCGCTCCAGTAGTCGTCCACACTCGGCAGGTCCTCGCCTGCGTCCAGCGGATCGTCGAAGAGCGAGCCCACGAAGGGCTGCAGATACTGCGGATGGAAGGGGATCAGGAGCCAGCGGCCGTCGCGCAGGCCCTTGACGCGGAAGGCCCCATCCGCGCCGCTCATGCCGAGCCGGTAGGCGTGACGCTCCACCGGGACCTCGTGCCAGGACGCGGCAATCACGCGCACGCCGGGGATCCCCTCCCCCGTCGCGGCATCCAGGATGCGGCCGTGGATGGAAGGCAGCTGGGCCTCGGCGGCCTCGGCGTCGGCCGCGCGCTTGGCCTTCATCTTCGCGGCGGAGCCCTCGAGTCCCGTGGCCTTCATCGCGTCGGGTGATGCCGCCTCGCGCTCCCCGTCGGCGTTGGGCGCGTCGGAGGGCTGCGGGTCGTCGCGCGTGACGACGATCCACACCCATCCGCCGATGAGCACGAGCAGCAGCCCCCACCAGACACCCTTCCGCATGGGATCAGACTAGCGGCAACTCAGCCTGCTACAGACGGAAGCGCACCTCGATCGTGGTGCCCACGCCCGGCTCGCTCGAGAGCGACACGCGCGCGTTGTGGGCGTCGGCATAGCGCTTCACGAGCGCGAGACCGATGCCGATGCCCGTCGCGGTGCGCGTCAGCTCCTGACCGCCGCGTTGGAACGGCTCGAAGATCGACTTCTGCAGCTTCGCGGGGATGCCCTCGCCCCGATCGGCGACGCTCAGGACGGCGCGCTCGCCCTCCTTGCGGAGCGACACGCGCACCTCCTTCGTGTCGGAGCGCGCGCTGTACTTGATGGCGTTGTCCACGAGGTTGAGCACGAGCGGGCGCACAAGCTGCGGGTCGAAGACGACGGGCGGCACGCCGTCGGCGATCTCGGTCGTCAGGTCGACGCCGGCCTCCTTGGCCTTCGGCTCGATGAGCGCGACGGCGCTCGTGACCGCCTCGCCGAGGTCACCCGCGGTGGCGTTGAGCTTGGCGACGCCGCGCTCGAGTGCCGCGAGGTCCAGCACCTGGTTGACGAGGTGGCCGAGGCGGTCCGTCTCATCGAGGATGCGCGTCGCGTAGGAGTCGGCGGCCTCCGGGCTGTCCACCCAGCCCTCGCGCAGCATGTCGGCGTACATGCGGATGCCGGTGAGCGGCGTCTTCAGCTCGTGCGTGATGGCCGCGATGAAGTCCTCCTTGCGGCGCGCGAGCAGCACTTCCTTGCGCACGCTGCGCACGAGCACGAAGAAGCCGACGGCCACGACGAACACGAGGCCCATCACCAGGAAGAGGAAGCGATTGCGCGCGTCGCGCCACGTGGCCTCGGCCATGGACAGGTCCGCGCGCGCGGCGAGCACGAGCGAGCTGTCGTAGACGTGCGGCGCACCGCCCGGCAGCGAGCGGACCCCGGCGATGTCGGCGCTCAGCTCGTCGACGAGCGAGCCGGTGAACACGCCGCCGCCGGTGCCTGACTCGACGCGGTCGCCACGCACGATCTGCGCCGAGCCGATGGACTCCCACGACGCGGGGAAGAGCATGGAGGGATCAAGCGCGTAGCCCTGCAGCAGCCAGCGGTCGCGTTTCACCTCGCGCCAACGCACCTGCTCGGCGGCGACCCACACCATGCGCCAGGCGATCAGCGCGGGTCCGGACTTGGCGCGCGTTCGCGCGAGGTAGCGGAACGGCGTGTAGCGCACGCGGACGGGCGCCTCCCGCGCGCGAGCCCGGAAGTTCTCGAGGTAGAGCAGCTGGTCCTTGCTGACGTTGCGCTTCTCGAGCTCCAGCTCCTCGCGCAGCTGCCCGCGTTCCTCGTTCGCGGCCACGACGCGCTGGCTGTAGCGCTCGACGCGGCCGCGCCCCGTACGCAGATCGATACTCTCGGGCGCGCGCAGGAGCTTGCGCCGGAGCGCGCCGCCGTAGGCGTCATCCAGTTCCGTGCGCAGCGTCTCGCGATCCGCGGGGAATACCTTGAGACGTCCGTAGGTCTGCTTGGAGAAGAGCTCCCACTGGAAGTAGCCACGGATGCGTGGATCCGCCGGCGCGCGGTTGAGCGCGCTCTCCTGGAAGCCGAGCGTCTCGACGACCTGGTCGCGTGACAGGTAGGCGTCCTGGAACTCGTAGTAGTGGCGCTTCTCCTCGACGAGGCGGATGCGCTCGAGCTCGAGCGCTGCGTCGCGGAGGCGCTTGGCCACGAGGTCCTGGGCCGCGCGGTGCATCTCGCGCACGCGGAAGCCGTGCTCGCGCACGACGCTGTTCCACCCGAGCACGCAGAAGCCGGCCGCAGGGCCCAGCAGCAGGACCGCGAAGAGGAGCAGCGGGCGGCCGAGGGCGCCGCCGCGGCGAGCGGGACCGGTGCTCAGCCGCCCCACCGATAGCCCTTGCCCCGCACGGTCTTGATGATCTGCGGGTCCGCCGGATTGCGTTCGATCTTCTTGCGCAACGCCGCGAGCGTGTTGTCCACGGTGCGCGTCTCGACGCGCGCCGTCGGGTACTTCCACACTTGGAGCAGGAACTCGTCACGCGTCACCACGTTGCCCTCGTGCGCGCGCAGGTAGCTCAGAATCTCGCCCTCGCGCGGTGTGAGCGGGATCTCCTCCTCACCGCGCGTGATCTGCAGTCGACCGAGGTCGAAGATGGCACCGTCGAGCTCGAAGGTGTCGCCGTCGCCGCGGTCCATGCGCGCGCGCCGCACCTGGGCACCGACGCGCGCCACGAGCTCGCGGATGGCGAAGGGCTTCGTGACGTAGTCGTCCGCACCGATCTTCAGGCCGTGCACCCGATCGTCCTCGGCGCCCTTGGCGGTGAGCATGATCGTCGGGATCTTCGAGCCCTCGCCTCGCAGCGTCTCCATCACCTCGAAGCCGCTCAGCTCCGGCAGCATGATGTCGAGGAGCATGACGTCGTAGCTGCCGCGCCGCGCGGCCTTCAGGCCCGCCGCGCCGTCCTCGGCGACGTCGCACTCGTAGCCCTGGAAGCGCAGCGCCTCGGCGATGCCCGTGGCGAGCGTGGCTTCGTCTTCGACGATCAGGACGCGGGGCTTCTCCAGCATGGCGATCTCCGGCACCACCCTACTCCTTCCTAACCCGGATCGACCACGCGGATCACGCGGCCCTGGACCTGGAGGAGCAGCGGACCTGCCTGCGCCAGGCGGGCGTTCTCCACGCGCGTCGTCGAGCGCAGGAGCTCGAAGAAGCGCGGAGACCAGCGCGTGATGACCTCGTCGGGCTTCGCCGCATCCGGCACCTCGACGTCCACCCAGCCGAGCTTCGCGCCGCGGTAGTAGAAGGTGCGGTTCGCGACGAGGCGCACCCCGCCGACCTCCACGCGCTTCACGTCGCGGTCGCCCTCGGTGGCGAGGTAGTAGCCGCTCGTGGGCTTCGGCGCGCGTGACGCGCCGCGCCGGTGGACCTGGTTGGCGGACTGGGCCCAGCCGGAGCCGCCGATCGCGCGGGACGCGAGGCCGTCGAGGTTCTTCTGCGCCCGGCGCACGTTCACGGCGAACGCGGAGTGGCTGACGCCCGTCTCGTCGGCGAGGAACGACGTGTACTCGGTGAGGATGCCGAACTTCGTCGACAGCCGGACGATCTCGTTGACGAGCTCCGGGTCGCGCTTCTTGTGGAGCCGGATCGCATCCAGCAGCTGCGCGATGCGCCGCGTGGCCCACACGCGCGCGGGGAAGTCGCTGCGGAGGCCGTCGCCCTTGCGTGCGGCGTGCAGCGTGTAGTGGAACTCGCGCTCCACGTCACCGTCGCGGCCGCTCAACACGAGCTGCACGGGGCCGCCGGCTCCGTACCGTCCGGCGACCACGAGCTCGCTGCCGCGGAAGAGGTCGGGCAGCTGCTGGGGCAGCAGGTCCATCGCCTTCATCCCCCGCGCGGCAAGCGTGACGTCCGTCAGCACGGGGTGGCGGATCTTCCCGTAGAGGCTCGAGACCTTCACCTCGACGTTCTCGCGCGGACGCACGAACGCCGGCGCACCCTTGTTCTCGAGAGCGAGCCGATCGAGCATCACGGTGTTGACGTCGACGCCGACGCCGAGGACGAACATGCGCGTGGCGCGGTCGGGGTTGGCCTTCGCGATCGAAGCGAGGATCTTGTCGGGGTTCGTCTCCCCCATCGTCGGCCGGCCGTCGGTGAGGAACACGACGACCGACGGCATGCTCTTCGGACGCGGTGCCGAGAGCGCCGCGCGGAGCGCACCCTCGATGTTGGTGCCGCCCTCGGCCCGCAGGCCGTCGACGAACCGCAGGGCCTCCTGGCGGGCGCCCGGGTCCGCCGCACGCGGCCGCTCCCAGAGCGGCAGCACGGAGGAGTGGTAGGCGACGACGTTGAACCGGTCGCCAGCGCCGAGTCCGCCGATCACCTGCTTGAGCGCGGCGCGGACCTGTTCGAGCTTCTCGCCGGCCATGGAGCCGGACGTGTCGACGACGAACGTGATGTGCTTGGGACGCGCGGGTCCGGTCTGCATGCCGCTGCCGGGCGTGGCGAGGAACAGGAAGTAGCCCTGCGCCTCGTCCTTGGGCCAGTACGTGAGCAGCTGGGCGCCGATGCGGCGACTCGTGGTGCTCCAGTAGAGCAGCAGGTCGCCGGGATCCCCGCGGCTGGTGCCCTCGTAGGAGATGTCGGCGCGGTTCTTCGCCGTGCGCACCACAGCGACGTCGTGCGTCGGGCTGTAGATGGGGCCGAGAGGCGCCTTCGTCTCGAGGTCGACGCGCATCGCGATCGTGCGGATGGGGCGCGCGGACAGGCGCGCGGCGCCGAGCGGGTAGGCGAACTCGGTGAGGCCGCCATCGGAGCCGAGCGTCTGGTCGTACTTGAGGACGAGCTTGCGCGTCTGCCCGGGGCCGATGGGGAACACGCGCACGCGGTACAGGTTCTGGCCGAGGTACTGGAGCAGCGCGGGGTCCTTGCGACGCCGCACGATCTCCTCGTAGACGCGGCGCGCCTCCTCGGCGCGGAGCAGGCGCCCCTCGAGGCCCTTGCCGCCCTCGAACAGCGTGATCGACGAGACCATGGCCTCGGGCGGGAGCGGGAAGACGTAGTCGGCCTCCAGCTGCCGGCCGGAGAGGTTGCGGAAGACCTGCTCGACCGTCACGCGGGCATGGGGACCGCGAACGACCGCGTCGACGCGGTAGCTCTCGATGCTCCACGGCATGGGCACCGGCTTGGGCGAGGGCTGTGGCACGAGGAAGCCCGAGGCCTCCGCCGGTGAGGCGGTGAGCAGCAGCGCCAGCACGAGGGCCAGGGGGCCTGAGAGCGGGACCAGGGGACGTCGGAGGAAGGGGACCATCGCGCGAACTCCTGAACGTGGTGTACCCCTTCGGAACCACGCTCGGGGCAAAGGTTCTGCAAAACGCCCGGCGAACGCAAAGCCATGCGAGACATCAGGTTACGCGCGCAAAAACGATGTCCGCTCAGCGCACGCGACCGTCCTCGGCCTCCAGCACGAAGGTGACCGGCCCGTCGTTGACGAGGTGCACCGCCATGGTGGCGGCGAACCGTCCGGTGGCCACCTCGAGGCCCTGCGCGCGCAGGCCCGCGGCCACGTACTCGTAGAGGGCCTCGGCCCGCGCGGGATCCTCGGCGCGATCGAAGCCGGGCCGGTTGCCCTTGCGCACGGTGCCCAGCAGCGTGAACTGGCTCACGACCAGGCAGGCGCCTCCGACGTCGGCCAGGGTGCGGTCCATCGGCGTGCGGCCCGGGAAGATGCGCAGCGCGCCGATCTTGCGCACGAGGGCATCGGCGTCGGCCTCTGTATCCCCCTTGCCGACTCCGACGAGTAGAAGGACGCCGCGGCCGATCGCGCCGACGACCTCGTCGTCGGCATCGTCCCTCGGGACGTGCACGGCGGCTTCGCGGACGCGTTGCAGGACGATACGCACGGACCCCAGTCTAGACTTCCACCCGATGGCAGCGAACCACGACCCCGCCGGCCCCGTCACGCGCGATGAGCTGGAGCAGCGCGAGCACGAGGTGCTCATCCCCCAGGCGCTACGCAGCCGGGACTCACACGGGCGTGTGCACCACGAGCCGGAGCACGAATACCGCACGGCGTACATGCGGGACCGCGATCGCATCATCCACGCGTCGGCCTTCCGCAAGCTCGAGTACAAGACGCAGGTCTTCGTCAACCACGAGGGCGACTACTACCGGACGCGCCTGACGCACACGATCGAGGTCTCCCAGATCGCCCGCACCGCCGCGCGGGCGCTCCGCCTCAACGAGGACCTGACCGAGACGATCGCCCTGTCCCACGACCTCGGCCACGGCCCCTTTGGACACAAGGGTGAGTACGTGCTGCAGGAGCTCATGGAGGATCACGGCGGCTTCGAGCACAACGCGCACGGCCTGCGCGTCGTCGACGTGCTGGAGCACCGCTATCCGCGCTGGCGCGGACTGAACCTGACGCACGAGGTGCGCGAGGCCTTCGCGCTCCACAGCCCGAAGGACGCGAGCACGCTCGGCTTCGTGAAGGGCCTCCGCCCCTCCCTCGAAGCGCAGCTGGTGGACGTCTGCGACTCCCTGACCTACGTCGCGCACGACTGCGACGACGGCATCACCTCCGGCCTCGTCACGGCCGATCAGCTGGGCGAGACCGACCTCTGGCGCGACTGCTGGGAGCGGATGCTCGCCGAGGAGCCCGACCTGCCCCCGCTGCTCCAGGTGGCCGCGACGGTGAAGCGCCTCATCAACGCGGGCGTCACGGACCTCGTGGAGTCCACCCGCCGGCGCATCACGGAGGCGGGCGTGCGCACGCCGGACGAGGTGCAGGCGCACCCGCGCCACCTGGTGGGCTTCTCGAAGCCGATGCACCGGCTCCAGCGCGCCCTGTCGCGCTACCTCTACGAGCACTTCTACTGCCACCCGCGGCTCATGCGGATGGGCGCCCATGCCCGGCGGATCCTGACCGGCATCTTCGAGGCCCACCAACGCGAGCCACGCCTGCTCAACGAAGCGCAGCGGGCGTGGGCCGAGGAGGTCGGGCTCGAGCGGGCGATCTGCGACCGGATCGCATCCTTGAGCGACCGGGAGGCACTCGAGGAGCACGAGAGCTTGTAGGGGTACGGGCGGCGAGGCAGGCCCCGCGCTCGCGCTCCCGCTCGCGCTCGCGCATCGATCGCCGTCCCAGGAGCCGTCCGTTGGTCGAGCGCGCACGCGAGCGCGAGCGCGACGGCCACGAGAACGACCACGACCTCCGACACCCAGGAGGGGCCGCTCGGTCACCTCCCAGCCCGTCTCGTTCCGCCCGCCGCTCCGGGGTAGGACTCCCCATCGTCGGGCTCCGGAGCTAGTTTCTGCCCTGGGGTTTGCAGGGGTGTGGGAGACGACCCGGCCGGGGCCCGGATCCCGGCCTCCGAGCACCTCGATCTGTGGAGGCGTCCGCAGGTCCGGGTGGGTTTGCGCACGCGCCAGGAGTGGCATGGCCGACGTCCTCGACGTTCCCGAGCAGCGCGCCGCCCAGGCGGAGTTCCCGCGCATCCTCGGCGACATCGGCGGGGAGCTCCGCGGGCCGACCCTGGTCTGCGTCGGCGGCCTGCACGGCAACGAGCCCTCCGGCGTGCACGGACTCCAACGGGTCATCCGGAAGCTGGAGGCCGACCGCACCGGACTCCAGGGACGCATCCTCGCGCTCACGGGGAACCGCAAGGGCCTGGCGGCCGACGAGCGCTACCTGGCGCACGACCTCAACCGCGCGTGGACGCCGGAGCGCCTCGCGCGCGTGCACGCCGACGAGGACGCCGTCACGGACGAGGATGCCGAGCTGCTCGAGCTGGAGACGCTGATCGCCGAGGCGATCGACCAGGCGCCGGGCTATGCGGCGCTCTTCGACCTGCACTCGACCTCGGGTGGCGGCGCGCCGTTCGTCACCATGGACGACACGCTCGCCAACCGCGCGCTGGCCTTCAAGGTCCCGGCACCGCACGTCCTGGGTCTGGAGGAAGAGCTGGCCGGCACCATGCTGGGCTACTGGATCGAGCGCGGCGTTCCCGCGGTCGGCTTCGAGTCCGGACAGCACCAGGATCCCGGCAGCGTCGACCGCGCCGAGGCGGCGACCTGGATCGTGCTCGAGACGTCGGGGGTGGTCGCCCGCGGCTCGCGGCCCGAGATGGACAACGCACGCCAGCTGCTGCGGCGCACGGCCGAGGGCCTGCCCGAGGTCGTCGAGGTGCGCTACCGCGAGCCCGTCGTGAACGGCCAGCCGTTCCGCATGCGTCCCGGCTACGTGAGCTTCCAGCGGGTGCGCAGCGGCGAGGTCCTCGCCGACAACGGCAACCACGAGATCACGTCGCCCGAGAACGGCATGATCCTGATGCCGCTGTACCAGAAGCAGGGCGAGGACGGCTTCTTCATCATCCGCTCGGTGCGCCCGTTCTGGCTGCGCATCAGCGCGCTGCTGCGCCACATGCGCGTGGACCGCTTCGTCCACTGGCTGCCGGGCGTCAAGCGTCATCCCAAGCTGCCGGGCGCGTTCCTCGTGGACCGCCGCCGTGCGCGCTGGTTCGCGCTCGAGGTGTTCCACCTGCTCGGCTTCCGGCGCGCCGCCAAGACGCGCGAGCATCTCGTCGTGACGCCGCGCGAGCCGCGCCGGCGTAAGCGACTCACCACCTAGGAGGCTGGGCATGTTCGAAGCCGCCGAGCTGGGCCAGAAGATGTCCAAGGCCGAGTTCAAGGAGAAGGCGCCGCTCATGCGGCAGAAGCTGCTCGAAGCGCAGCGCCGCCTTGCTGAAGCCAACTTCCCCGTGATCATCCTGCTCAGCGGCGTCGACAAGGGCGGCAAGGGCGGGACGGCGAGCATCCTGAACACCTGGTTCGACGCGCGCCTGCTGGTCACGCGCGCCTACGACGAGCCGACCCAGGAGGAGCGCGAGCGGCCCGAGTTCTGGCGCTTCTGGCGCGATCTGCCGTCGAAGGGCAGCATCGGCATCTTCATGAGCGCGTGGTACTCGCGCCCGTTCCTCGACCACGTGTTCGAGCGCAGCAGCGACGACCACTTCAGCGTCGAGATGGAGCGCATCGCCGACTTCGAGCGCACGCTGGCACACGACGGTGCGCTCATCCTCAAGTTCTGGCTGCACCTCGGCAAGGACGCGCAGAAGCGGCGCTTCGAGGCGTTCGAAGCGGACCCCCTGCTGAGCTGGCGTGTGCGCGACCAGGACTGGAAGCACTGGGAGCGCTACGAGGACTTCGTTGCGTCGGCCGAGGAGCTCGTCAAGCGCACGAGCACGGGCTTCGCTCCGTGGACCATCGTGGAAGGCGAGGACGAGAACTACCGCACGATGCGCATCTGCACGTCGATCCTCGAGGCCCTCGACCTACGGCTGAAGGAAGCCGAGCGCGAGGCGCGCCACCGCAGGGAAGACGCAAAGCGTGCCGCGAAGGAACAAGACAAGAAGAAGAACAAGAAGAAGAAGCCGGACGAGGAGAACGAGCTGGCGCTGCCGGAGCCCGCCACGGTGCTCGACACGCTCGACATGAGCAGGAGCGTCACGAAGAAGGAGTACAAGGTCCGCCTGAAGGAGCTGCAGGGGCGCCTCAACGAGCTCTCCCGGCGCGCGCGCGACGAGGGCGTCTCCACGGTTCTCGTGTTCGAAGGCTGGGACGCCGGCGGGAAGGGCGGCGCCATCCGCCGCATGCTCGGCGGCATGCACGCGCGGAACTACCAGGTGATCTCCATCGCCGCGCCCACCGACGAGGAAGCCGCGCAGCACTACCTCTGGCGCTTCTGGCGCCACCTGCCGCGAGCGGGACGCGTCTCGGTCTTCGACCGCAGCTGGTACGGCCGCGTGCTCGTTGAGCGTGTCGAGGGCTTCGCGCGGCCGAAGGAGTGGCGCCGCGCCTACGCCGAGATCAACGACTTCGAGCAGCAGCTGGTGGACCACGGCGACGTGGTGCTGAAGTTCTGGATGCACGTAACGAAGGACGAACAAGCACGTCGCTTCGAGGAACGCCGCGTCACGCCCCACAAGCAGTGGAAGCTGACGGAAGAAGACTGGCGCAACCGCGAGAAGTGGGACGCGTACGAGCTCGCCGTGAACGAGATGGTCGAGCGCACGAGCACGAAAGCAGCCCCGTGGGTGCTGGTCGAGGGCAACGACAAGCGGTACGCTCGGCTGCGCGTTCTCGAGGCCGTCTGCGACGCACTCGAGCGGCGCCTGATCCGGGCCGCAGAGGCCGCGGAAGCCCCGACCGAAGCCGGCACGACCAGCTAGACGCGTCATCGGCCGCCGGGGCTGGTGGAGTCGATGACAATGAAGCAGGATGCCCCGAACTCCGAGCGCGCGCCGGCGACGCCGCGCAAGCGCAGCACCACACGGGCCAAGCGGACGGCGCGGCGGACGACCCGCACGAAGCCGCGGCCGCAGACGCCGAGCCACGCCCTGCCCTTGCCCGCGCCGGACGCGAGCGGCAAGCACGACCTGCGCAGGCCCGGCTACTTCCTGAACCGCGAGCTGACCTGGCTCGGCTTCAACTTCCGCGTGCTGCACGAGGCCGAGGACCCGCGCACGCCGCTCCTCGAGCGAGTCCGCTTCCTGTCGATCGTCGGCTCGAACCTCGACGAGTTCTTCATGAAGCGGATCGGCGGCCT
>JASJDY010000274.1 GCA_030065025.1 Planctomycetota bacterium
GGCGTCGCCGCGGCGACGCCTCCGGCCGCCCCTACTCCAACAACCTCGCCGCAACGACCAGGAAGTCGCTGTCGGTCAGGATGCCCTCGAGCTTCTTGCCCTCGACCACCGGCAGCGCGCTCAGGTTGTCGTCGCGCATGATGCGGATGGCCTCGAGGGTCGGTGTGTCCGGCGCCACCGTGCGCGGGCTCTTGTGCATGATCTCGCCGATCCTCAAGCCCTCGTCGTCGCCGGCCCGCTTGCGCAACGCCTGCACGACGTCGCCCAGCGTGAACATGCCGACGAGCTCGCCGTCGCCGTTCTCGACCGGGATGTGACGGATGCCCTCCCAGCGCATCATGGCCTCGGCCAGAGTCACCGTGTCCTCCTCGTGCACGGTGATCAGATCCTTGCTCATGATCTGGGCGACCTTGAGGTACGCCGCGCGCCGGCGATCGCGGTCCGGCATCTGGGACGGATCCCAGGTGTGGACCGGGCGTCCTGTCAGCTGACGCTGGAGGTATCCCTGCACGAGCGACTGCAGCGCCTCGTCCTGCGGCACGACCGCGCGCAGGCGGTTGAAGCCGTCGAGCATCCAGCGCGACCCCGTCTTGCCCGTGCTCACGCGCTCGCCGATCAGATCGAGCAGACGGTTGATGTCCGCCTCGTCGACGCCGGCGGCGCTCAGGCCCTTCGCCGCGAGCGGGAGCGTGAGCAGGATGAGCTCGTCGGCGGCGTGGGTGCGTCCGTCGAGCCAGTGGAGTGCCGCGCGCAGGCCGTTGCTGGCCGCGTTGTAGAAGTTCGCTTTGCAGTCGTGGAACGCGAGCTTCTCGGAGACGTCTCCGTACTCCTCGACGAGACCGAGCGTCAGACCGAAGAGAAGCGCCGCGTTCGCGATGCTGTCCACCGCCGTCGGTCCGGCGGGCATGGGACGGTTCTCGATGCGCAGATGCGGGACCCCGTTGGCCACGCCGTAGCAGGGACGGTTCCAGCGGTAGATCGTGCCGTTGTGCAGCGCGAGGGAGCTCAGCTTGGGGATGCCGCCTTCGTCGAGGACCTTGCCCGGCATCGGCTCGTCGTCGTCGATCGGCAGGACCACGCGGAACCGGCTCACGTCGTCGCGTACGAGCTCGAGGATCGAGCCCTTGACCCAGTCATCCCCGAAGAACACGCGGGGACGGCTGCCGCGGCGCAGGTGGTGATCCGTGCGGGTGTCGACGCTCTGGCGGAACAGCGCGACGCGCGTCTCCTCCCAGAGGCGGTGCCCGAGAAGCAGCGGGCTGTTGCCGCTGGCCGCGACGGACAGCGCGGTGGCCAGCTGCATCGCGTTGTACATGCGCGCGAACTCGTCGGGCGCCACCTGCATGTGCAGCTGGAACGACGTGTTGAACGACTCGAGCAGGACGTTGTCGTGCGAGGCGTGGAGGATGTCCGTCCCGCGGATGTGGATGCGGAGCTGGCCGCCGCGCATCGCCATGACGCGGTCGTTCAGCGCGCGGTAGCGCGGCTTCGGCGTCATGTAGTCGAGCGTGAGGTGCTCCCAGCCGAGCGTGGGCAGGATGCCGATCGCCAGGACGTTCACGCCGTGACGGTGCGCCGCCCGGCGAATGATGCCCATGTGGCGGCGCAGCTCCTGCTCGACGCGGGAGAAGCAGTCCCCCTTGAACTCCTGGGGCGGCACCGCGACCTCGACATTGAAGCGCGCGAGCTCGGTCTGGTAGATGCTGCCGTCGCCGCCGAGGTCCTCGAGCAGCTCCATGGCCCGCGGCGCCGGCCGTCCGTGCTCGTCGATCAGGAAGAACTCCTGCTCGAGGCCGATGCGGCGGATGCCGGTTTCGAACACGCCCATCTCGAGCATGCGCTCGAGCGCGTCTGCGTCCGCAATGAGGCGCTCCTCGAAGCGCCGCAGCTGTGCGGCCGAATCACCGAGCTCGAGATCTTGACGTCCCATGAGGGGCAGATGGTAGCCGCAAGACCCGTTCGGGGGGAGCCGCCACGTGGAAGCGCGCTCACGGACGCGCGCGGGATCTAAGGCTTCAGCGCTTCGACGGCCGCGGCGGCCTTGGCGTCGTTCGCGACCGCCGCAAGCAGATTGGTCCAGCGCTCCTCGGACGCTTGCGTGCGCTTGTAAGCCTTTGCGATGGCCTGCGCGAGGGCCGTGCGCAACGAAGACGGATCCTGCGGCACACGTCTCGAGGTCTGCACCTGGTGCTGAGGCGCCAGCACGCGCTGCACGAGGACCTTCTCCAGGAGCGCGGGCTTCGCATCGGGCGTAGCCAGGTCGGACCACGCCGCAACGAGCTCGGCGAGCACGTTCGTGGAACGCCGCCAGTCGCTGTAGCGCATGCCGTCGCTCGTCACCTTGTCCTCGTAGTAACCCGTCCACGCCTCGATGGCCTTGCCGAGCGCAGAGAGCGCCGACCCGTCCTTCAGCGCTACGAGCGCGCGCGCCGACTCGCGCGCGATCAGGCTCTGATCGCGGACGGCGGGCAGGGCGACGGCCTTGCGCAGCGCCGGCGCGCCGGCGGCATCTCCTAGTCCGCCGAGCGCACGTGCGGCATAGGCGCGCGCGTCGAAGGGCGCGCTCCCGCTGGCGACGATCTTTGCGAGTCCGGCGATCGTCCCCTCGGGCTTCTGCTCGACCAGGGCCGCGATGGCCGTGAGCGCGCGCCCCCCGCCGAGCCGTACGTGAGCGAGCCGGTCCTTGAGCTGGGGCGTCTCGCCCTCGATCTCCCCCATCGGATCGCCGAGGTAGATCGCCTCTTCCTTGGAGACCTTGCCGGCGAAGGACGACCGCGGCCACGCATGCTTGTTGCGCTTGTCGTAGCGCCGCCGCGGCTCGAAGAACTCGAAGAGCTCGACCTGCACCGACGCGGGGAAGCCGTGGCCGACCTTGTCGAGCTCCGTGTACACGAAGTCGTGATCGGTCCCGAGCAGCTGCTTGGCCTGGTTGCGGTCCGACGAGGGCCCCACGACGCGATCATCCGCACCGTGGAAGATGAACACGGGTGTCTTCGTCGAGACGAGCTTGCCGATGCTGCCGCCGCCGCCGGCCATCGGCGAGATCGCGGCGAGGTCCTCGGCCAGGCGCGGTCCGAGCGCCCATGTGCCGAAGCCGCCCATGGAGTGACCGGTGAGGTAGATGCGGTCGATGTCGATGTGGTAAAGGAGCTTCAGCTCGGTGATCAGATCGCGGACGTACTCCTCGTTCGCCTTGTTGCCCCACCCCGCCATGAGGGCCGTGGGACACGCGACGATGAAGCCGTAGCGCGCGGCGAGGCGGCGGTAGAAGTTCATCGCCGACGGCCCGCTGCCGACGAGCTCGTCGCCCTTCTTGCCGTCGGGTCCGCCGCCGTGGAGCCCGATCATCAGCGGCCACGTCCTGGCGGGCGTGTAGCTGTCGGGCACGAAGAGCGTGTACACCGCGCCCGGACGCACGTCGCTGCGGTAGCTGACGGGCCGGTTCACCTGGTAGCCCTTCGGCTGCAGCTTCGAGCGCCGCCAGCGCTCGAGCTCGTGGGGCTTCGCCTTGAAGTGCCGGCCCTTGAGCGCCTTCTGGAGCGTGACGCGCTCGGCGGGCTCGTCCTCAACCACGTAGCGCTCGAGCAGGGCCTGGAGCTCGGTATCCAGCAAGGGGTTGCCTTTGCGCGCGGCGTCCCACTTGCCCCGACCGCCGATGCCCTTGATGGCCTGCTTGTGCGCGTCGTCGAGGGCGAGAGCCTGGGCGAAGCACATGTGGGCCGCGGCCTTGAGCTTGTGCTCCTTCGCGTAGGCGCCCACCGCGGCGAACTCGTCCGCGGTCTTGGCCTTCTTCCAGCGCCGCCAGACCTCGACTTCGGGACGCGGCCGTTCCTCGAGCTTCTTCACACGGTCCAGCGGCAGCCGGATGAGGTGCTCCGGGTTCACCACGGCCGGGTTCCGCGACCGGTAGATGTTGAAGACGACCTCGCTGTCGGTCTTGGAGACGATCGCCCCGCGAACGGGCTTGCCGCCCTTGGGGACGAGCACGTCGGCGCCCGCCCCCGGCCCCCAACAGAAGGCGATCAGGAGGGCGGCCCCGAGCAGGAATCGGTGTCGCAAGACGACCATCCGGCGAGTCTAGCGGGCTGCCGAGAGTCGACCGGCCGGTATCCTGCCGTCGATGGAAGGCTTCCTCCGCCACCCCCCGCCCGCGCTGTTCCGCACGGCCACGCTGATCGGCTGCTTCGCGCTGCTGCTCGGGGTCGCGGGCGTCTTCTACTTCGGTGGCCGCGACCACTCGTGGCGCGCGACGTTGCCCCGCGACGCGTCGACCGTGCTGCTCCGCGGCATCGAAGACCAGACGGACCTGGCGGTCGAGGTCACGTGGCCGGACGCGGACGGCCGCACCGCACGCGAGGCGGGCTCGCGTGGATCCGGGCCGGGCTTCTGGACCTTCCGCGATGCACCCGAGGCCGTACCGCTGCGGCTCACGGTCTACCGCGAGGGCGGCGAGGGCCGGGTGATGATCCACCAGCAGCACGCCATCTTCACGCGCGGAGGCGGCTTCGAGGTCCTGCTGAAGGAGTAGGCCCACCCAGCATCGGGGCGCGAGTACCCTCCTGCGACCGATGAGCCTCCCGATCCTCCTCACCGCGCCGCCCTTCGAGTGGGCCGGCGAAGCCAGCGCCGCACTCAGCGCGTTCCTGTGGGGATCTTCGGGCGTCGTCATCGCGTTGATCCGGCCGCCGCTCTCCGCAGCGGCGATCAACCTCGGCAAGAACTTCGCCGCCACCGTGTGCTTCGTCGCGATGCTCTGGTGCATGACGGGCTCCCCCATCCCGCAGGGGCTGGACGGGCGCGCGATCGCGGTGTTCTGCGCGAGCGGCTTCCTGGGGCTGGCCGTCTGCGACACGTTCCTCATGCGCAGCCTGCTCGACATCGGCCCGCAGCGCATGACGCTCGTGTTCCTGCTCGTACCCGTGCTGACCGCCATCGCGGCGATGCTGCCGCCGTTCTCGGAGATGCCGCCCCCCATCGCGTGGCTGGGCATCGCGGTCTGCCTGTTCGGGATCACGATGGCCGTCCTGCGTCACGCGGACAAGGCCGTCGATCCGGAGCGCTTCCGGCGCGGCGTGCGCAACGCGCTCATCGCAGCGGTGTTCCAGGCGGCTGCGATCCTGCTGGCGCGCTACGGCCTGAACGTCGGCCAGGCCCCGATCGTCGACAGCGCGGTCGTCCGCATGGCGGCCGGCACGTTCGGGCTCGCGTTCCTCGGGATGATGTTCGGCCGTCTGGGTGCGTGGACGGGCGAGCTCAAGCGCAAGAAGGCCGCGCTGATGCTGTTCGCGGCGTCCTTCTTCGGCACGTTCCTCGGCATCCTCACCAACCAGCTGGGTGTCGCTTGGGCGAAGCACACGGGTGTGGCGGCGACGCTGAACTCGCTGATGCCGATCTACCTCATGCCCCTGTCGGTGCTGTTCCTCGAGGAGAAGTTCGGCAAGCACGAGGTGCTGGCGACGGTGATCGCGGTGGCGGGGGTGGCTTTGATGATGTGGGGGTCGTAGCCGCCGCGGAGCGGGGGCTACGACCACTTCCACTTCCACTCGCACTGCGTGGCCGTGGCCGTGGCCGTGGCCGTGAATACCCATCGGGCATCGATCATCCAGCGGCGTTCTCGAGCCATGGGACCTGTAGGGGCGG
>JASJDY010000275.1 GCA_030065025.1 Planctomycetota bacterium
GTGCCGTATCGCTCGAAGAAGCGCGGCAGTCGCTCCTCGAGCTTGGTCGCGATGCTGTCAAGGCGTGCGTCCCAAGGCTGGATCTCGGCCAGAGCCGGATGCTCGCCGCCGAGGAAGGCGGCATGGAAGCGCGCCATGGCGCTGAGCACGGCCTCCGCCTGCGTGAGGGTGGCGCCGACAATGCAGTCACCCTGGACCGCGGCGGTCAGGTCCTCCAGGAGCAGCACGGCATGCTGGGCCTCGGCGGAGACGAAGCCGCCGTAGTAGCGGGGCAGGCGAATCGGCATGTGCGGCGCGACGCGCTCGTAGAACGAGACCTCCGCGGGGCCGCGAGGCGCCGGAGCGAACTTCACGACAAGGGACGCGGGTCGGTCGGGCGGACCGCCCTCGGCGACGAGCGTCACGTGCGCGGCGACGCCGTCGAGGCCGTAGCCGACGCCGATGATGCGTACATCGAGGGCGTGGATGCGCGCTCCCTCGAACGCCGAGGCGCCGGCAAGCGCGGTCTGGAGCCAGGCTGCGTCCAGCCCGGCGGGCGAATCGGGTACGTGCATGGCGGCTCGCGTCGCGGGTTCGTGCTCGCCGCCGATGCTACCCGTCGGCCTTGTCCGCGTCCTCGGCCGCCTTCTTCTGCGCGCGCTTGATCATCATCGTGCGCTTCGCCCGCTCCTTCGGCGAGATGCCGGGCTCGTCCGGATCAGGCATCGAGGCGAGGTCAGGTGCCGCAGGTGCAGGTGCAGGTGCAGGTGCAGGTGCAGGTGCAGGTGCAGAGGAGGATGCGGCGGCCTTCTGCGCGCGCTTGATCATCATCGTGCGCTTCGCCCGCTCCTTGGGCGAAATGCCGGGTTCGTTCGGGTCGGGCATCTCGGCGATCGGATCGGCGGCAGCCGCGGGCGCGCTCTCGGCGGCCTTCTTCTGCGCACGCTTGATCATCATGGTGCGCTTGGCCTTCTCCTTCGGGGAGATGCCGGGCTCGTTCGGATCCGGCATGCCGGCCGTCAGGTCGGCAGCAGCCACAGGAGGGGCGGCGCCTGCCTCGGCAGCCTTCTTCTGCGCACGCTTGATCATCATCGTGCGCTTGGCCTTCTCCTTCGGGGAGATGCCCTCCTCGTTCGGGTCGGGCATGCCAGCGGTCGGATCGGCAGCAGCCGCGGGCGCGGCGGCGCCTGCCTCGGCGGCCTTCTTCTGCGCACGCTTGATCATCATCGTGCGCTTGGCCTTCTCCTTGGCGGAGATGCCTTCCTCGTTCGGATCCGGCAGGCTGGCGACGTCGACGGCGGCAGCCGCCGGCTTGGCCGTGGCAGCCTTCTTCGCCGCCTGGGCCGCCTTGCGGGCGGCGGCCTCGGCGGCCTTCTCCTTCGCGATGCGGGCCTCGCGCGTCTCGCGGATCTCGTCGATGGCGGCCTGGTACGCGCGTGCCTCCCGCTCGAGCGCCTCGGCGGCAACGGGTCGGAGCGCCTCGAGGCGCGCGGCGCGCTCCTGACGCACGGTGCGCAGCGTGGCGTGCACCGTGCGCAGGTCCTCCGGCGTGGCCTCGGCGGCGAGATCGATGCGCCGGAGGTCCTCCTCCAGCGACTCGGCCACGAAGTTCGCCATGTACGGCACGGTCAGGTAGTTGAGGTCCCGGTGCCAGTACGGGAAGACGCCCGCCTCCGGCACGAGGTCGTGCATGCGGATGAGGTGCGCAAGCAGCAGCGCGTGGCTCTGGTCCTCCGCGAGCACCTCCCGCAGGCGCTCGAGGACGGGCTCGTCCCCATCGACCTCGTACGGATCGGACTCGAACACGTACGTCGCCGCGCCGATCGTGAAGCGCGTGAACAGGTCGTTGAGGTGAGCCACGACCTCGGGGGGCAGCGCGACAGCGGTCATCGTCCGGCCCCCATGATGTAGGGCAGATCCCGCGCGACGGTCGTCGCCCAGTCGAGCAGCCCGCCCCACCACACGATGCCGAAGACCACGAGCGGCGCAACGAGGAGCGCGCAGAGCAGGCCGTCGGGCAGCGCCAGCTTCATGCTCTTCGACGGCGCCTCGTCCTCGGCGTCGTCCAGGTACATCGACTTCACAACGCGCGCGTAGTAGTAGAGCGAGATCACGCCGTTGACCAGACCGACGACGCCGAGCCACACGAAGCCCTGGTCGAACACCGCGTAGAAGACCTGCAGCTTGGCCACGAAACCGAAGAACGGCGGCAGGCCCGTCAAGCTGAAGAGCACGATCGCGAACGCCGCCGCGAGGCCGATGTGGCGGCGGCCCATGCCCCGCATCGCCTTGAGCTCGCCGGTGCCGAGCTCCCGGATGCTGATGCCCGCCAGCAGGAACGCGGCCAGGTTCATGAAGAGGTAGGCCACGAGGTAGACCAGCATCGCGGCCAGCGCGTCCTCGGTCCACACGCACATCACGAGCAGCAGGTAGCCGGCGTGCGCGATGCTCGACCACGCGAGCAGGCGCTTGATCTCGGTCTGCTTGAGCGCCGCGAGGTTGCCTACGGTCATCGTCAGGACGGCCGCGATGGCGAGGATCGGGAACCAGACGTTGCCACCCGGCCAGAAGGCGCCGAGCGGGTCCGCCAGCCCCTGCGGGATGGCCGTCACCGTCACGCCCACGACGCGCACGAGGGCGGCGAAGCCCGCCGCCTTGCTCGCCACCGCCAGGAAGCCCGCGACGCTCGCCGGCGCGCCGGCGTACACGTCGGGCGCCCAGAAGTGGAACGGCACGGCCGAGATCTTGAACGCGAAGCCGGCGAAGATCATCACGCAGGCCACGATGAAGACCGGCTGCTGCACCATCGGCGTCTGCACGGCCAAGGCCAGGGCTTCGAACGACGTGCCACCGATGAGCCCCACGAGCAGGGACAGGCCGTAGAGCATGACGGCGGACGAGACGCCCCCGAACAGCACGTACTTCAGGCCGGCCTCGTTGCTCTTCGCGTCGGCCCGGCGCATCGCGACGAGCACGTAGCTCGGCACCGAGATCGTCTCGAACGCGAGGTAGAGCACGATCAGGTCCACGGACATCGAGAGCACGCTCATGCCGAGGACCGCGGCGAGCACCAGCGCGAGGAACTCGCCGCCCGGACGGCGGAACGCCTCACCGCGCGTCGTGGCGAGCACGGTGATCGCGCCCGTGACGCAGCAGAACACCGTGAACACGACGGCGAACTTGTCGACGACCAAGACGCCGAGCACGACGTCCCCGCTCGTCTTCAGCCCGAGCGCCCAGACCCCCGCCCCTGCGAGGACGGCGAAGGCCATGCCGATCGCCACACCGGGCCGGCGGCCCTTCGTGACGAGGTCCGTGATCAAGACGCCGAGGATGCCCAGCGTCAGGAGCGCGGCAGGGTAGATCGGGCTCCAGTCCATCGTGCGGCTCTAGCCGAAGCTCCTCGTGGTGATCTCGAGCGCCGCGTTCAGCACCGGCACGAGCTGGTCCCGGATGAAGCCGTTGTACATGTCCATCGCCGTGCTCGGGATGATGCCCATGTAGAGCGTGACGGCGGCCAGCGGCAGCAGTACGGCCCACTCGCGCGGGCTCAGGTCGGGGTACTTCGACGCGTCCTTGTACTGCTCCGGCGTGTCCCGCAGGTAGACCTTCTGCAGCGTGCGCAGGTAGTACGCCGCCGTGATGACGACGCCGAGCAGGGCGATGATCGCCCAGGTGCGGTGTGGCCCGTTGAAGGCCCCGACGAAGGTCGTCAGCTCCGCGATGAAGCCGGAGAGGCCGGGCAGCCCGAGGCTCGCGAAGAAGGCGAAGCTCGCGAGGACGAAGTACTTGGGCATGACCCACGCCAGGCCGCCAAACTTGGCGATCTCGCGGTGGTGGGCGCGCTCGTAGATCACGCCCACGATCATGAAGAGCATGGCGCTGATCGTGCCGTGGGCCAGCATCATGTACATCGCGCCGTTGATGCCGGCCTCCGTGCCGGCGGCGAGCCCGAGGGTGACGAAGCCCATGTGGCTCACGGACGAGTACGCGATCATGCGCTTGAGGTCGGTCTGGGCCATCGCGACGAATGCGCCGTACACGATCGCGATGACGGACAGCACCGAGATCACGAGGCCCATGTCGACGGCGGCCGTCGGGAAGAACGGGTACGCGATGCGGATGAGGCCGTAGCCGCCCATCTTCAGGAGGACGCCCGCCAGGATCATGGAGATCGGCGTCGGCGCCTCGACGTGCGCATCGGGCAACCACGTGTGGAACGGGAAGCTCGGGATCTTGATCGCGAAGCCGATGAACATCCCGATGAAGGCCGCGAGCGACAGGCCGACGCTGCCGAGGATGCCGCCCGCTTCACCGCTCGCCAGCGCCGCCTTCGCCATCGCGGTGATCTCGGGGATCGACCAGGTGCCGGTCTCGAGTACGACGAGGATCACGGCGCCGAGCAGCAGGACCGAGCCGAAGAGCGTGTAGAGGAAGAACTTGATGGCCGCGTACTGGCGCCGGGGCCCGCCCCAGATGCCGATGAGGAAGTACATCGGCAGGAGCATCACTTCCCAGAACACGTAGAAGAGGAAGAGGTCCAGCGCGACGAAGACGCCCAGCATGCCCGTGAGGAGCAGCAGGAACATCATGTGGTAGCCCTTCGCCTGGTTCTCGATGCGCCACGAGGCGATCGCGGAGACGAAGGACACGAAGGTGGTGAGCAGGACGAGCGCGAGGCCGACGCCGTCGATGCCGACGTGGTACTGGATGCCGACGGTCTTGATCCAGTCGACCTTCTCCTCGAGCTGATAGCCGGCGGCTGCGAGGTCCATCTGCATCCAGACGGCAACCGACACCACCAGGGCGACGCCGCACGTGGCGACGTTGATCACCCGCGCGGCCTGCTTGGGCGCCGCCCAGACGGCCAGGAGGCCTACGAGCGGCAGGAACACCAGGATCGTCAGCATCAGAAGATCCTCTCGAGGAGCAGGGCGAGGGCGAGGGCGCCGACGCTGAGGGACAGGTAGAAGCGCACGCGGCCGCTCTGGAGCGTGCTGACGAGACCGCCGAAGCCCTGCGCGAGGGCACCAGTGAGGCGTACGAGGCCGTCCACGACCGTGCGGTCGTGCGCGCCGGAGGCGTCGCCCGTGCGGACGCCGCCGCGGCCGACGGCATTGACGACGCCGTCGACGCCCTTGCTGTCGACGAGGCGGAAGGCCTCGGCGAGACGGTAGGCCGGCTGGATGAGCACCTTGTCGTAGGCCTCGTCGAACCAGAACTTGTTGCGGAAGGCCGTCTCGAGCGCACGGAACGGCTTCTTCCAGTCGGGCACGCGCGCGGCGGACTTCCAGAAGACGAAGAAGCCGAGCAGGAGCCCCAGCAGCGCCGCGGTGATGGCCATGGGCATGACCGTGCCGGCGGCGGCGTGCTCCACCTCGAGCGTCTGGATGAGGTCGGCCTCGACCACGCTCTGCGGGGGCTGGAGCAGGATGGAGTGCCACGCGCCCCAGCCGGCGCAGATGGCAAGCGCACCCAGGATCACGAGCGGGATCGTCATGACCTTCGGCGACTCGTGCGCGTGCTCATGCACGTGCTCGTCCTGGGGCTCACCCAGGAACGTCATGGCGAAGAGCCGCACCATGTAGAAGGCGGTGAGCACGGCGCCGATCAGGCCGACCCAGAACAGCGCAGGCTGCACGCTGTAGGCGCCCGAGAGGATGCCGTCCTTGCTGAAGAAGCCGGACGTCACGAAGGGCAGGCC
>JASJDY010000082.1 GCA_030065025.1 Planctomycetota bacterium
AGCGCGCGGCGGTTCAGTGCGTTCCCCGGCCCCGTGCAGTGAAAGGCCGCAGCCCGCAGCCCCGCGGCGCAGCCGGAGCACAGCAGGTCGGGATCCGCGGACCACGCGGGGCCGTCGCAGGCGCAGCAGCGCGGCGGGAAGCAGAGGTCGAGGAGGGTGCGGACGGCGGGACGCAGCACGCCCCTGTCTCGGGCGGCGGCGCGGGCGGTCACGCGCGGACGGTCAGCGGAAGTGACGCTGGAAGTCGAGCGCGAGGCGCAGATCATCCCAGCCGGAGAGCTCGGCGACGGCCGCGAGGATCAGCAGCACGACCCAGCCCCAGGCAAGCCAAGGCAGCCAGGCCGGGCGCCCGGGCGCGGAGGAGGGGGCGTCCGTGTCGGGGCCGGGGGCCTGCTCTTCGCTCATGCTGCCTTCCAGATTCGTCTCGGCAGGGACCCGAGCGGCGTACGATGCCCGCTTCCCCGGAGCCGAAGAGCCAGCATATGCCCCCGCGTCCTCACGCGCACCTCATGTTGCCCTCGCCGCTGGGCCTCCTGGAGTACGACGTCCTCGAAGACGCCGTCTTCCTCGGCCCGGGACGGCGCGGTGGACTGCGTGCCAGCCCGACGCCCTTCCAGGGGGCCTGCGTCGCGCTCACACGCAAGGAAGACGGCTACGTCGCGCGCCCGCTGCCGGGCGAGGCGGCGCCGGACATCAACGGCGAGGCCGTCGCCGAGAAGGCCCTCGAGGAAGGTGACCGCATCCGGATCGGCGACCAGGTCGCCCTCTTCCGCACGGGCCGCGGTCCGGTCCAGGCCGCGCCCGCGCGCGCTGCGGCCGAGCCCCGACCTCAGCCGGTGCGGCGCTCGGCGCCGTCGTCTTCGCGCAACCCGGTGATCACCGTGATCACGTTCACCGGCCTGGCGATCCTGCTGGCTGCGACCTACCGCGCCGTCAACCACCTGAAGGCGATCCAGGGCGCCCAGATCAGCGAGTCGCGCCTGCCGGAGCTGGAAGAGCAGCGCGAGGCCGCGCCCGGCCGTGCGCTGCGCGAGCTGCTCGCGCTCAACCAGCAGGCGCTGCGCACCCCGGATCGCCACCGCGACCTGATCGCGCGCTTCGAGGCGTTCCAGCGCCGCCACGTCGACACCCCTGGCGCGGCGGAGGCGCTCGCGAGCGCCGGCGAGCGCGTCCGCGAGCTCATGGAGGCGTGGAGCACGAAGGAGCGGGCCGCGCTCGACAAGAAGGTCGCGAGCCTCGAGGCTGCGCAGCAGTTCGGACGCGCGTTCATGGAGATCCGCACCTTCGAGCGGCGCTTCGGCGCCACGAAGGCCGCGGAGGGGCTCGACGCGCGGCGGCGCACGCTGCGCGCGAGCGCGCGCAAGGCGCTGGACGAGCTGTTCGCCAAGGTCCAGCCGCTGATCACGCCGCAGCCCCGCGAGGCGCACCGCCTGCTCATCGGCGTCAGCCACGAGTACCCCGCGGACATGGCCGCCGAGGTCGTGCCGCTGCTCGAGCGCTGTGTCGCCCGCATGATCGCGATCGGCGACAAGCGCCGCCGCACGCCGAACCGCCCCCCCACCCGGCGACCGACGAAGGGCGCGGGTGATCCGGCACTACCGCCGTTCCCCGGACCGGACGATCCGCCGGAGGAGCAGCCGCCCCAGCGACCCGAGACGCCGGATGGCGACGACGCGACGCGAGACGCGCAGTGTCGCGACGCCTGGGAGGCCGCGCGCAAGGACCTCCTCGAGGCGCGCTATCCGCAAGCGCTGCAGGGCTACACGATGGTGGTCCAGCAGTACGGCAACACGGCGTACTACCGCGCGCACAAGGCCAAGATCGCCGCCGGACGCCGGGCGGCAAAGGTCGGCGCGCTCGGGCCCGAAGGGCTCGTGGGCGTGCCCGTCGAGAAGAAGAAGCGCGGGCGCATCGAGCTCGAGTACCACTTCAACGACCGCAACGTGTACGAGCAGGACTTCACGGTCGAGCAGCCGTTCTCGAGCGACATGCCCATCCAGGCGCGCTGGAAGCGCGGCACGGTGGTGCTCGAGCGCGCCACGGGCCTCTTCCACAAGCTGGTGTTCCTGCCCGACGTCACGCTCGAGGCCACGGTCGCGGTGCAGCAGCCGCATGACTTCGGCGCGATCTGCGTGCAGGAGTCCGACGACTTCCGCGCGATCCTCTTCAACATCGCGAACACGAAGTTCAAGCTCAAGAAGGGCGCGGCAGCCAAGGCGAACGAGGGTCACGTGCTCTGGTACATCGGCCAGGGCGTGTGGGCCGACGCCGATGCCGACGCGCACGGCTTCATCAAGATCGCCGAGCGTCGCAAGGTGAGCCTGAAGAGCGGCGATCGCGTCAAGATCGAGCTGACGCGCCGCAAGGACAGCGCGCAGGGGTCCTTCCAGGGCAAGACCGACGGGGTGAACCTCGAGGGCAAGGTCAAGGGCGACGACGGCAGCACCATGGGGCCGGGACGCGTCGGCCTGTTCACGAACAGCGGCATCATCACCGTGGAATCGGTGCGCATTTCCGGCGTCGTGGATATGGAATGGTTCCGGAAGGAGTTGGCCTTCCTCGTGGCCGCGGACCCCGGTCCGCCCAGCGACGATTGAGAACCGACCGGACGGACCCTGTGACCGGCACACCCAAGGGACGCGCGCTCACCATCGGTGCCCACATGACCGTCGAGCAGGCGCTCGGCGGCGCGCGCCAGCCACACCGCCTGAAGCTCGCTCCCGGCGCGGCCGGCCGCATACGGCACTCGGCGGCGCGCATCGCGCAAGCGGTCTGCGACGAAGAGTGGGTGTACGGCGTCACGACGGGCTTCGGCAGCAACGCCATCGAGCCCATTCGCGGTGAGGACGCTCCCGCCCTGCAGCGCAACCTCCTCGTGAGCCACGCGTTCGGCCAGGGTGATCCGCTCCCCGAGGAGACGGTGCGGCTCGCGCTGCTGCTGCGCATCCACGCGCTCGCGCAGGGGCACTCGGGCATGCGCCGCGCGACGCTCGACGCACTCATGGCGCTGTACGAGCACGACGTGCTGGCGCTCGTGCCCGAGCGGGGCAGCGTGGGCGCGAGCGGTGACCTCGCCCCCCTCTGCCACCTCGCGCTGCCGCTCATCGGCGAGGGCCACGTCCGCCGTGGCGGTCGCACGGTCGGCTCGAAGACGGCGCTCAAGAAGGCCGGCCTCGCCCCCGTCGAGCTCTCCTACAAGGAGGGCCTCGCGCTGGTGAACGGCATGCAGGTCACGCTCGCGATCGCGCTGCGCGCGCTGGAGCACGCGGAGATCCTGCTGCGCACCGCGGACGTCGCCGCGGCGCTGACGACGGAGGCGCTGGCCGGCCGCTCGCCGTCGCTGGATGCGCGGCTCCACGAGGCGCGCCGCCACCCCGGGCAGCAGCTGAGCGCGCGCCGCATCGCGAAGGTCGTCAAGGGCAGCAAGCTCGTGGACGCCCCCATCGCGGCGATCCCCGGCAAGCGGCTCGCGCCGCAGGACGCCTACGGCATCCGCTGCGCCCCGCAGGTGCACGGTGCCTCGATCGACGGCGTGACGTTCGCGCACGAGGTGTTCGCGCGCGAGATCGACGCCGTCACGGACAACCCGCTGGTCTTCGACGAGGACATCCTCGCCGGCGGCAACTTCCATGGTCAGCCGCTGGCGCTCGCCGCCGACCACCTGCGGCTCTGCGTGCACGAGCTGGGCAGCATCAGCGAGCGACGCACGGCGACGCTCATCGACCGCCACCTGAACGAGGGTCTCCCGGCGTACCTGGCCCCGGAGGCCGGGCTGCACTCCGGATTCATGATCCCGCAGTACGTCGCGGCGGCGCTCGTGTCGGAGAGCAAGGGCCTCTGCTTCCCGGCGAGTGCGGACTCGATCCCGACGGGCGCCAACATCGAGGACCACGTCAGCATGGCGCCGATCGCGGCCCGCCGTGCAGGCCAGGTGGCCGACCTCGTCGAGTCCGTCCTGGCGATCGAGCTCATGGCCGCGGCGCAGGCCATCGACCTGCGCACGCTGCGCCCGAGCCGCAAGAGCGCGCGCGTGGTCGCCGCGATCCGCGAGATCCTCCCCTTCCGCAAGCAGGACGCGCCCTGGAAGGACGCGCTCCGCCGCGTGAAGGCCGTGGTCGGGGACGGTACGATCGCGCGCGCAGCGGGCCTCTAGCTCGACCTCGGGTCGGGCGCGTCCGCGTGGGAGACGCGATGAGCCTCATCCAGCCCCGGACCCTCAAGGGGTTCCGCGACCTGATGCCTGCCCAGGCCCTGCGCCGCAGCGCCCTCGTGCGCACGGTGGAGGACGTGTTCCAGGCCCATGGCTACGGCCCGATCGACACGCCCGTGCTCGAGTACGCCGAGATCATCAAGGGCAAGATGGGCGGCGAGGCGACGAAGGAGCTGTTCGAGTTCACGGACAAGGGCGGGCGCGAGGTCGCGATGCGCAACGACCTGACCGTGCCGCTCGCGCGGTACGTCGCGCAGCACGAAGGCAAGCTGGTCTTCCCGTTCCGCCGCTACCACATCGGCCTCGTCTACCGCGGCGAGCGTCCCCAGCGAGGGCGTGCGCGCGAGTTCCTCCAGTGCGACGCCGACCTCATCGGTCCCGTGGGCGCAGCGGCGGACGCCGAGGCGCTGATCGTCATGGCGGACGTCTACGCCGCCCTGGACGTAGGCGGGGTGACGCTGCGCGTCAACGACCGCCGCATCCTCAACGGGCTGCTCGAGACGCTCGGCGCGGCGGACCGGGCCGAGCCCGTGCTACGCGCGCTGGACAAGCGCGAGAAGCTCGGCGACGAGACGGTGCGCTCGGAGATGCGCGGCGTCGGCCTCGACGACGCCGCCATCGACAGCGTGCTTGCCGCGTGCACCCCCGGCGTCGATGACGAGGCGACACTTGCCTCGCTCGAGGCCCTCGTCGGCGAGACCGAGCAGGGGCGCGCGGGCATCGCGGATCTGCGCACCGTCCGCGAGCTCTTCGAGGCCGCGGGACAACGTCCCGACGCGCTGCGCATCGACCCAAGCATCGCGCGCGGACTCGACTACTACACGGGGATCGTGGTGGAGGCCCAGCTCGACGAGCTGCCCGACATCGGCAGCGTGGGCGGCGGAGGCCGCTACGACGATCTGGCCGGTCTCTACACGAAGTCGCACATGCCCGGCGTCGGCTTCACGGTCGGCATCACGCGCCTCATGGACGCGCTGGAAGCGCTCGGACGCGAGGAAGAAACGCGCTGCACCACCGAGGCGCTGGTCACCTTCCCCGGCGCAGAGCACCTGACCGAGGCCTTCGCGTTTGCGGCGGCGCTCCGCGCAGCCGGGATCGCCAGCGAGGTCTACCCCCAGCGGAAGAAGCACGGCCAGCAGATGCGCTACGCAGATCGGCGCGGCGTCCCGTTCGTGTTCACGCGCAACGAGGACGGCAGCTATCACGGCAAGCGCATGGCGGACGGCGAAACCAGCACCTGCGCGGACGCGTCGGCTGCACTGACCTGGATCCAGAAGCCCTAGAGGAGATCCGCATGTCCGATCCGAAGCCCCTCGTCGTCCAGCTCGAGCCGGGCAAGCACGCCATCTGCACCTGCGGCCAGACGCAGAACGGCCCCTACTGCGACGGCAGCCACGGCGGCACCGAGCTCCGTCCGGAGATCGTCGAGGTCCAGGATGTGGCGATGAACCTCGCGTGGTGCACGTGTCGCATCAGCGGCAAGCTGCCGCGCTGCGACGGCAGCCACCGCCAGATGTGGGACAACCCCGAGAAGCCGCCCCGCAAGCCCGACCAGGACTGAGCCTAGTCATGCAGACGCGCATCCACGTCAACCTCAACGTCGCGGATCTGGATCGCTCGATCGCCTTCTACACGCGGCTGTTCGGCGCGGGCCCCAGCAAGGTCCGCGCGGACTATGCCAACTGGCGACTCGATCAGCCGGCCCTGCACCTCGCGCTGGTCAGCAAACCCGAGCACGCCAAGGACCACGGCGGCGAGCACTTCGGCGTGGAGCTGTTCGAGAGCGACGAGCTGAACGGCTGGCGCGCCCGCGCGGAGGCCGCGGGCGTGACCGCGCGCGTCGAGGAGCAGGTGACCTGCTGCTACGCCGTGGCCGACAAGTGGTGGGCGGCCGACCCGGACGGCAACGAGTGGGAGTTCTGGGTGCGCTCGGAGGACGCCGAGGCCATGCACGGCGAGATGCCGCTCGAGACAGTCGAGCCCTGCTGAGAGCCGTAGGAGTCGCCGTGAGCGACATGCAAGAACGCCTGATCGACCTCGAGAGTCGCCTGATGCACCAGGAGAAGCTCTACGAGCAGCTCAACGAGGTCGTCACGGAGCAGGCGGCGCTGATCGAGCGCCTGCAGCGCGAGATCAACCGCTTGAAGGAGCAGATCCTCGCGGGCCCGAACGAGGACGTCAACGAGCCGCCGCCGCACTACTAGAGCGCGCAGGTGCGGAAGCCGGCGAAGATGTTGCGGCGATGCCGGATGAAGAAGTTCCGCCAGGTGTTGCGGATCAGGTAGCCGCGCGTGGCGAAACAACCCCCGCGCAGCACGGGTTTCTGACCGAAGTACGGCACGGAGTACTCGGCGTACGGCCCCGCCTCGAAGCCCGGGTACGGCTCGAGCAGGTCGTCCACCCACTCCCAGACGTTGCCGATCATCTGGCGGCAGCCGCTGGGCGTGTCGCCTGCAGGCAGCAGCCGGACGTCGATCGTGCCGCCGCGCCGGAAGTCCAGGTTCGCGCGCGCGGCGTCCGGGGCTTCCGAGCCCCAGGGGAACAGGCGCTTGCCGCCCGTGTCGGGATCCCACGAAGCCGCGAACTCCCACTCCGCTTCGGTCGGCAGCCGGCGGTCCGCGAAGCGGCACCACGCGCGCGCCTCGTGGATGTTGACGTGACACATCGGATGCCACGCCCGGAGCGGCACGACCTGGTCGAACACTCGCTCGTACCAACCGTCGTCGCGTCGCTCCCAGGCGAACGGCTGCTCGACCTCCTGCTTGCGGCGCCACTGCCAGCCGCGCTTGTCCCAGAGGTGTCGGTCCCGGTAGCCTCCCGCGTCGACGAACGCGGCGAACTGCGCCTTCGTCACGGGCGTGCTGGCGATGCGGAATGGCGCGACCTCGACCTCGTGGGCCCACATCTCGTTGTCGAAGACGAACGGCGCGCCGCGCTGGGCCCCCAGGCGGAATGTGCCGCCCGGCAGCGCCACGTCGCGCAGCTCGTAGTCGCACGCGGCCGGCTCGAGCGTCGCCGCGCTCATGCCGTCCGGACGCGGATAGCCGAGCGTCTGCCGAACGCCGACGAGGTTCTCGGTGTGCATGGTCTCGTGCTGCGCGACCAGCTGGACGAAATACGCCTCATCCGCCGTCGGCGCCCGGCCCGCGAGGTGCTCGACACACGAGTCGAGCACGGTCTGCGCGTAGGCCAGCGTCTCGTCGCGCGTCGGGAAGTCGTGCGACCAGCGCTCCTTGTACGAGACGTTGAAGGCGTCGTAGATCCCGTCGAAACGCTCGTGCAGGGGCGGGAGCCCCCGTAGGTGACGCCGGAGCCAGTACTCCTGGAACCACGCGACGTGGCCCATCTCCCAGAGCGGCGGCTCGAGGTGGTGCTCCTGCGTGCCGAGCAGCTGGTCCTCGGCGAGATCCTCGAACACGGCGAGCTCGTGACGCCGGGCGTCGCGTAGGAGATGGGTCAGCTCGTCGGCGTCCACGGGGCGGGTGATTCTACCGGCCTGTACAATCCGCCGCCCATGGGCACCTCGCACGACCTCGATTTGGTGGACGACTCCCCCACGGCAAACGACCTGGCCCGCGAGGCGCTGGCCGGTCTGCGCGCCGAGCCCAAGACGCTTCCGGCGAAGCTCTTCTACGACGAGCGGGGTTCGGAGCTGTTCGAGCAGATCTGCGAACTGCCGGAGTACTACCTCACACGTACGGAGACGGGCATCCTCCGCGCGCATCTCCCGGAGATCGCAGCGGCGCTGGGCCCGCAGGTGCAGCTGATCGAACCCGGGAGCGGCGCCGGCACGAAGACGATGCTGCTTCTCGGCGCCCTCGAGGATCCCGTGGGCTACGTGCCCATCGACATCTCGCACGAGCACCTCCTGGACGCCGCGCGGCGCACGAGCGAGCGCTTCCCGGAGCTCGAGATCCAACCGCTGAGCGGCGACTTCCTCGCTCCCCTCGATATCCCGGCCCCGGCGCGGCCGCCTCGACGGCGCATCGTGTTCTTCCCCGGCTCGAGCATCGGCAACTTCCAGGACGCCGCGGCGACGGCCTTCCTCGGACGCCTCGCCGACATGGCGGGACCGGGCGGCGGCCTCCTTATCGGCTTCGACCTGCGCAAGGACCCCGCCGTGCTCGTGGCGGCCTACGACGACGCCCAGGGCGTGACCGCCGCGTTCAACCGCAACATGCTCACGCACCTCAACCGCGAGGCCGGCACCGACTTCGTCCCCGAGCGCTTCCGCCACGAAGCGCGCTGGAACGAGGCGGAAAGCCGCATCGAGATGCACCTCGTGAGCGTCGACGAACAGGAGGTGCGCATCGCCGGCGAAACCGTGCGCTTCGGCGCGGGCGAGTCGGTGCGCACGGAGTGCTGCACGAAGTACGGGCCGGAGGGCGTCACGCCCCTCACCGACCGCTTCGTGGCGCAGCAGACGTGGTTCGACGACGAACGCCGCTTCGGCGTGCAGTACCTCGAGGTCGCAGACGCCTGATGCTCCGCCTCACGGACGTGCGCAAGAGCTACGACGGCGGGCGTAGCCATGCCGTGGACGGGGTGAGCCTGGAAGTCGGCCGTGGGGAGCTCGTCGTGCTGCTCGGGGAGTCGGGCTGCGGCAAGACGACCACGCTCAAGATGGTGAACCGCCTGATCGAGCCTTCCGCGGGCCGCATCGAGGTGGACGGTCGAGATGTGACGGCGCTCGACCCCGTCGATCTCAGGCGGCGCATCGGCTACGTGTTCCAGGGCGTCGGTCTGTTCCCCCACATGACCGTCGCGGAGAACGTCGCGATCACGCCGACGCTCCTGGGCTGGGATCCCGACCGCATCCAGGCGCGTGTCACCCAGCTGCTCGAGCTGCTGGGCCTCGACGCGGGCACGTACGCCGATCGCATGCCCCACGAGCTGAGCGGCGGGCAGCAGCAGCGCGTCGGCTTCGCCCGCGCGCTGGCCGCGGAGCCGGGCGCCGTGCTCCTCGACGAGCCGTTCGGGGCGCTGGATCCGTCGACGCGCGACCACCTCCAGCGCGAGCTGCAGCGCATCCAGGGCGAGCTCGGGTTCGCCGCGTTGTTCGTCACGCACGACATGACGGAGGCGCTGCTGCTGGCCACGCGCATCGTGGTGATGCAGGCGGGACGCGTCGTCCAGACGGGAACGCCGGCCGAGCTGCTGCAGGCGCCGGCGGACGACTACGTGGCGGCGCTCGTCGAGACGCCGAAGCGCCAGGCGGCGCGTCTGGCGGGCCTCCAGGACGAGGCGACGAACGAGGACATGCCGTGAGCCGTTCGTTCGCCGAGCTCCTGGCGCAGCTGCCCGACCTGCTCGGCGGGCACCTCGTGCTCTCGGTGGGCGCCCTGGTCGTGGGCATCGTCGTGAGCATCCCGCTCGGCGCAATCGCGACGCGGCGCGCGGGGCTGCGCGGCCCGCTGCTGACGGTCGCCGGCCTCATCCAGACGGTGCCGGCCCTCGCGCTGCTGGCGCTCATGGTGCCGCTGCTCGGCGGCCGGATCGGCTTCCTCCCGGCGTTCCTGGCGCTCACGCTCTACAGCGTGCTGCCGATGCTGCGCAACACCGTGACGGGCATCCTCGACGTCGACCGCGCCGTCACGGAGGCCGCCCGCGGCGTCGGCATGACGGATCGCCAATCGCTGCTGCGCGTCGAGCTCCCACTGGCCGCTCCTGTGATCATCGCGGGCATCCGCACGGCGACCGTGTGGGTCGTCGGCATGGCGACACTCGCCACCCCCGTCGGCGCTCCGAGCCTGGGCCAGTACATCTTCCTCGGCCTCCAGACGCGCAACTGGGGCGCGGTGCTCTTCGGCTGCGCCGCAGCGGCCCTGCTCGCGATCGTGCTCGACCAGCTCATCCGCGCGCTCGAGCACGCGGCGCGTACGCGCAACCGCAGCTTGCGCGTCGGGGCGCTGGGCGCGCTCGCCGCGATCGTCATCGCAGGCGTCGCACCGTTCGCGCTGGAGCGCGTCGGGAGCTCGAGCGCGCTGCCGGGTGCCGGTGACGAGTCCGGCGAGAGGGCGCCACCGTTCGACGGGCGCACGCTCACGGTGGGTACGAAGGGGTTCACCGAGCAGTACATCCTCGGCGACCTCCTCCGCCGGCAGCTCGAAGACCACGGCGCTGTCGTCGAGAGCAAGCCGAACCTCGGCTCCACGGTGCTCTTCGACGCGCTGCGCGAGGACACGGTCGACGTGTGCGTCGACTACACCGGCACGATCTGGACCACGGTCATGAAGCGCGCCGAGCCGGTGGCACGTGTACCGATGCAGATCGACATGGCGGCGTATCTGAAGGACGAGCACGGCGTGATCACGCTCGGCGCGTTGGGCTTCGAGAACGCCTACTGCCTCGCCATGCGCCGCGACCGCGCGAGGGAGTTGGGCGTACGGACGATCGCCGACCTCGCGCGCCATGGCGACCTCACCGTCGG
>JASJDY010000276.1 GCA_030065025.1 Planctomycetota bacterium
TCGCCGCGCTGGGCGAAGGCCTGCTCGAAGGCGCTCTTCGCCGCCTTCCACGCCTTCGCGTCGAGCTTGGCGTCGGCCGGCGAAGGGACGCCGAGCAGCAGGACCAGCAGCACGAGCGGGATCCCCACAAGGCGACGGCGTAGCGGCGGAGGCATGGCGGATCTCCCGGTTGCGGACCACCCTACACCCTCGCCTGCGTCCCGTGACCGACACGTGGCAAAGCGGTCGCGGACGGGGTGCGGAAGGGGCCGCCGCCGGGGCGATGGGGGCCATGGGCCTGCCCGGCCGGAGCTATCCTGAGCCCCGGGAGGCCGGCGCCGGGGAGGGCGCCGCGGAGGGCCCATGCGAGGACCGAGGCGCAGGTACGCACGGTGGGCATGCGCGTTGCCCGCCCTCGTGCTGCTGCTCGGCCTCGAGGCGCCCGCGTACGCAGACGACGACAGCCACCTGCCGCCGCCGCAGATCATCGTTCGCAAGGGCAAGCGCCGACCGCCGCCGCCCGCGCCGGCCGCGCCCGTGCGCCCCACGCCGCGTGCGCCCGCGCCTACGCCGCGGCAGCCCGTCGATGACCTCCCGTTCCTGCCGCCCGAGCGGCCGCAAGGGCCGCCCGAGATCCGTCCGGGCGACGTCACCTTCGACGTGGCGCGACCCGGCGGCCTGCTGCGCCTGTTCCCCGACGGGCCGGCCGACTCGGAGCGCGCCGTGCTCGTCATGCTGGGCAATCCGCGCATCCACCGTCCGGCCCACGTGAAGGACGGCAAGGAGGTGGAGGCCCTGACGATCAAGGCGAACACGATGGTCGCGTGGGTGGACCGCCGCGGGTTCCCCGAGGCCGACGCGTTCTCCGGCCTCTCCGGCGCCGCGAGCCGCGGCGTGCGGCTCGAGCCAAGCGCCTCGGTGATCCCGGACTTCCTGGAGGGCATCTACGCCGAGGGCGCCGTGCAGCTCGAGTTCGGTGACCTGACGTTCCGTGCGCAGAGCGTCTACATCGAACCCAAGACCTACAAGGCGCTGCTTGTCGAGCCACGGTTCGACGGCCGCTCGATCGGCATCCAGAACAGCGAGGAGCCGCTGCCGCTCCACGTCCGCGCGCGCCGCGCCCGGCTCGTGGCCAAGGGGCTCACCGTGTTCGACGATGGCGAGATCTCCGCAAGCCGCGCGGACGACCGTATCGCGCTGAAGTTCAAGACGATCACCGTCGAGGAGCTCAATGACGAGCGGGATGAGCAGGGCGTCGAGAAGCCGCACGCGCTCGGCTACCAGGCCGACTCCTCGCAGTGGTACAGCGGCCGCTCGCTGACCCTGCAGGGCGAACGTGTGCCGTTCTTCTGGCTGCCGCGGGTGGACTTCGGTCTCTCCAAGGAGACCGAGGCACTGACGTCGCCGGTGAAGCGCGTCCGCACAGGCCGCAAGTCGGAGGTCGGACGCTTCGGCTTCGTGCGGCTCGGCACGCAGGTGGGGGACCGTGCCGATCCGCTGTTCGACCTGTTCTTCGAGGGTGGGGGCTACCTCAAGCGCGGATGGGCAGGCGGGGTCGACGTCGCCTGGGATCACCAGGACCCCGAAGACGCGGTGAAGGGCTTCGGTCGCGTGCACACCTGGGCGGTCTTCGACAACCGCTCCTTCGACAGCGACGGGTTCCGTGCCGACGAAGACGTGCGCGGGCGGATCACCGCCGAGAGCCGCACCTGGCTCCGCCCGGACCTCTACCTCGACGTGGAGTTCAACACGTTCTCGGACCGAGGCTTCAACAACGAGTTCTTCGAGCGCGACGACCTACACCACAAGGATCGCGAGTCCTACGCGCGGCTGCGCTACGCGCCCGCGAGCCCCGGCAACGTGGTGGGCACGCTCGACCTCAAGTGGCAACAGCGGCCGTGGGTCACGGAGACGGCGGAGCTGCCGCAGGCCGGTGTCTGGATCACGCCGGCTCCCCTCCTCGTCCCGCAACGGCGGGGGGGACTCAGCGTCGACATCACCTCGGTAGCGAAGGCGGGCTACCTCGGCCGGCGCTTCGACGAGGACACGGCGTTCGTGGACTACGAGGCGTGGCGCCTCCACACCGACACGCGCCTCAATGCGGCGGCGAACGTCGGTGACGTGCGTCTCTCGGCGTACGTCGGCGGCGCCGGCACGGTCTACGAAGAACGCACGGACGGACTCGACGACCTCACGCGCACCGCCCTGCTGGCGGGCGTGCGCGCGAACCTGCAGCTGCACAAGACGTCCGGCATGCAGGGCGGGCTGTTCGAGCTCGACGGGCTGCGGCACATCATCGACATCGACGCGGAGCTCGCTGGACGCTTCTGGGATAGCCATGGACCCGGTGACGTGCCGTTCTTCGACGCGTTCGACGCCGAGCGCGAGCGCAGCGCCGCGATCCTGCGGCTGCGCAACCGCTGGCAGACCCGGCGGCGTGGGCCGGCGGGGGCATACGCGGGCATGCGCACGGTGGGGGACCTCGAGCTTGCGCTGAAGGGCTACCTGGACGAGAAGGGTCCTTACGGCCTGGAGTCTCCCGGCGCCTTCGAGGTGACATTCTTCGGCCAGCCCCGGGAGCACCTCGACGTCAGCGGCGAGCTGACCGTCGACTTCGACGACGGCGTGCAGACGGCCTCGTTCGGCAGCGGCATCCGCACGACGGTGCGCGACAGGCCGTTCCGCATCTTCGGAGGCGTCCGCTACGTCCGGGAGCGCAGCACCTCCCTCTCGCTCGACGCCTCGTGGCGGTTCAGCGAGAAGTACGGTCTGCGCTTCCTGGAGGTGATCGACTTCGAGGACGGCGAGGACCTCTCGCGGGTCCTGTTCCGGCGCTACAGCGACGACCACGTGATCGTGTTCGGCCTCAGCGTCCGCAACGGCGAGGACCTGAACCTCGAGTTCTCCATCGAGCCGGCGATCGGCGGCGTGTCCACCGAGGGGCCGCAGGCGTTCAAGGACGAGCCGGATCCGGATCCGTGGGGTACCTTCTTGCGGTGAGCACCAAGGTTGCGCTGTTCGCCGGCACCTTCGATCCCGTGACGAACGGGCACCTCGACATCGTGGGCCGTGCGGCGGCGCTGTTCGACCGCGTGGTCGTGTCCGTCTCGCGGCGCGGGCGCGACACCCTCTTCGACATCGACGAGCGGGTCGCCCTCTTCAGCGCCGCGATCGAAGGGGTCGCCGGGGTCGAGGTCGAGGCGTTCGACGGGCTCGTCGTCGAGCAGGCCCGGCGCCACGGCGCGACCGCCATGGTGCGGGGCATCCGCAGCTTCCAGGATTGGGACTACGAGCTGCAGATGGCGGTCGCCAACCGTGGCCTGCACCCCGGCCTCGACACGGTGTTCCTGCCGCCGTCGGCCGGTCTGACGCTCGTCTCGTCGTCCCTGGTGCGCGAGGTCGCCTCGCTGGGCGGGGACGTCCGGCCCTGGGTGCCCGAGGTGGTGGCGGAGGCGATCGCCAAGAAGGGCGGGGGCTAGGGGCGGCAAGCAGCTTCGCGCTCGCGATCTCGCTCGCGCTCCCCTCACGGACGTATTCCCGTACACGCCCGAGGGTCGAGCGAGAGTGCGAGCTCGAGCGCGTGAGGCGGGTGAATCGCCCCCTTCCCCCTGCGGACGTCCGGCACCCCGGAAGGTACCCTTGGGCTCCTGACCCGCTGCTGGAGTCCGTCCATGGTTCGCACCCTGCGTCTCGTCCTCCTCGCCGCCGTCGCACTGGCACTCGTCGTCGCCCCGACGAGCCCCGGCCAGGCCGAGGACAAGAAGGTCTTCCGCTACGCCGACAACGGCTACGCCCAGCTCGATCCCGCGCGCGCGAGCCTCTACCGGCTCAACGACGAGCGCCTGATCGTCGCGCTCCAGGAGTGCCTCACGGTGCTCGATCCCAAGACGGGGAAGGCGAAGCCCGGCGCGGCCGACAGCTGGTCGCCCAGCGCCGATCGCAAGACGTGGACCTTCAAGCTCCGCAAGGGCGCCAAGTGGTCGGACGGCAGCCCGGTCACCGCCGAGGACTTCCTGCGGGCGTGGCGACGTCAGCTGGATCCGTTCACCAACTCCGACTGGAGCTGGCTGTTCCGCTCCATCCAGGGCTGCGCGACGATCACCGACAACAGCGCGCGGACGACCGGCTTCTCGCTCGTCCGCAACGGCCTGCGCGAGCTCATCCGGTCCAGCCCGAACGGCATCCCTGGTGAGGAGCTGAACAGCCTCCTGGACGACACGGGCGTGCGGCCCTTCCTGACAGCCGTCAAATCGCGCTCCATGAAGCGCATGCTCAAGTGGTCGGACGACAAGGCCTTCCCGCCCGAGATGACGAAGAAGGTCATCGACGAGCTCAAGAAGGCCCGCCGCAAGCACAAGTCGCTGTGGGAGGACGAGTACGACGTCTTCGGCACGACGGCCTCCGGCGTGCATGCGCCCGACAAGCACACCCTCGTCATCAAGACGGAAGGGGACGCTCCCTTCCTGCCCGAGCTGCTCGCTCGCTCGGCCTTCGCCCCGCTGCACAAGAGCGTCGAGTCCAAGCGCGACCAGGCTTTCCAGGCCGGCGACTTCGTGAACAACGGGCCGTACATGCTCAAGGGGCGCGGTGCCCGTCCGCCTGAGAACCAGCCGGACAAGCGCATCACCTCCGTCGTCGAGCTTGCGCGCAACCCGCACTACAACGGTCCGAACAAGCCGAACTTCGACACGATCCGCTGCGATACCGACCTGACGCTCCAGGTCGCCGCAGCCAAGGACCTCGAAGGCCTCGACGACGTCCGTCAGTTCAAGGACGGCAAGATCGACTGGGTCTATCTGACGTACCCGAACGAGTACCCGCGCAAGGACCGGGTCCGGAAGAAGAAGTCGAAGAAGAAGCGCGTCGATCTGCGGGCCGACATCGAGGGCCTGAAGGGCTGGCAGGTGCGCTCCTCACCCCGCGTCATCTTCCTGCGCTTCCGCTGCGACAAGGCGCCGTTCAACAGCAAGGACGCGCGCAAGGCCTTCGCACTCGCCCTCGATCGCAAGCGTCTCGCGGGCATGTACTGGCCGAAGGCCGAGACGGCCTACCGCATCGTGCCGCCGGGCATCGACGGTCGCGTCGAGGGCATCGCCTGTGCTCGTCCGAGCAAGAGCGAAGCCAAGGCGGCGTTCAAGGCGGCCGCGCTCGAGAGCGACACGTGGGTCGAGTTGAGCTTCGGCGAGTCGCCCGGTCAGGGCGACGTCGCGTACGACATGGTCGCCCTCTGGAAGAAGACGCTCGGCATCGAGCCGGGCACGCGCATCGAGTCCGATCAGGACGTGCGCAACGTCCTCCGCGCCGGCGGCTACCAGGCGATGGTCTCGGACTACCGCGGCTTCGTGAACGATCCGTACGGCTTCCTCGCCCCGTTCCACTCCGACGACGCGGACAGCGGCCTGGGCTGGCGCGACGAGATGTTCGACGCCTTGCTGGACGCGGCGCGCGATCCCACCTACGCGATCGAGAACGAGGCGGAGTGGCTGGAGAAGGTGGGCAGCTCGATGCAGGGCGTGCTCGCCGGCGCGAAGTCCGGTCAGGCCGGCCGCGCGAAGCTGCGCCTCGAGTGCCTCGCGGCGGCGGAGCGGCGGCTCCTCGACGAGTTCGTCGTGGTTCCGCTGCTGTTCATGAACGAGGCGGTGCTGGCGAAGCCGGGCGTCAAGGACATGGACGGCCCGGGTGCGCTGAACAACCCGGGCTTCACGGGTTCGCTGGTGCATGTGAAGCGTTGTCGGC
>JASJDY010000277.1 GCA_030065025.1 Planctomycetota bacterium
GATGCGCGCCCCGCTGGCACCGATCGGGTGACCGATCGCGACGGCACCGCCGTTCACGTTCGTGCGTGCCGGATCGAGACCGGCTTCCTTCGTGACCGCGCAGCCCGCCGAGGCGAACGCCTCGTTCAGCTCGACGAGGTCGTAGGCGCCGTTCTCGGTGCCCGTGCGCTTCTTCAGGTTCTCCATTGCCACGACCGGCGCGTACATCACCCACTTGGGCTCGACGCCGCCGGTGGCGTAGCTGGTGATCGTGGCGAGCGGCTCGAGGCCCCGCTCGGCGGCGGCCTTCTCGCTCATCACGACGAGCGCGGAGGCGCCGTCCGAGATCTGGCTGGCGTTGCCGGGCGTGACCGTGCCGTCCTTGCGGAAGGCGGGCCGTAGCTTGCCGAGGCTCTCGCTCGTCACGTCGCCGCGGATGCCCTCGTCGTGCTTCACGACCGTGACGTTGCCCTTCCGGTCCTTCACCTCGACCGGGAAGATCTCGCTGTCGAAGCCGCCGCTCTCGGTGGCGGCCTGGGCGCGCTTGTGGCTCTCGGCAGCGAAGGCGTCCATGTCCTCGCGGCTGACGTCGCAGCGCTCGGCGATGAGCTCGCCGGTCTCGCCCATGTGGTAGTCGTTGTAGATCTCCCACAGGCCGTCGTGGACCATCGAGTCGATCAGCTTGCCGTGGCCCAGACGCATGCCGTTGCGCGCCTGCGGCATGAGGTACGGCGCGTTCGTCATGCTCTCCTGGCCACCGGCGATGACGACGTCGGCGTCACCCGCGCGGATGGCCTGGGCGGCCAGCGCGACGGCCTTGAGGCCGGAGCCGCAGACCTTGTTGATGGTGAAGGCGCCGACCTCGGGAGGCACGCCGCCGCCCAGCGCCGCCTGGCGGGCCGGGTTCTGACCGAGGCCCGCCTGGATGACGGTCCCCATGATCACCTCGTCGACGTCTTCGGGCTTCACGCTGGCGCGGGAGAGCGCCTCCTTGATCGCCATCGCGCCGAGCTGCGGCGCGCTGAACTTGGACAAGCCGCCGTTGAAGCGCCCGATGGGCGTCCGGCAGGCAGAGACGATGACGGCGTTGGTCATGGAGTTCTCCGGATGTGGGCGGATCTCGCACCTGGGAACCGCAGTCTACGACCGCGAGGCGAGGCGGCCGAGGCGGGCCGCAGCGTTCCAAGCCCTGTGGACGCAATCGGTTGCGTCAGCCGCCGGCGGCGGACTACTCGAAGCCGGTGTGGATCAGCTCCATGTCCGCTTCGGTCAGATCCAGCGCCTGCATCAGGTCGATCACGACCTGGTCGAGGACGATCAGGAGCGCCTGTTCGAAGAGGGATCCGAGAGGCGGCGGCGGACGGTTGTTGGCACCCGAGCGCTTGCGCAGCGTGTCGTCGATGGCGAGCACCACATCCGCCTTCTGGGCAGCCGGGCTGTCCTCGCGAGCGGTGACGACCACGACGCGGGCCTTGGCCTTCCGCGCGATGCGGACGTAGTGACCGAGCACCTTGGAGCGCCCCGTGCGCGAGCAGATGATCAGCAGGTCGTGGGGTTGGATGCTCGGCGTGATGACGTCGCCGACGTGGTAGACGAGGCGCCCGAGGTGCATCAGGCGCATGGCGAAGCCGCGCGCCATGAGGCCCGTACGCCCGAGGCCCGTGACGAAGACGCGATCCGATTCGAGGATCGCGTTCTCGACCGCCTTGAGCTGCTTGGCCTTCACGCGACCGAGCACACGCTCGAGGTCGCGGACGGCGGTCTCCATGTGGCGACGGCTCATGCGGCGTCGTCCTCTTCGTCGCCCTCGAAGACGAGCGTCTCGAGCGGGAAGATGCAGCCGTCGACGCAGCAGAGCTTGTACTCGACGCTGCCGTCGGGCTGGCGCTGCTTGAGCGGGCAGCCGAAGCACACGCCGAAGCCGCAGCCCATGTACTCCTCGGTCGCGGCCTCGGCCGCGATGCCGTGCTCGCCGAGAAGATCGCGCACGGCCTTGAACATCGGCACGGGACCGCACGTGAAGACGTAGTCGCCGGGCGTCAGGCGCCCGCCGCTGATCAGCTCGCCGACGAGCTCGGTGACGAAGCCCTTGCGACCGACGGAGCCGTCGTCCGTGCAGACGAGCACGCGGCAGCCGTCCGGGGCGGCCTCCTTCACGGGCACGGAGTGGTCGCTGTCGCGCGACCCGTAGCACAGCGTGATGTCGCGCATGCCGCGGCGCTGGAGATCCTCGGCGACGTACTTGATCGGGCCGATGCCGACGCCGCCGGCGATGAGCACGGCGCGTCGCGCGGTCTCGGGGACGGAGATCGCGTTGCCGAGCGGACCGATGAACGAGATGCGGTCGCCCTTGCGCATCGAGGCGAGGTTCTCGGTGCCCGGTCCGATGACGTCGTAGAGCACGCAGAAGCCGGTGGCCTGCCCCATGTGCTCGATGACCTTGTGGATCGACATGGGCCGGCGGAGCAGCGGCACGATGCCGCGGCTCGTGTGCAGGTTCACGAACTGCCCGGCGCGCATGCGGGGCGCGGCGTCGGGGCTGTGGATGGTCATGATCCACGTGACGGGCGTGATCTGGCGGTTCGCGAGGATCTCGCCGTCCATGCAGACGGGCGGCTCGAGGGTCTGGGCGGGCGTGGACATCGGGGGTGGAGGGTAGCCGAATCCCAGCACTTCCACCTCCACTTCCACTTCCACCTCCACCTCCACTCGCGGGCGGGCGTTCGGCCCTTCAGCTCGCGAGGCGAGCTTCGGGCCTCCGGCCGCCCCTACGGCGTACGGAATCGACGCGAGGAGCCCCGTCGCTCGTCGGTTTCAATAGCCCCGCCATGTCCGACGCCGACCTCCCCCTGCGCACCGCCTGCGGCTTCGTCCTGGTGCGCGAGGGCGACGAGGGGCTCGAGTACCTGTCGCTGGTCAACCGGAAGCGGGACGAGCCCGGCCTACCGAAGGGCCACAGCGAGGCCGGCGAGTCGGAGCTGGAGACCGCGCTGCGCGAGACCGAGGAGGAGACCGGGCTCCGTATCGTGGACGTTCGCGGGGACTTCCAGAGCGAGATGGAGTACGTCGTGACGCGCAAGGGGCGGACCTACCGCAAGCGCGTCGTCTACCTCACGGCCTACGCACCGGATCAGAGCGTCGTGCTGTCGAAGGAGCACTCGCGCTTCGCCTGGCTGCCGCTGCACGAGATGCTGACCACGCTGCCGCACGAGAACCTGCGGGAGTCCGTGCGACGCGCAGCGCTGTTCCTCAAGGATCCCGCGTCTTGCGACCTCGCCCCGCGCAGCGAGGCCGCGGCGGACGAGTACCTACGCTCGCTGCCGGAGGCGAGCGACCACATCCTGGAGCACCTGCGTGGCGGCGCACGCCTCGCGCGCACGTTCGCCGAGGCGCTGGCCGACGCCGGCGCCCCGGTCAACGTGGAGGCGACGGCCACGGGCACCCTGCTGCACGACGTGGGCCGTGCGCTCGGCAAGCACGACGACCATCCGCGAGCCGGCACGGTGCACCTCCGCACGACGCTGTGGGCGCCGTACGCCTTCGCCTGCATCTCGCACTTCACGAAGGGCGCGAGCGGAGAGGAGCTGCTCGAGGCCGGCGTCGATGCCGATCTCGTGGCCGACTTCCGTCGGCTCACGGATCTTCAGACCTTCACGTGGGAGGAGCGCTGCTGCGCGCTCGCCGACGCCTGCATGAAGGGCTCGACGGCAGTGTTGCCGGAAGAGCGTTTCGCCGACCTGCGCCTGCGGTACGACAGCCGCGCGGTCATCAACCTGCAGGAGCAGAAGACCACCGCGATCCGCGAGGGCATGGCGGCCGTCCTCGGGCGGGATCCGCTGGAGCTGGTGGAGTTGGCCTGATCAGGTCCCACGCGCCACGGCGGGCGACGTGAACGTGAACGTGCACGATCAAGGGGCGGTCACATGGCTTCCACCGCATCGATGCCGAGGAGGCCGAGCGCCTCCGTGAACACGCGCTGCGTGCAGGCGGCGAGCTGGAGGCGCGCGAGGCGCAGCGGCTCGTCGGCCTTCAGCACCGGGCACTCCTGGTAGAAGCGCGAGAAGCGCTTCGCGCCCTCGTAGACGAAGCTCGCCAGAGCACTCGGGTCGCACGAGTCCTCGACGCGCGCCACCACCTGCGGATAGCTCATCAGGTGGTTGAGCAAGCCGCGCTCGGCCTCCACGCCGAAGCCACTGTCCGGCGATACGGCCTGGGCGAGATCGACGCCTTCGCCGGCCTTGCGCTGGATGCCCGCGATGCGCGCGAGCGAGTACAGCAGGTAGGCGCCGGTATCGCCCTCGGGGTTGGTCCAGTCGTCGATGTCGAACACGACGCGCCGACCGTTGCCGACGTGCAGCATGCCGTACTTGAGGCACGCGACGGCGACCTTGTCGGCCGTATCGGGATCGACCTCGTGCTCGGCGTCGTCCATCTTCGCGTGGATGGCGGCCAGGACGCGTGTGCGTAGCTGGTGGAACGGGATCGCCGTGCCCTTGCGGCTCGACATCTTGCCCTCGGGCAGCATGACGAGCTCGTAGCTGACGTGGCGGCAGTCCTTCGCGCGCTCATAGCCCATGTTGCCGAGCGTGGCGAAGAGTTGCTGGAAGTGGAGCGTCTGCTCGGAGCCCACGACGTACAGCGACTTCTGGACGTCGAACTCGTCGAACTTGCGGCGTGCGAGCGCGAGGTCCCACGTCATGTACAGGCTCGCGCCGTCGCTCTTGCGCACAAGCGCCACGGAAAGGCCCTGCTCTTCGAGGTCGCTGATGATCGCGCCCCGGCTCTCGACGAAGACCCCCTTGGCCAGGTAGTCGTCGACGACGGCGTTGCCGGCCTCTTCGAGCTCCGACTCGAAGAAGTCGGTGTCGAAGCCCACGCCCAGCCAGCCGTAGATGCTGGCGAACTCATCGAGACACCACTGCCGGGTCTCGCGGTAGAGCTCGGTGACCTCGGCCTCGCCCTCCTCCATGGCCGTCAGGACCTCGCGGATGGAGGCCTTGATCGCGTCGCCCTCCTCCTGGCCCTGGCCCTCGGCCTCCTCGACCGTCAGCGTCGCGGCGGTGTAGGCCTGACCAAGCCATGCCGTGCGGCCCTCGACCGGCGGTTCCTCCTGCGGGTGCCCCCGCAGCCACCAGAGGCACTTCGCGACGTCGATGCCGAAGTCGCCGTAGTAGTTCGCCGCCACGACGTCGTGACCCCGGGCCCGGAACACGCGCACCAGGGCGTCACCGACACACACGTTGCGCAGGTGCCCGACGTGGAAGACCTTGTGCGTGTTCGGCTGGCTGAACTCGATCATCACGCGCGTCGGCGCGTCGGTCCGGAGCGCGTCGAAGAAGCTGCCGTCCTCGAGCCCCTCGTGGAGGGCCGTGAGCATCGCCGCGGGATCGGCGAAGAAGTTGACGTACGGCCCGAGCGCCTTGACCTCGGCAATCGGTCCGCCGGCGGGGATCGCTGCGGCCAGCTCGGCCGCGATCTTCGGCGGCGGGGCCTTGCGGATCTTGGCGAGCGGGAAGCAGGGGAAGGCCAGGTCCCCCATCTCGACCTTCGGGGGCGGGCTCAGCTGGGCTGCGAGATCCAGACCCTCGGCATCGGCGCCCAGGGCCTCGCGCAGCGCAGCGACGACGGCGGACTTGAACACGGTGCAGGGCCTCCGAGGGGGAACGGAGGATGGTACCGAGGGCGGCGCTGGCGTCCATGCGGCCGCGTGCCCGTGCCATGTGCCGGTGCCTCTGCCCGCCCGTGCACGTGCGGGCACCGGCAGAGGCACCGGCAC
>JASJDY010000278.1 GCA_030065025.1 Planctomycetota bacterium
GATGGGCACCAGGACGATGCCTCGTGCGCCGGCCTCCACGAGATCGCGGTGCGGAGGGATGTCCGACGCGATCACGGGCGTGCCGCACGCCAGCGCCTCGACGACCGGCAGGTCGAAGCCCTCGAGCAGCGACGGCGCGAGCAGCCAGCGCGCGCGCCCGTAGCGCGCTGCCAGCTCCTCGTCCCGACAGGCGTCGTCGACCACGTCCAGCTCGAGCCCCGCCTCGCGCGCCGCCGCCACTGCCGCGCCGCGCGCCTTCCGCGGCTCGTCCCGGGCGACGACGATCGCGCCCGCCCGCTCGCCCGAATCCGGTGGCCGGAACGGCGCGCACACGGCGTTCGCCGCGACGTGGACGCGCTCGGCAGCGAGCCCGTAGCGCACGAGAGCCTCCGCCCCCACCGAGGCCGACACGGCGACGACGCCCGCAGCGCGCCGCAGCACGCCGCCGTATCGCCGCCGTCCGTACCACCGGCGCAGGCGGCCGCCGTAGCCGTGCAGGAAGCGCAGGTCGTGCAGCGTGACGAGGTTACGGACGCGCTCCGGCGCGACCACCGGCCCGTGGTCCGTGAGCAGATGCGTGAAGGCCGCGTGGGCGTGGCGCCGGCGCAAGTCGCGACCGCGCCGCAGCCAGCGCCGCGCGCCGCCGCGGCACGAGGCGTCGACGGTCGCGTGCACGAGGTTCGGCGCCTCGAGGTCCGGGGGCGGTCCGCCGCCGTCGCGGGCCCAGTGCACCTCGAACACGTCGTCGGGCAGCAACGCCGGCACGCGCCGCAGCAGCTCGACGGCCCGGCGGCGTGCGCCGGAAGGCTCGGGCCCGTACGGCGTGCAGTCGACGACGACCATGCGCGTCATGCGTCGACGCCGATAGCTCGGAAGACGTCCCGGATGCCGAGGGCCGCGCGCTCGGGCGTGAGCGCGGCGATACGCTCCCGCCCGGCGGCCAGACAGGCTGCATGCGTCGCCTCGTCGTCCAGCAGGGTGCGGATGCCGGCCGCGAGCGCTGGCGCGTCGCCCGGCGGCACCCGCACGGCCCCTTCGCCGGTCACCTCGACCACGGCGGGAATGTCCGACGCGACGACGGGCACACCGGCGGCGAGCGCCTCGAGCGGCGGATACCCGAAGCCTTCGCTGCGGGAGGGATAGAGGAGGAGACGCGCGCCGGCCACGAGCTGGCGTAGCGCGGGCGCGTCGAGATCCGGACGCGCCTCGACTCCGGTCGGGAGGGCGAAGGCGGACTGTCCCACCAACACGAGCCGCAGCCCCTCGGGCACGAGCCGGGCGCGCCAGGCCTCGAGCGCGACGTCGAGGCCCTTCTTGAGCGCCATGCGTCGCGTGGCTCCGACGCCGACCATCACCGCATACGGAGGCTCGGCAGGAGCTCGCTCGGCAGCTGCCCAGGGCTCCGGATCGAAGCCGTGCGGCACGACGTGCACACGCTCGCGCGCTTCCGGATGGAGCGCGATCACATCGTCCCGGGTCGCCGCGGTGGGAACCACGATCGCGGCGCACGCGCGTACGTTGCGGCGCAGCCAGCGGCGGTGCTTCCAGTCGCGGAGCCGGCCCTCGCTGACGCCGCGCACGAAGGGCAGCTCGTGCACGAGGGCCACGACGGGCACGCCCAGTCGCGGGAAGGACGACCACGGCGACAAGAACGCCTCGGCGCGCGCGTCGGCCACGAGTGCAGGTAGCGCCCTGCGGTCCGTTGCCTCGAGGGCGCGGAGCGGCATCCGCGTCTCGATCCGCTGCCACCCCGCGAGCAGCGCGGTGAGTGCCTGGGCCACGCTCGGCGGTCCCAGCGTGAAGGGTCTCGCGTCGACGGCGATCACGCCTGGAGCGCCTTCGCGTACACGGCACGGGTGAGGCGTGCGCTGCGCTCCCACGTGAAGGCCGCGGCACGCTCGACACCGCGCGCACCGAGACGTTGACGCAGCGCCTCGTCCGCGACGAGCGTGAGGAGTCCCGTCGCCAGCGCGTCGACGTCGGTGGCGTCGACGGCCAGTCCGGCGTCGGCAGCCAGATCGCTGCACGCGGTGTCGGCCCCCACGAGCACCGGCTTGCCGAGCGCCATGGCCTCGAGCACGGGCAGGCCGAAGCCCTCGGCGAGAGACGGCATCGCCACCACGAGCGCCCCACGATAGAGCGCGGCGAGTCGCGCGGCGTCTGCCTCGGGCTCGTGGACCACGTGTGCACGCGCGAGCGTGGCGACTCGGATGCCATCGGCCATCCAGCCGACGGGCCCGGCGAGCACGAGCTTGAGGCGCGGGTGCTGTGCGTGAACGGCGTCGAACGCCTCGATCAATCGCTCGACGTTCTTGCGCGGCTGCAGCGTTCCGACGCAGAGCACGTACTCGGCGCCGTGCTCCACGGCGGGAGGTCCGTCGGGTAGCGGGCGGCAGCCGTGGGGCACGACGTCGATGCGATCGGCCTCGACATCGAAGTGTCGCCGCAGGTCCCCGACGACCCGGTCGCAGGGCACGATGATGCGCGCGGCCTCGTCGGCGACACGCCGGACGAGCACCGTCGCGGCAGCGCGTTGCGCGGTCGTGTAGCACGCGGGCAGGTCGGCGAAGCAGACGTCGTGAACCGTGGCGACCACCGGCGCGTGGCGCGTTCCGAGCGCCACGTAGTCCGTCCAGTGCACGACATCGGCGGCGCCGAGCAGCACGTCCGCCCCGAGGCCGGCACGCTCGGCGAGCGACAGGGCGCCGGCCGGGACGCGACTGCTACGGAGCCTGGCGTTCGGCGGCAGCGCCGCCGTCGGACGCTCGCGGGGACGACGCAGCCGGTGGCCGTAGAGCTCGAGCCGGTCGTCCGGGAACGCTGTCGCGAGGGCCGCCACGAGCTCGCGGACGTAGACGCGGATGCCGCCGAGGCCGTCGAGCGCGGGACGGTAGTCGATCCCGATGCGCAGGGCCGGTCCCCTTCCGTTGCCGAGACTCAGCGGAACATGAACGTGAACTCGGACGCGCCGCGGTCGATGGCGAGCCCACGCGTGAGCGCCTGCAGCAGCGCCTGCGGATTGCGCGCCACGGCCGTGGCCGCGTCGAACGGCCGGTCGGCCGCCGCCACCTTGGACGCCGCGCGCGCGTAGGCCTTGAGGTCCGAGCCCGGATCCACGGTCAGGCCGCCCTCGACGGGCGCCAGTCGAGCCATCAGCAGGGTCGCCTCACGGCGCATGCGGAAGCGGCGCGTGTCGCGGCCGCGATCCCAGCGTGCCTTCACGAGCAGCCACGTGCGGTGGATGCCCGCGAGCTTCTCGCGCGTGGCCTCGGACAGGCGCCGCAGATCCCGGCCCAGGTAGTCGCGCAGCGCGCTCAGCTGGCCGGAGGACATGGCGACCTTCTCGTTGCGCCCGAGCGACGTGACGAACTGGACCATCTCCAGGTAGGCGTCGGCCGCGAGGCGCTTGACCTCGGGGTCCCCGACCCAGACCACCTCGTGGCGGCGCTCCAGCACGCGGATCATGATCTTGTTGGCGGCCCCGGAGGGCTCGGCCCGCACCCGCTCGTCGATGGAACGGCGGAAGCTGCGCAGACAGCCGCGCACCCCCGACCGGTTGCCGCAGCGCGCACAGCAGCGCAGGTTCACGATCGAGTCCGTGAGATCGAAGAGTCCCTCGCGCCAGGCGGCGTCACGCTTCGCGTACTCGGTCTCCAGGGCGTCCCGCAGGGCCTGCTCCGTGGCGGCGGGCAGTGCCAGGTCGAAGGCGGCCTCGAAGAGATCGACGAAGGCGTTGAGGTGGCCCCGGGAGAGCTGGGGCGGGCCCTTGACCAGGGCGTCGCTCGGAGCGCCCTCCCGGAAGCGCGGATCGAACATGCGGTCGTCGTCCGCGTGGACCGCCGTCCCGAACTGGAGGCCCACGAACAGGGCGATCAGGAGCGTCGTGGAGCGGCGCAGCATCCAGGGCATTGAATCACACAAGTCGACGTCCTCATCGGCTCGTCCCCGCCTCTTGTCCCCTAACTGGACGCCGTACGATGTGCCCCCCCATCGGAGGATCCGCGCCATGACGACCGCTGAGCCCCCCATGCAGCGCAAGGACTTCGGGATCGGCTACGAAGGTCCCGTCCGCGCGCCGCGCGGCACGGAGCTGCAGGCCGCGAGCTGGCTGCTCGAGGCGCCCATGCGCATGCTGCTGAACAACCTCGATCCGGAGGTGGCCGAGGCGCCCGATCAGCTGGTCGTCTACGGCGGCACGGGCCGGGCGGCGCGGTCGTGGGAGGCGCTGCGCGCGATCCTCAAGACCCTCGAGACGATGGCGCCCGACGAGACGCTGCTCGTCCAGAGCGGCAAGCCCGTCGCCGTCTTCCGCACGCACGAGGATGCACCGCGCGTGCTGCTCGCGAACAGCCACCTGGTCCCGCACTGGGCCACGCGCGACGAGCACGCGCGGCTCGAGGCGCTCGGCCTCACGATGTACGGCCAGATGACCGCGGGCTCGTGGATCTACATCGGCTCGCAGGGCATCCTCCAGGGCACCTACGAGACCTTCGCCGCCTGCGGCCGCACGAACTTCAACGGCTCCCTCGCCGGCAAGCTCGTGGTCTCGGGGGGGCTCGGCGGCATGGGCGGCGCGCAGCCGCTGGCAGCCACGATGGCCGGAGCCACGTTCCTCGGGGCCGACGTCGACGGCAGCCGCATCGACAAGCGTCTGGAGACGCGCTACTGCGATCGCCGCATCGACGACATCGACGAAGCGATCGACGCTGCCGTCGCGGCCGCAGAGAAGGCCGAGGCGATCTCCATCGGCGTGTGCTGCAACATCGTCGACCTCCTCGGGCGCATGGTCGAGCGCGGCATCACGCCCGCGGTGCTCACCGACCAGACGAGCGCGCACGATCCGCTGAACGGCTACGTCCCCAAGGGCGTCACCCTGGAGCAGGCCATCGAGCTGCGGGAGAGCGCCCCCGGGGACTACGAGCAGCGCTCGCTGGCCACCATGGTCAAGCACATCGACCTCATGCTCGCGCTCAAGGAGCGCGGCGCCGTCACGTTCGACTACGGCAACAACCTGCGCGGCCACGCGCAGGAGGGCGGCCACACGCATCCCTTCGACATCGAGGGCTTCGTGCCGCTGTACATCCGCCCGCTCTTCTGCCTCGGCAAGGGCCCCTTCCGCTGGGTCGCCCTCTCCGGCGATCCCGAGGACATCTATCGCACCGACGACCTGGTCCTCGAGCTGTTCGGCGACGACGACTACCTCGCGAACTGGATCCGCATGGCGCGTGAGCGGGTCCAGTTCCAGGGCCTGCCCTCGCGCATCTGCTGGCTGGGCTACGGCGAGCGCGCGCGGCTCGGCCTCGCCATGAACGAGCTCGTCGCCAAGGGCGAGCTGAAGGCGCCGATCGTCATCGGCCGGGACCACCTGGACGCCGGCTCGGTGGCGAGCCCCAACCGCGAGACGGAGGGCATGAAGGACGGCTCGGACGCCATCGCCGACTGGCCCCTCCTGAACGCGCTCGTCAACACGGCCGCCGGCGCCACGTGGGTCTCGATCCACCACGGCGGCGGTGTCGGCATCGGCAACTCGATCCACGCCGGCATGGTCGTCGTGGCCGACGGCACCGAGGCCGCCGCGAAGCGGCTCGAGCGCGTGCTCACGAGCGATCCCGGCATGGGCGTCGTGCGTCACGTCGACGCGGGCTACGGCGCAGCCGAGGGCTTCGCGCGCAACAACGACATCCGCATCCCGATGAGCGACGCATAGTCGCGATGAAGTCGGCCGACCTCCTCCTGCTGGGCGCCTCGCAGGTCGTCACGGTGGACGGCGGTCGAGCCGCGGCCAAGCGCGGCGCCTCGGAGATGAACGACCTGCGCGTCAT
>JASJDY010000075.1 GCA_030065025.1 Planctomycetota bacterium
GCCTTCGGCCGGAACAGGTAGTGACTCACGAACCACTCACGGCCCTGGTCGTAGGCCCACAGCTCCTCGCAGGCCATGAAGAACACGCGCCAGCGGCGCAGCGCCACGGCGCCCGGGACCGGACCGCCGGACTCATCGAGAAGGCGGATCAGCTCGTCCTTGTGTCGGTCCACGTTGTCCAGCCACGCCCGCGACGTGCGCGCGTAGTGCGTCCCGTCGACGTCCCAGCGCGTCTGCAGCGTCATGTCCTCGTCGAAGCGCGGCAGCAGGTCGGCCGACGGCATCTGGCCGCCGGTGAAGAAGTGCCGGCCGAGCCAGTTCGCGGCACCGTCCGTCTCGAACGGGTACGCGAAGCGCTCGTGCACGAAGATGTGCGCGAAGAACTGACCGTCGGGCTTCAGCCAGCCGGCCACCTGGCGCATGATCTGCTCGTAGTTGCGCAGGTGCTCGAACATCTCGATCGACACCACGCGGTCGAACCGCCGCGTCGTCTCGAAGTCGTTGATGTCGCGCGTGACGATCTCGAGGTTGTCGAGACCGCGCTCGGCGGCGCGACCCTCGATGAACGCGCGCTGCCCCGCCGAGTTGCTCACGCCGAGGATCCGGGAGTTCGGGAAGCGCTCCGCCGCGTAGAGCGAGAAGCTGCCCCAGCCGCAGCCGAGATCGAGGATCTCCATGCCGTCCTCGATGCCGGCGCGCTCCGCGTAGAGCGCGAGCATCGCCTCCTCGGAGTCGTCGAGCGTCGTCACGCCGTCCGACCAGAGGCCGCAGCTGTACTTGAGGTGCTTGCCGAGCACCTTCTCGAAGAACGCGGCCGGCACCTCGTAGTGCTGGTCGTTGGCGTCGTCCATGTGGACGGCGAGAGGGGAGCGGCGCAGCTCGTCCATGTACCGCTGGATCTGTTCCTCGTTGGCGGCGTCGCTGCCGCGGTCCTCCTGGTCGAGACGGGCGCGAAGCAGGCGGCGGATGCCACGCCGGATGGCCCAGTCGGGCACGAGTCCACGGTCGAGAAGCGTGTGCAGGATCACGAGACGAGCTCCTTTCGGGGCGGGAGCGGAAAGAACGGCGAGACGCGCTGCTGGTAGTCGCGGTAGGCATCGCCCCGCGAGCGCAATGCCTGCGCCTCGCTGGGGGGGATGCCCGTGACCTTCAGCACGAAGAAGAGCATGGCGGCGGGAGCCAGCAACGAGAGCAGGCCCCACGGAGCGGTGAGCCCGGGCAGCACGAAGGCGATCCAGAGCAGCCACTCGAAGAAGTAGTTGGGATGGCGCGACCAGCTCCAGAGACCACGGTCCATGACGCGGCCCTTGTTGGCAGGGTCGGCCTTGAAGCGGTCGAGCTGGCGGTCGGCGAGCGACTCACCGCCCAGCGCGAGCACGAAGAGCAGAAGCGCGGCGCCGTCCAAGAGGCCCAGGGCACGCGTGTCGAGCATCGCGGGCAGGAAGGCCAGTGACAGCAGCACGGCCAGCAGCGCCTGCCCGAGGAAGAACTGCAGGAGGCGGACCTCCTGGCGCTCGCCCCAGATCTCGCGCAGCCGGACGTAGCGGCCCTCCTCGGGCCGTCCCCGGATGCGTCCGAAGTAGAGGAGCGATGCGAGGCGGAGCGACCAGAGGCCGACCATGCCGCCCACGAGGACGCGCCGGAGCAGCAGGCCATCCATCGTGAACGCGTAGCCCACGGCGAGGACGCCGAGTCCCGCGGCCCAGCCCGCGTCCACGATCGCCGCGTTGCCCGTCCGCTTCTGGTGCAGCCAGAGCGCGAACATGCCCACGGCGAGAACCGCCAGACCGGTGGCGGGGGCCAGCCACGGCGTGGTAAGGGAGAGCGCTAGGGGAGGAAGAAGGGCCATATCGGGTCTGCAGGGACGACGCGCGCTCCGTTCTCCCAGTTTCCCCCTTGATGTCCAGGTAATAACCTGTACACACTCTTCAGCCCTGCCGAGAGCCATCATGAACGCCCGAACCGCTCCGTCGTCCGCGCCGCGCCCGGACTCCCGCCTGAAGCGCCTGGGGCGCAGTCTGCGCGCCTGGGTCGACTCCGGCCCGCCGGATCCCGACGGCCTCCCCGCGGACGCCGGGCCCCAGCGGGTGGAGTGGGCCCGGATCCTGCCCTTCATCGTGCTGCACGCAGGCTGTCTCGGCGTCATCTGGGTCGGCTGGAGCCCCGTGGCCGTCGCCGTCGCCGGGGGCCTCTACCTCGTGCGCATGTTTGCGCTCACGGGCCTCTACCACCGCTACTTCTCGCATCGGGCGTTCAAGACGAGCCGCCCCATGCAGTTCGTCTTTGCGATCCTCGGCAACAGTGCCGTCCAGCGTGGGCCCCTGTGGTGGGCCGCGCACCATCGCAAGCACCACCGCCACTCCGACGAGCCGGCCGACGTCCACAGCCCGGTCCAGCACAGCTTCCTGTGGAGCCACATGGGCTGGGTGACCTCGCGGGCGAACTTCGCCACCGACATCAAGCAGGTGCCCGACCTCGCGCGCTACCCGGAGCTTCGCTTCCTGGACCGCTTCAACATCATCGTGCCGCTGCTGCTGGCCTTCGGTCTCTACGGCCTCGGCGAGCTGTTGGCTGCCACTGCACCCACGCTGGGCACCTCCGGCTGGCAGCTGGTCGTGTGGGGCTTCTTCATCTCCACCACGGTGCTCTTCCACATCTCCGTGTCGATCAACTCCGTCGCGCACCTCGTCGGCCGCAGGCGCTATCCCACCCACGACGACAGCCGCAACAACTGGTGGCTCGCGATCCTCACGCTCGGTGAGGGCTGGCACAACAACCACCACCACTACCCCGCTGCGATGCAGCAGGGGCACCGCTGGTGGGAGATCGACATCACGGCCTACGTGCTGCGCCTCCTGGCGGCCGTCGGCCTCATCTGGGACCTGAAGCCTGTTCCCGAACGGATCCTGGCTCAGCGACTGCAGTCGTGAGTCGCGCCGTGCGGATCGCCGTCATCGGTGCCGGCATCAGCGGCCTCGTGAGCGCGTACCTGCTGTCGCGCTCGCATGACGTCACCGTCTTCGAAGCCGGCGCGCGCGCGGGCGGCCACACGAACACGATCGACGTGTCGCTCGGCGGCACGATCCACCACGTCGACACCGGCTTCATCGTGTTCAACCGGCCGAACTACCCGCTGTTCGTGCGGCTGCTCGAGGAGCTCGACGTCGCCGTGCAGCCCACGGACATGAGCTTCAGCGTCCAGAGCGAGGCCGACGACCTCGAGTGGTGCGGCAGCGGGCTCGGCGCCTTCTTCGCGCAGCGACGCAACCTGCTGCGGCGCGCGCATTGGCGCCTGCTGCGCGAGATCCTGCGCTTCAACCGTTCCGCGCCTGCGCTGCTCACCGAGGAGGAAGGCGCGTTCACGCTGCGCGAGTACCTCGCGCGCGAGGGCTACTCACCGGCGCTCAGCGACCTGTACATCGTGCCGATGGCCGCAGCGCTCTGGTCCGCCGACCCCGGCACGGTGCTCGACTTCCCGGCCCACTACTTCGTGCGCTTCTTCGAGAACCACGGCTTCTTCAAGGTGAAGGGGCGCCCGGACTGGCTGGCGATCCGCGGCGGGTCGCAGCGTTACGTCGAGAAGCTGATCGCGGGCTTTCGCGATCGCATCCGCACGCGTACGCCGGTGCAGTCCGTCCGCCGGGACGACGAAGGCGTCGAGATCGAGACGGAGGCGCACGGGCGCGAGCGCTTCGACGCCGTCGTGATCTCGACGCACAGCGACCAGGCCCTGCGCATGCTCGCGGATCCGTCGCCGGCGGAGTCCGACGTGCTGGGGGCCATTCCGTACCAGCCCAACGAGGCGATCCTGCACACCGACGAGCGCGTGATGCCCCGTGCGCGCGCAGCGTGGTCGAGCTGGAACTACCATGTGCCCGCCGAAGCCACGGCGACGGCCACGGTGACCTACTGGATGAACCGGCTGCAGACGCTCCCCGCCGATCCGCCCTTCTTCGTGACGCTCAACCGCACGACGGACATCGCGCCGGAGCGCATCCTGCGACGCATCGGCTACCACCATCCCGTGTACACGCCCGCGACGCGTGCCGCCCAGCTGCGCTGGGAGGAGATCAACGGCGTGCGCCACACCTGGTACGCGGGCGCGTACTGGGGGTGGGGCTTCCACGAGGACGGTGTCCGCAGCGCCGTGCGCGTGACCGAGCGCTTCGGGGAGACCCTCGCATGAGCGCCGCCCCGATCCGTCACAGCGGCATCTACGAGGGGTGGGTGCGCCACCGCCGCCACGCCCCGGTGCGGAACCACTTCCGCTACCGCCTCTACATGCTCTACCTCGACCTGGACGAGCTGCCCCGGCTCTTCCGCAAGACCGGCCTCTGGTCGCTGGGCCGTCGCAACCTCGCCTGGTTCCGCCGCGCCGACTACCTCGGACCGGCCGATGTGCCGCTCGACGTCGCCGTGCGTGACCTGGTCGAGCGCGAGACGGGCCGCCGGCCGGAGGGGCCGGTACGCATGCTCACGCAGGTGCGCACGTTCGGCTACGTGTTCAACCCGGTGACGTTCTATTACTGCTTCGATGCCGCCGGCGAGCGGGTCGACACGATCGTCACGCACATCACGAACACGCCCTGGGGCGAGCGCTTCGCCTACGTCCACACCCGCGCCGAGGAGGACGCTTCGGGGCGCCGCAAGCGTTTCCGCTTCCCCAAGGCTTTCCACGTGTCGCCCTTCATGCGCATGGCCCAGGACTACGACTGGCGCTACGTCGAGCCTGGGGAGCGCATCTTCGTCCACATGGAGACCCGCGAGGACGGGCGAGCCATGCTGGATGCAACTCTTGCGCTCGAGCGCCGTCGATGGAGTGCGGGTTCGCTCCATCGGGTGCTCCTGCGCCACCCGTTCATGACCTTCAAGGTGATTGCGGCCATCCACTGGCAGGCCCTGCGTCTCTGGTGGAAGCGCACTCCCTTCTTCGCGCATCCAAGCCACGCGAGAGGATCCGACCATGTCCCTGACGCTGCCCCGACCGGAGCTCGGACTCAGCCTGCCGAAGGGCGGGCAGCGTCTGGCCCGCAGCCTGGTGCTCGGCCGTCTGAAGAACCTGGGCGCCGGGAGCCTGTGCATTCGTGACGCCGAGGGCGAGACGCGCCTCGGCGACGAGAACGGACCCTCCGCCACCGTCACCGTGCACGACCCCGTGCTGTGGTCCGACGTGCTCGGCCGCGGCCTCCTCGGGGCCGGCGAGGCGTACATGGCCGGCGCGTGGTCGGCCGACGACCTGCCCGCCGTCATCCGCATCTTCCTCCGCAACCGCAAGCTGATGAGCGCGCTCGATGGCGGCCTCGCCCGCATCACGCGACCGGCGCTCAAGACCTTCCACCGCATGCAGCGCAACAGCCGCAAGGCCTGCAAGCGCTTCATCTCCGCCCACTACGACCTCGGCGACGAGTTCTTCGAGCTGTGGCTCGACCCGTCCATGACGTACTCCGCCGCGGTCTACGAGCGCGCCGACAGCACGCTCGAGGAAGCGCAGCACGAGAAGTACGACCGCTTGTGTCGCAAACTCGGGCTCGCGCCCGGCATGCGCGTCCTCGAGATCGGCACGGGCTGGGGCGCATTCGCCGAGCACATCGCCAAGAACTACGGCTGCCACGTCACGACCACGACGATCAGCAACCGCCAGTACGAGTACGCGCGTGCGCGCATCGGCCGCGCGGGCCTCGGGCGGCAGGTTGACGTGCGCGCCGAGGACTATCGCGACCTCAAGGGCACCTACGACCGCGTCGTGAGCATCGAGATGGTCGAGGCCATCGGCCACCGCTGGCTCAAGACGTTCGCGAAGATCATCGGCGAGCGCCTCGCACCCGACGGCATGGTCGGCCTGCAGGCGATCACGATCGACGATCGTCACTACGACCGCGCGCGCAAGCACGTCGACTTCATCAAGCGCTACGTCTTCCCCGGCAGCTTCATTCCGTCGGTGAAGGTGCTGAACGACGCGTTCATGGCGAAGACCGACATGCGCCTCCTGCATCTCGAGGACATCGGTCCGGACTACGCACGCACGCTGTCCGAGTGGCGCGAGCGCTTCCTGGCGCGGCTCGACGAAGCACGCGCGCAGGGCTTCGACGACACGTTCCTGCGCATGTGGGACTACTACTTCGCCTACTGCGAGGGCGGCTTCGCCGAGCGCTTCCTCGGCAACGTGCAGATGGTCTTCGCGCAGCCCGGCGCGCGCGTGGAGCCGTGGCGGGGGGCCGCAGCGCGCTAGGATCTACGCGCTGGCGAGTCTGCGCACGACCTCCGCGGCCGAGCGAAGGTCGGGTGCGTATCCATCCGCGCCGACCATCCGCCACCCGTCCGTCGACGCGCGGAAGGCCCCGCCACCGACGACGATGCGCACGTCATGATCTCGGCGGATCGAGTCGATCAGATCGCGCACGCTGGGCAGGCTGCCGAGCATCGTCACCGAGATCCCGACGAGCTCGGGCTCGTGCTCCTCAATCGCGGTGAGGATCCCCGCGTGCGGCATGTTCGTGCCGAGGAACCGCACGGACCACCCGTCGGACTCGAGCAGGTCCGCGATCATGTAGGCGCCGACTTGGTGCTGCTCGCCCTGCACGCCCGTGACGATGGCGCGGCCCCGGCGCTCGCTCGAACGCGGAAGGTGGTCGTACATCTGGGTGAGCACGAACTGCGCAGTGGCCGTGGCCATGTGCTCACTGGCGACAGGGATCTCGTTTCGTTCCCAGAGCCTGCCGACTTCGTAGAGCGCCTCTTGGAACACGTCGACGTACAGGTCGATGACGGCGTGGCCGCGGTCCCTTGCTTCCATGACCACGTTGTGCGCCGCCTGCCGCTCTCCTCGGAGGATCGCCTGCAGGAAGAGGCTGCGCGTCAAGGCCAGGGCGTCTTCGTCTGCCGTTGCCGCCGACTCCGGCGGTTCCGCGATGCAGGCGATGCCCTGCGCGAGGGTCGCATCTAGATCGCGCGTTCCGGTGGCTCCGAGCCGATCTCGCAAGGCCGCTCCGGCGTGCTCGAGACTCGTGCGCAGTCCGCCCAGGTCGAGGCCCCGCGCGGAGAGCACCCGACTTGCCCAGCGCGCGTAGTCCTCGAACAGGTGGGGCTCGCCGAGCTCGAGCGAGCCAGCCAGGAACTCGACGTGATAGGTGATGTCGGTGCGGGCATGCGCGCGAGCGCCCGCCGTCAGAGCAGCCCAGCGCTTCGGATGCTCGCTCTCCATGCGCGCAACGACGAGCTCGGCGACGTCGTCCTTCGCGGCGCGTACGAGCTCGGCCAGATGCCGTCGGTGCAACGCGTCGTTCGTCACGCCGTGCCCTCGCTCCGAGATCCACGGTCGAGGCCACGACTCGCGCGCAGCTTGTTCGCGCACGCTTCGCAGTAGCCATGGCTGAGGAAGAGGGCATGCCGACGCATGAAATCGACCACGTCCTCCCACTGGGACTCACCCTTGACGCGGTTGCACTCAAGGCAGATCGGCAACACTTCCTGGATGCGGCGGATGGTCCAGTGCGACTGTTCCAGGTCCTTCAGCGCCGCCGCGAGCTCGCGTGCGTTCCTGGCGCTCTCTCGGGTTGCGACCGCGAGCGCGTTGTTGAGGTCGACGAGTTGACGTCGCAGCTCGTGCTCGGGAACCGGCTCTGCGACGAGCCACAGCTGATCCTCGGAGGTCACGACGGAGCACTCGAAGGTGAACGGATCGCGATGGGCGTCCACCAGATTGAGCAGGAAGCGCCGTCCGTCGGTCGGCTCTACGGGGAGCGGCAGGGAGCTTGCCTCGTGCTCAGCCAGGTAATCCGTCAATGATCGGCCGAGGAGCGTCTCCGCGTCCTGGCCGACGATCTCGCACAGGGCGCGGTTGCACGCCTGGATGACGCCGTCTGGCGAGAGGCGCACGAGCACGACGACACGCGATCCCTGGAGCCTCGTCCAGATGGCAGCATCATCGACCACGGCGTCAGCATAGCGGAACAAGCGCGCGGGCTGGACCCGAAGCGGACCACGTTGACCTAGTGCTCATCATCCAGAGGCCGCCGCATCCGGATGTGCGTCTCCGTCTCCTCGAACGCCTCGAAGCCCAGGCGCTCGTAGAGCCGCTTGGCCGGGTTGCCGCGTAGCACCCGGATGACGACCGGCTTCCCTTCCGCCGTCGCGCGGTCGATCACGCCCTGCACGAGTCGTGTGCCCACGCCGCGGCGCTGATACCGCGGAAGCAGCACGACCGCGAGGCCGGTGATCACGTCGCCGTCGTCGCGCACGAGCAGGTAGCCCGCGTCCTTGCCGCCGATCGTGACGATGTCCGGCTGGACACGCTGCAGCCAGTCGTCCATGAGTCGCTCCTGCTCCTCGGGATCCCACCCGAAGACGGCCGTGATCCACGGTTGCAGACCCGCGTGGTGGGCGCGCCGCAGGAAGTCGTGATCCTCGTCCGTCGACGGCCGTAGCTCGTAGTCCACCTCGCGGCCGCCCTCGCGCGACGGACGGAAGCGCAGCAGGTAGAGGAGACCGCGGATGCCGCCGAACAGGGGGAAGGCGATCAAGAGCCCCAGGCCGATCACCCACGCGGTGGTCGTCAGGCGGCCGAGCGCATCTGGGGCGTTCGCGATGGGGGACGCGTGGAGCTTCGCGAGCGGCGTCGCCAGCACCCACAGCAGAAGCATCGGGATCCACTGCAGCTGCAGCACCGCGAACAGGCCACGACGCCAGAAGCGGTCGTGGCCTCGGAGCGGGATGCCTTGGTGGTAGCGCAGCTGCGTGACCCGCCGGGCCCACAGGGCGAACAGGCCGAGCCCGCCGGCCGTCGCGAGTGTGGCGACCACCAGGAACATCGGGAGCGCGAGGATGACGATCGAGAAGCGCGGCTGTTCCGCCGGTGTCGTCAGGTGCCCGAAGTAGTCGATGGTCGTCCGCGTCTCGTCGAGGGCGAGGCGGATCAGCGAGTGACTCAGGTGGCGCACGCCCAGATGGAGCAGCAGCGACACGAAGACCAGGATCAGCGTGAGCACGAGGATGGCCAGCCACTCGCGGCCCACGAAGACGAGCGCCTCCTTGAGCGCGCGACGTCCGCTCCGGGGTTCGCCCCGGCCGGCTTGGAGCGGCATGCGGAGCAAACGCCCGAGCGTCGGTCGCATGGTGAGCAGGAACACGAGCGCGATCAGGAACGGGATCACATACGGCATCAATCCCAGCAGGGACCACGCGCGCTGCGACCACACCACCGCCGGGCGGAAGGCCTCCGCGTCGAAGTACTGCAGGTTGCGCCAGAGGTTCGCGAGGAACCCGCCGTCGTAGCCTTGGTCGCCCGCGCCGATCAGAGGGCCGTAGGGCAGTGCGTCGGCGGCGGCATCCCGCGCCAGCGCCGCTTCGGCCTCGGTCTCGATGCGGTCGAACGCGGCGTCGACCAGGCCTGCCTCGGGCGTCGCGAGCTGCGACAGGTCGGTCGTGATCTCGAGGAGGAAGGTGAGGCCGATGCTCAGGAAGAGGAACGTGAAGAAGAGGATGCCCGCGCCGACGACGGCGTGGAACCACAGTGCCCTACGCCTCGGCGCGCGATCCGGCTTCACGAAGAGGGGCAGCGCGATCAGGAGCAGGGACAGGCCGGCGAGGATCAGGAAGATCTGCTGCAGGAGGTCGCTCGACAGTTCCTGCCGATCCTCGGCGCGTGCCCGGAACCACGCCGACACGGCCTCGTGCCGTTCGTCGAGTCCCGCGCGGACCAGCCAGGCGACATAGGCAGCCCGGTCCGCATCGGTCGCCTGTTGCCAGGCACCGATCGACGTCGCGAGGTCTGCGCTGCCGGGAGCGGGGATCGGCGTCTCCGGCGCACTCCGGGGTAGTGGGAAGACCCCGGGCGTCGTCAAGATCGCGGCGACGGCACCGAGGATCAGCGCCCAGGTGGTGATCCGGCGCCAGGCGCGGCGGACGTTCACTCGGGATCAGCTCGCCAGCGTGAGGTGGATGTTGATCGCGTCGGGGTCGGCGACGAGGTCGAGGCCGTACGTGTGCAGCGTGATCACGACGTCGTCGCTCTCGTTGTAGATGCGGTGCGTGTCGCACAGTCCGGGGCGCACGGTCGCCGTGTCGCCGGGCGCGCAGTGGATGTTCTTCGTCTCCCGCGCGATATGGCGGCCGCCCTCGACCTCCTCGCAGGCGTAACAGGCGACGTTGGGGTGGCCCTCGTAGACGCCGACGGCGCCCCAGGCGGTGTGGCCGTGGATGTCGGTGCCCTGGCCCGGTTGCCAGACGATGGCCACGAGCGTGAAGTGCTTCTCGGGACACGCGAAAAGCACGTGTTTGCGATACGTGGCCGCCCCCGGCTCACGCAGCTCGTCGCACAGCAGGCCCTCGGTCGCCAGGACGGGCGCGAGCGCCTCGGCGACACGATCGGGGACCTCATCGGCGGGCGTCGTGCGCAGGATCTGCTCAACGGTGTCGCAGAAGGCGTGGACCGCCGGGTGGGCGCGGGCGTGCGCACCGTAGGCGTCGGCGCATGGACGGGCGTCGGGCATGGGCGGGGGTTCCTGGGGGCGGGGCAGGGGACAAGGGTAGCGGGGGGGAGTGTTGGGGGGCAAATGGGGGTGTGCGTGGGTGTCCACGGGTGCACCTGCACGTCCGTTGCCACGACCCCGTCCGCGTCCACGACCCCGTCCGATACGGGTCGTGTTCGTTGCGGGCGGGCGTTCGTCGGCCCTACAGGCCTCCTCCGGCCGCCCCTACAGGGTCGTGGCAAAGGAGGCCAAGGGGTGTCCACCACGACCCCGCCCCATGCGCGCGTCGTCCGTTTTGGGTCGCGGACGCGGACGCGGACGTGGACGCGGATCCCTCGCGGCCTATTTGCCCAGGCGGAG
>JASJDY010000279.1 GCA_030065025.1 Planctomycetota bacterium
TGGAGGCGCCGCCCGGAATCGAACCGGGGTGCACGGATTTGCAATCCGTTGCCTAACCACTCGGCCACGGCGCCTGACTCGGACAGGAGAGGGAAACCGGAGATCGGGCCCCTGGCAAGAGGCGGTGGGGGAGGTGGCGGTCGACCGGCATGCGGCCGTAGGGGCGGCCCGAGCGGAGGCGGAGCCGGAGCGAGGCCCGCCCGCGTGCACCCGGTTCGTGGGCGGGCCTGCACCGCCGCGTTCCGCGCCGGCTTGGGCCGCCCCTACAGGATGCGGCGTGCGTATGATCCCCGGGGGCCAGTGGCACGGAGGGGATTGGAAGGGGAGGCGCGCAGCTTCCCCTTGCCGCGCCGTAGGCGCGTCCAGTCCGCGCGTTAGCGCGGAACGATCGCTCAGCGTGCCAGGCGTGGACGCGGGGCTCCCTCATAGGATGGCGGCGGGCCAGTGGCGGAACTGGCAGACGCAGGGGACTTAAAATCCCCCGAGGGGTTTCCTCATTTGTGGGTTCGAGTCCCACCTGGCCCACCATCCGCCCCGCGGACGATCCAGGACTTAGGAGGTGTGTCCGTCCGACCGAATAGGAAGGGGAGAAGCGATCGATTTCGTGTATAGGATCGATTCCGACGATGGGCGGCCCGGCCGCTCGCTCCCCCCAACGCCCTAGGAGGTACGAGATGCGCTGGATCCTCAGCCTGGCCATGCTGCTCGCAACCGCGGCCATCCTCACCGGATGCTGAAGCGGCGGCGGCTGCGGGTAGTTCACCCGCAACGGTCCAATAGACCTTCAGGCCATCGGGCTCCGCCCGGTGGCCTGTTTTCGTTGGGCGCCGTGCCGGTGCCGGTGCCTCTGCCTGTGCCCGACCCCGAGCGAGGTGGGACACCGGTAGGCGGGCGTCGCTGGAGCATTCGATCCGGGCGGGCGTTCGCCCCCTCGGTTCCCTCGGGGCCTCCGGCCGCCCCTACAGCTCCCTGGGCAGTCACGCCCCTGGATGCGTCACGTGTGTTTCTTTCCTACTTCTACGCCCGGGTCGTAGCCGAGCTCCTGGTGCCAGCGGCTGCCGAAAAGCCAGCGGATGCCCGCGCGGAGGTCCTCGAGGCACAGGTAGAAGACCGGCAGCAGCGCCAGGATCAGGAAGGTCGCGAACGCCAGCCCGAACACGATCGAGATCGCCATCGGGATGAGGAACTGCGCCTGGAAGCTGGTCTCCAGCATGATCGGCGCCAGGCCCACGCACGTCGTGATCGACGTCAGGAGGATCGCGCGCATGCGGCCCTTGGACGCCTCGACCACCGCGTCGAGGAGCGGCAGTCCCTCGCGGCGCCTGCGGTTCGCCAGGTCCACCAGGATCAGGCCGTCGTTCACCACGATGCCCGAAAGGGCCACCAGGCCGATCATCGAGAGGATCGTGATCGGGAAGCCCATGATCAGGTGGCCGAGCACCGCGCCGATGACGGCGAACGGGATGATGCTCATCACGATGATCGGCTGGACGTAGCTGCGGAACAGCATCGCGATGATCGAGTAGATGAGCAGCAGCGCGATCGGGAACAGGTACTTCAGCGAGCCCATCGACTCGCTCGTCTCCTTGCGCCGCCCTTCGAAGCTGGTCGTGACGCCGGGGAACTTCGTGCCGATGTCCGCTAGGTACTCCCCGATCTCCTTCGTGATCTGGGCGGAGTTGGCGATCTCGTCGTCGACCTGGGCGGTGATCGTCGCCGCGCGCTTGCCGTCCACGCGCATGAGCGAGGCGTAGCCGCGGTCCATGTCGAACGTCGCCGCCTCGCTCAGCGGCACGCGCGAGCCGTCCGGGAGGCCGATTCGCAGCCGGCCCAGGTCCTCGAGCGTCCTGCGCTCGGACTCGGGCAGCAGGACGCGCACTGTGACCTCGTCGTCGCCGATCTGCAGGTCCTGGACCTCGAAGCCGAACAGTGCATGCCGTAGCTGCAGGGCCACGTCGCGCGTGGTGATGCCGAGCAGCCGGGCGTCGTCGCGGAGCTGCATGCGCGCCTCGAGCTTGCCGAGCTCGAGGTCGTCGTACATCTCCTCGATGCCGTCGTACGTGGCGATGTGCTCGCGGGCGTGGACCAGCGCCTGCTGCAGGACGTCGAGGTCGTCCCCGCGAAGGCGCAGCATGATGTCGGGGCCGCCCGGGCCGCCCGATCGGCCTGCGAAGGACAGCCGCCGCACGCCGGGCAGGTCCGACGTCTCCTGCCGGAGCTCGGTCAGGATCGCCTGGGACTTGCGCTGCCCCTTCCTCTCGCGCACGTCGGCCGCCACCATCTCGATCGTGATCTGGCCGACGACGGCCGGATCCGACGCAGCCTGACGGCCGCGCTCGCCGAAGCTCGCCCCGATCACGGAGAACGTCGAGGCGATCTCCGGCTTGTCGCGTGCGAGCTCCTCGATGATGCCGAGGATGCGCTGCGTCTCTTCCTCGGGCGTACCGGCGGCCATTTCGAGGTCCGCGGTCAGCGTCTCGGCGTCGGTATCCGGCAGGAACACGAACGGTACGAGACCGCTGGCCACGAGCCCGGCCACCACGGGGAGCATCGCCAGCGCCAGACCCGCCGTCGCGTAGCGCCAGCGCAGCATGAAGCGCAGCTGCACCTCCATGAAGTTGGGCAGCGTCTTCTCGAAGAAGCGATGCCGCGCCTCGCCGAAGGCGTTGAGTGCGCGACGCACGCGGCCCGGCTCCTTGCGCACCTTGGGTTTGTGCGCGAGGTGGCCGGGGAGGATGAGGAAGCCCTCGAAGAGCGAGACGAAGAGTGCCGCGACTACGACCTGGGGCAGGACGCCCAGGAAGGTGCCCATGCGCCCTTCGATGAATGCCAGCGGCGCGAAGGCGGCGCACGTCGTGAGCACCGCGGCCACCACGGGGAGCGCGACCTTGCCCGCGCCGTCCTCGGCGGCCTGGAGCGGCGGCATGCCTTCCCGCTGTTTTCGGAAGATGTTCTCACCGATGACGATGGCGTCGTCGACGATCAGACCCAGCACGACGATGAGCCCGAACAGGCTGATCAGGTTGATCGACAGCCCGAACACCCACATCACGATGAACGTGCCCATGAACGCGACGGCCAGTCCGATCGCGACCCAGAACGCGACGCGCAGCTCCAGGAAGATCGCCAGCGTCAGCAGCAACAGGAGCAGGCCCGCGCGTGCGTTGCGCACCATGAGGTCGAGGCGACCCTCGATGAAGCGAGAGAGGTCGGTCGTCGTCTGGAGCTGGACGGCACCGCCGGCGAGCGCCGGCTTCTCCTTCACGTAGGCCTTCACGGCCTCGGCGATCTCGATCGCGTCCTGCTCGGGCGTCTTGAAGACGAAGATCTGCGCCGCCTGCTTGCCCTGGAAGCGGCCCTTCTCCGTCTTGTCCTCGAAGGCGCGCTGCACGCGCGCGACATCGCCGAGCCGGATGGCGGTACCGGTCGGTGTCGTGAGGATGATCTTCTTCTCGATCTCGTGCGGCAGCCGCTCCTCGCCCATCGTGCGGACGCGCACGTTGGACTTGGTGCCCTTCAGCTGGCCCCCCGGGATGTCGCGGTTGAGGGCCTGCACCGCGCGGCCAACCTGCTCGAACGTCAGCCCGTACTCGTCGAGCTTCTCGGGCTGGATCTCCACCGTGATCTCGCGATCGCGGAAGCCCGTGATCACGAGCTCCGTCACGCAATCGAGGTCCAGCAGATCGTCCCGGACCCGGAGCACCGCCTCGTGCAGCTGGTGCTCGGGTGTGTCGCCGGTGAGGACGACGGCGATGACGGGGATGTACGGCCTGGCCTCGACGATCTCCGGCTCTTCCGCGCCGTCAGGCAGATCGGGGATGACCTTGTCGAGCTCGCCGCGCAGGTCGTTGAGCACGCGGTCGCGGTCCGCGTTCTGCTCCATCTCCGCCGTGATGATCGTGACGCCCTCGAAGACCTTGCCCTGGATCTCCTCGATGTCGCTGACGTCCTCGATCTCGCGCTCGACGAGCCGCGTCACGGAGCGCTCGATCTCCTCCGGCGTCGCGCCCGGATACGGCACCGTGATGATGACCTGTTCCGCATCGATGCGCGGGAAGAACTCGCGGATCATCGAGAGCCAGGCGATCACGCCCCCGATCAGGACGGCCCACATGGCCAGATTGACCGCGACGGGATTGCGGACCGAGAAGCGCGGGAGGTTCACTTGGCCCCGTCGATCACGAGCCGTACACGCGAGCCCTCGGCCGCCGACTCGAGGTTCGTCACCAGGAACAGCTCACCGTCCTCGATGCCGCTGGTGACGAGCGCGACGCCACTCAGGAACCGGGTGACGGTCGGCGTCCGCTCGGAGACCAGATAGACCCCTTCCTCCTCGGGGTCCTCGCGCGCGACGAACACGCGCTTGCCCAGGAACGCCCGCCGCGGGACGGGGACGACGTCGGGGTGCGTGCGGCCGTCGATCTCGGCCACGAGATGCTTACCCGGCGGCGCGCTCGTCTGCGTGTCGTTCCCGGTCACCACGAGGTAGGCGTAGAACGTGCGCTCGGACACGTTGATCTGCGGCGCGATGCGCTCGACCGTGCCCTCCCACAGGGCCTTCTCGTCCCCGGGCAGGAACGCCTTCGCCTTGGCGCCCGTCTCGACCTCGGCGTAGCGCCCGGCCGCCAGGGCCACGGGGATCTGCATGCGCGAGAGGTTGACGATCGTGAAGAGCGGATCGCCGACGCGCACGCGCTCGCCGGGGTCGACGTGACGCGCCTCGATGCGGCCCGCAAACGGAGCGCGGATGATCGCGCGCTCCTTCTCGCGCTTCGCGAGGAGCACCGTGCGCTGGAGCGCGGCGAGACGCCGCTCCGTCACCTTGACGGCCTCGACGTTCTCCTTGATCTGCGCCTCGAGCTGCAGCTTGGCCTGCCGGCGCAGGGCCACCTGGAGCTTCTGGGCGTCGAGAGCGCTCTGCGTCAGGGTCTTCGGGACGAGCGGCGTGATGCGGTCGAGCTCGCGCTCCGCCGTCTCGAGCTCCTCGTCCGCGACGGCGAGGCGCTTGCGCAGTGAGCCCTTCACCGTGGCCAGTCGCACGATCTCGGCCTCGGCGCCCTTCGCGTCTTCGCGCGCACGCTCGTAGCGGTCGACCAGGTCGCGGTCGTCGATCCGCACGAGCACGGGGAGGACCTTCTCCGGGGCACCGCGCCGGTCGGGCGAGCCGTTGGTCGCCTCCGACGGCACGATTGCGGTGCCCGGCTCCAGCAGCTTCGACACGTCCCGCACGACGCCGGCCACCTCGGCCTTGATCTCGGCGCGGCGAAGCGGCTGGGCCCGCCCGAAGCCGCGCAGCACCTCGGTGTACGGGCCGCGCTTGGCGGTCTCGGCTCTCACGAGCGGCGGGAGGACGCCCCCCTCGCTTCGGGCGCTCTCCTTCTTCAGCGCCTTGAGCCTCTGGAAGCCCTGCATGCCGAGGAAGAGGGCCACAACAATGACCACCGCGGAGGTGATCAGCCTGCGCGTGATCGAGATCGGAGCAGGATCCGGTTCCACATTGGGGACGATATCCGGCCTCCGCGGGATGACTGCAGCAAACCTGCCACCCGGGCTCATGGGGCCGAAACCCCGGTGCCGTGGGAGCCGTCGTCCGTACGATTCGCACCGGGAGCCGTCATGAACATCCGCATCAAGTTCTGCAGCGTCTGAAACTACGAGCCCAAGGCCGTCAGTTTGGCGACCGTCCTGCTCGAGAACCTCAAGACCAACCTCACCATGCTCGAGATGGAGCCCGCCGGCGGCGGCTGCTTCGAGATCACCGTCGACGGCGAGGAGATCTACTCCAAGCTCGCGACCGGCGAGTTCCCGGACGAGGCGATGATCCTCGAAAAGGTCCAGGCCCGCGTAGCCTGAGCGCCCC
>JASJDY010000280.1 GCA_030065025.1 Planctomycetota bacterium
GCCGCTCCCCTTCAGAATGGGGTCTTAGGGGGCACTGCCCCCTGATCAAAATGGTCGGGGCGAGAGGATTTGAACCTCCGACCTCCTGCTCCCGAAGCAGGCGCGCTACCAAGCTGCGCTACGCCCCGATCTCAGCGATCAGCGAGCCGCAGAGGATACCCGCTCCTGCCTGGGTCGAGACGAATTCGGGGGGTGCCTGCTCAGCCGCCGCACAGCCCGATTCATGGGGCTCTCCTGAGGGTTGCTCCCGCGCAGCACCCACCCGACCATCGAGCCATGAGCACATCGAGCGAGAGCATCCGCCTGGAACTCAGCGTCAACGGCCAACGCGTCGGTACCGGCGGCACCGGACCGTACGGCGTCCTCTCATTGATGCTCACGTGGGTACGCCGCGATCCAGACGAGATCCCCGAGCACTTCCTCGAGGATCCCGAGTTCGACCGGGACGTCTGGCTACGCGAGGAGCTGGACGTCAACCTGGGCGGCATGGAGCGCGATGAACACGTCGATTGGGTCCAGGAACACCCCCTGAAGATCGGCGACGAGGTCACGATCCGCGTGCTCCCGCCCGGCCCCATCGACGCTCCGACAAGGCGCCCCCGCACACCCCCGGCTACCTAGGACAGCCGCCCCTCCGCGTGCGGGCGAATGCGAGTATGCTGCGCCCATGGACGACCCCCGAGCCCGCGCACGCGACTACCTCGATCGGCGCACGTCCATCGGCATGCTTGCTACCGTAGACCCCCAGGGCGTCCCCGAAACCTGCATCCTCATCGCACCCAACATGGTCGACGACGACCACGTCGCCGGCGGCGAAGAGAAGGACGTCGCGGGGAACACCTTCCGCAACCTCCGCCAGCGCCCCCGCGCCACGCTCGTTGTCCTCGATCCGGTCATGGATCCCCGCGCGCGCGACGGCGTGCGCATGCACCTCGAGTTCCTCGGTGCCGAAGAAGACGGCGACGCCCTTGGCGAGCTCAGCCGCTGGCTCGAGAGCTTCGCGCCCGGGCGCCAGGTCGTTCGCAGGCTCCTCTTCAAGGTCCTCAAGGTCGAGAACTACCGGCCCCGCGAGAGCGGACCGGTCCTGCTGCAGTAGGCGCGACCTGGCTCAGGCGTTTGCCGTAGCGCTCTCCGGCGCGTCTTCCGGCTCGTCGCCCTTGCGCTTGAGGCACTTGCGGATGCGCAGCTCGTTGCCGCTCTCGTTCCACGTGACCTCGTCCATGTAGTGACGGATCAGCGTGATGCCGCGCCCGTGCAGCGCGGTCGTCGACGCCAGCGGGCGCTCGCACTGCTGCGCGTGGTCGAAGCCCCGGCCCTCGTCCCGGATCTTGTACACGGCGCAATCACGGTCGTACTGCACGGTCACGCGAATGCTCCGCGCAGCCAGCTCCGGCCGCGCCAGCCGCTCCTCGAGCAGACGCGTGATGCCCTCGCGCTCCTCGAGTGCCTTCGTCTTCTCCTCGAACGTGATCTCGAGGTTGCCGTGCTCGTACGCGTTCGCCAACGCCTCGTAGAGCGCGAGCTTGATCTCCGTGATCGGGATCTCGTAGCCCGGGTAGTTGTTCTGCAGCTCGCGCCCGAGATACGCCACCACTTTCGACAGCATCGCCGTCGCACTCGTGAAGGTGAGATCGGTCGCGCGGTGCTCGACCATGTCGAGCACGTCGTGGATGTCCGCCTGCTCCTCGAGCGCCTTGTAGATCTGGTCGAGGACGAACTGGATCTCCTGCCTGTCGAACGGCTTGCGGATCAGGTTCACCGCGCCGAGCGAGAGCGCCTCCTCCGTCGTCGCCGCATCGGACTTCGCGGACACGATCACCACCGGCACCGTCGGGTCGTGATCGCGGATCCGTGAGAGCGCGGACATGCCGTCCAGTCGCGGCATCCACAAGTCGAGGAAGATGAGGTCCGGATTCCGCGAGCGTGCGATGCGCACGCCTTCGACACCGTCGGCCGCTTCGACCACCTCGAAGCCGCGGTTCTCGCACAGCTTCCGGAGGACCAGCCGGGTCTCCGGACTGTCCTCCGTGACGAGGGCCAGCGGCTGCGTGCGTCGTCGGCTGGTGATCGGACCGTCCTCCGTCAGGCCGCATTCCCCTGAGGCCTGAGATACCGGGTTTCAGCCTCCACGGGAAGCCAATCTGCGGCGACCTTGTTCGCACGGCGTTCAGGAGAGGGTAAGCACGCGAGCCGCCGCGTATTCTCGGCGCTCGCCGTTCCGTTCGGGGGCAGTCGATTGAGCGAGGAGCAGGTCCGAGTCGCGTGTCCCGCATGCGGGAAGCGCTTCCGCCTCGACCCGCAGTCCGTCCCGGAGGGCGGCGACGGCAAAACGAGCCGCTGCAGCGGCTGCGGGGCGCCTTTCGTCGTGTTCCGCGAGGGCGGCGAGATCCGCGCCGAGCCCGGCGCCGCCCCGCCCAAGCCGCCCGTACCGACGCGTCGCAAACGGGGTCCCCGAACGTCCGGCGGTACGCGGAAGCGGCGTCCGCCCAGCGGGACCTCCTCCACCGGCGGCATGACCACCGGCTCGCTGGAGCCCCCGCTGCCGCCCAGCGGCGATTTTGGCACCCCCTTCGGGATCGGCGACCGCGTCGGACGCTACGAGATCGAAGGCGTGGTCGCGCGCGGCGGCATGGGCAGCCTCTTCAAGGCGTACGACCCCGCGGGGAACCGCCACGTCGCCCTCAAGGTGCTCGTCAGCACGGCGACGGAGCTGGACAAGCTGCGCTTCCAGCGCGAGATCCAGGTGCAGGGCAACATCCAGCACCCGCACATCATGCCCATCTTCGACTCGGGCGTGATCGGCTCCACCCGTTACTACACGATGGAGCTGCTCAAGGATCCGATCGACTTCATCGAGTTGACCGAACTGGTGCACTCCGGCGCCGCAGCCAAGGATCCCAAGCTGCGTCCGCTCGCCTCGCTCGAGGGACTCGTGCGCGGGGTCGTCCTGCCCGTCTGTCAGGCGATCCACCACGCCAACGTGAACGAAGGCGTGCTCCACCGCGACCTCAAGCCGGGCAACGTCCTGCTCGACCGCAACGGCTTGCGCTCGTTCGTCATCGACTTCGGCGTCTCCGCATTGCTCGAGAAGAAGAACGCCCGGCTCGCACACCTCGACCGTGAGCTGCCCGTGCCGCTTCACGGCGATGGCATCAGCATCACGGGCACGCTCGTGTTCATGCCGCCCGAGCAGGCGCGCGGAGAGGCAGACAAGCGCGGTGACGTCTGGGCGCTGGGCGCCCTGCTCCACTACCTCGTCACGGGCAAGGCGCCGCTGGAGAGCGCTGTGCGGCCGGTGGTCTCCAAGGAGCAGCGCATCGAGGGGCTGGCCATGCTCATCGAGCAGGCCCAGGAGTCCGGGCGCGACGAAGAGGTGCGTGAGTTCCAGGCCAAGCTCGACGAGATCCGCTCGGGACGCGAGCGCACCGTCGAGCAGCTCCGAGCGGACGTCATGCGCGGGCGCTATCTCCACCGGCCCGCCTCGATGCCTCGCGGGCTGGACGCGATCATCCGCAAGGCCATGGCGCCCGACGCGAAGCGTCGCTACCGGCACGCGCTCGAGGTGCACGACGACCTGCTCGCGTGGCTCGAGGACCGCCCGGTGGGAGCCAAGGTCAAGAGCTCCGGGGCGGCGAAGGGCGCGCTCTACCGCACGCGGCTGTTTCTCAGGCGCCACGTCGCCTTGATCGGACTGCTGCTCGGCCTGGGCCTGGGCGCCTTCGGGGTGTCGAAGCTGTGGCCGGACGAGGCCGGCGTCGACCACGGGGCCATCGCCCAGAAGCACATGGACGAGGCCCTGGCCCACGAGCACGGGGAGCGCTGGGACGAGGCGCGGGAGGCGGTCCGCAAGGCGCTGGGTCACGATCCAACGCGGCAGGACGCGTTCGACCTCCTCGCGCGCGTCGCGGCTGCAAAGCGGCTGCGCGTCCAGATCGCGCGAGCCCGCGAGCTGAACGCCGAGGCCCGCCGCGCGTTCGAGGCCGGCCGGCTGTTCGAGGGCCGGCATGCGCAGGCGGCGCTCCACGAGGTCGTGACGATCGGCGTGCTGCCCGCCCTGCCCTCCGACGCGGAGGAGGAGCTGGTTGCGGAGATGCGCCGCCTCCTCGACTTCGCCTCGGGCAAGGTGGCGCTGCGCGTGACCGGCGCACCGTCAGGTTCGCGCTACGCCCTCTACCCCCTGCGCGAGCGCGGGGGCCCGGTCAGCTGGGACGCGCCGGTCGAGCTCCGGGCCGCCGAAGGCGGCGTGGCGGCCGAGACGCGCATCGAGCCGGGGTTCTGGATCCTGCGCATCCAGCGGGAGCGGGGCGAGGTGCTGGTGCCGTTCGAAGCTGTCGCGGGCGCCGCCACGGCCGACGTGGCGTGTCCCATCGATCCCGCGCGCGTCGGATCGGAGAGCGTGTACGTCGGCGCAGGGCCCGCCGTCGGGCCCGGACGTCCGCAGCCCGTGCGCGCGCTCTTGTGGGACCGCGTCGAGGTGACGGCCGCGGACTACGCTTCGTTCCTCGCCACGCTCTCGCCCGAGGAGCAGCGCCGGCGTGTGCCGCGCATGGCTGGTTCGCTCGGAGCGCTGGGTGAGCCGCTCTGGGACCGCGACGGCGACAGCTTCCAGCCTCCGGCCGCCGCGCGTCGGCGCCCCGTCGAGGGCATCTCGCTCTACGACGCCCAGGCCTACGCGGCCTACGTTCGCAAGCGCGTGCCGACTGCGGCGGAGTGGGCGTGGGCCGCGACCGGCCCCGATGGCCGGCCGAGTGCGGTGGGGCGGCTCGAGCATCTCCTCGGCGGTCTTGCCCACATCGACCGTCCGCTGGCCGGCGTCGGCGATGCGCGCGCATCGGCGGCGGACCGCAGCCCGTTCGGTCTCTACGACATGGCCGGCAACGTGGCCGAGTTCACCTCGACGCTCGGCACGCTGCGCGGCGAGAGCGGGTGGTTCGTGATGGGCGGGAGCTACCTGGGACCGCCCACGGATGCGCTGGTGCACGACGCCCGCGTCGTCCCCGGCTGGATGCCGCTGCAGGGTGTGGGTCTGCGTTGCGTCCGCGAGGCTCCGTAGGAGCCGAGCGGGGGCAACGCCACGAGTACGACACGGGCGGGCGTTCGTCGCCCTTCGACTCGCTGCGCTCGCTCAGAGCTCCTCCGGCCGCCCCTACGGATCCACCCGCGTTCGAACCGCCTCGAGGATCCGTGAGCCCCGATCATCCAGCGGCGTGTTGCGGACAGGGGCGTGTAGGGGCGGCCGGAGGAGCCCTGAGCTTGGCGAAGGGCGACGAACGCCCGCCCGGAACGGATGCTCCAGCGATCTTCGCGTTCGGGGGATCGACCTCGGTTGGCTGCGTAGCAAGAAAAGGAGCCGGGCCGCATACGCGACCCGGCCCCGTGCGGAGACGACGTGCCGTCGATCAGAGGATCGACAGACACTCGTTCATCAGGTCACCCGACGCGCGGTAGTTCACGTCGCGCCCGATCAACGAGAGCGACGGCACCCACGCGACATCGCCGACGATGCCCAAGCCCGCGCACGCGAGCGCCCGCGTCAGGTGCTGCTGGCGGTGGTCCTTCAGCAGGTTCGTCAGGGGCTCGATGGCCCGCTCGTCGCCGACCTGCGCCAGCGCGATCACGACCTGCCCCTTGGCGCTCTGGCTGCGTGCCTTGCCGAGCTCGGCGAGCAGGATCGGCACCGCCCTGGGATCGGTGAGCATGCCGAGCGCCGTCGCCGTCGCGCGACGCAGCTTCTCGGAGCGGCGCTCCGTCAGTGCGTTGCGAATCGGACGAAGCACGCGCTCGCCGCCGATGCCGATGTGGCCCAGCGCGATCGCGGAGTAGCCACGCAGCTCGTCGTCCGAGCGACGATCGCCCACGATCTCGACGAGATCGCCGATGCTCTTGCGGTCCTTCGCCAGACCCAG
>JASJDY010000281.1 GCA_030065025.1 Planctomycetota bacterium
GCGCACTCGCCGGTTTTCGTTTTGGAGACCCTGATTGGACGCACTCCTGCTCCTCGGCCCGACCGGCGCGGGCAAGACGCCTCTCGGGGACGTGCTCGAAGCTCGCGGCCTCCACGGACGCCGCTGCCTCCACTTCGACTTCGGCGTGCAGCTACGCGCGGCGGACGCCGCGCCGGACTCCGCACCGCGGCTTGATGCGGACCAGCGCGCCGTGATCCGCCGGGTGCTCGCCGAAGGCACCCTGCTGGAGGACCACGAGTTCCCCATCGCCGCGGCGCTGCTCGACGCCTTCCTCGACGTGCGCCGTGTGCAGCCGGAGGACCTCCTGATCCTCAACGGGCTCCCGCGCCACGTCGGTCAGGCGCAGGCGATCGACGCGCTCCACGAGATCCGGGCCGTGCTCCAGCTCTCGGCCTCGGCGAAGGTGCTGCACGAGCGCATTGCCCGCGACACGGGTGGCGACAGGGCCTCGAGGCAGGACGACGCAGCCGAACAGGTGGCCGCACGCATTGCCCGATTCGAGGTCCGCACACGCCCGCTGGTGACGCACTATGCGGATCGAGGCGTGGCGATCGTCGAGGTCGCCACGGGAGTCGAGAGCACCGCGCTGGACGCGTACCTCGCGGCCGCGGAGGGCCTCGCGGACGCGCTGCGCAGCAGTACGTAGACTGGACGCCGGAGGTGGAGTCCATGCACTGGCGTCGACGGATCGGCCTGTTGCTGCTCGGGGCGCTCGTAGCCACCGTCATCACGACGCTAGTCGCAGAGCCCTCGATCAACCCGTATCAGGATCGGGAGGTGCCTCACGAGTACCACTGGACCTACCGCGGGGGCCCCTTCATGGTCATCTCGTATCACCCCGCGTGGCCCGAGATCGAGATCCCGTCCGAGTGGAAGCTGAACGCGGTGGGCATTGCCCTGTCGCTGGGCTTCTGGTCCGCGCTCTTCGCCTGCGCGTGGTTCATGGTCTACGCATGGCGACGCACGATGCGCCCTCACGTGGCGAACACGGACGCTCGCGCCCAGGAGTGAGGATCAAGCGCCGCCGGCCGGTGCCGTGCCCTCGATCGCGTAGCGCAAGGCCTCGACGACCTGCGCCGGCTCACGGGCCACGCAGAGCGCAGCGCGATCGACCTCCTTCAGCGCGTGGTCGAGACCCTCCGGATGGAGTGTGATGATGCTCTTCCCGAGCGCGGAGGCGTAGCCGGCGTCGAAGGCAGCGTTCCACTGGCGGTACTTCTCGCCGAAGCGCACGACCACCACGTCGGCTCGCGCCAGCAGGGTGCGCGTGCGGACCGCGTTCAACCCCGCGCCCTTCGTGTCCTTCCAGAAGCCCTGCTCTTCGGCGCCGAAGGTGCGTACGCCGCACTCGTCGCTGGCCTCGTGATCGGTCACGGGGGCCAGCAGCGTGACGGGCAGGCCGAGTCGCTCGACGCCGGCCTGGATCTGCTCGCGCCAGTCACTGTGGATCTCGCCGCTCAGGTAGACGGTCCATTCCATGGTCGGCTCCTCGACGTACACGGGTTCCAAGGCGAAGCGTACCGCGCGCCGCCCACCCCACAGTAGGCTCCCAGGGTGGCCCTGTTCCTCGCGATCAACCCCGACCCGTACGAGTTCGCCTGCGACGGACCGCTGCTGGGCATCCCGCACTTCTGGAACGTCGTCACGAACCTCGCGTTCCTCGTCGTGGGCTGGTGGGGCCTCCGCTACCTGAGGCGCCGTGGTCTGGCGTTGTCGCCCGCCTTTCGGAACTGGACCGGCGTGTGGGTCTCGAGCGTCGTGCTGTGTTTTACGTCGGGCGCGTACCACTGGTTCCTCACGCCGTGGGGACTGGCCGTCGACCGCGTCGCCATCTGCGGCATCATCGCCTTCGTTACGGCGCACCTGATCCACGTGGTGCTGGGACGCGGTCCCAGCCTGCGCATCTCGCTCGGACTGCTGCTGCTCTGCGAGGCGACGGTCGTCGTGTGGGTCCTGGGTGGGTCGCCCTGGTGGTACGGCGCGCTGCAGGCGATCGCGGGCTTCGGCGCGCTGGCGCTGGTGATCGCCGCGCACGCGCGCGGGCGGCTGTCGTTCTCGCCCAAGCCGGTCTATCTCTTCTGCGGCTGGTATGCGGTGGCGAAGCTGCTCGAGCTGTTCGACGTTCCAATCTGCGAAGCCTTGGGGTTCATGGGCGGCCATCCGTGGAAGCACGTCGCTTCCGCGATCGGGCTCTGGTGCCTGGGACGCATGATGGTCGCAGAAGCGGAAACAGGAGAGGGCGCTACACCCGCTCCTGCCAGTCCTCCACGGTGAGCGCCCAGCGCTCGTGGTCGTGCCAGACACCGCCGATCTTCAGGTAGCGGGGGGAGAACCCCTCGCGCCGGAACCCGGCGCTGCGCACGAGTGCTCTCGAGGGCGCGTTCTCGGGCTGAATGTTGGCCTCCACCCGGTGGAGGGCCTCGCCCTCGAACGCATAGCGGAGCACCGCCTCCAGCGCCTCGCGCATGTAGCCCTGCTTGACGTACGGCGCGCCGATCCAGTAGCCGAGGAAGGCGTTCTGGAAGGCGCCGCGCACGATCTCGTTGAGGTTCATGCAGCCGAGCAGGGCACCGTCTGCGCAGCGGTGGACGAACAGCTTGCGGTTCACCCCCATGGCATTGGCATCGAGGAGGCCGCGGAACCAGCGCCTCCCCTCGTGGTCGTCGAGCGCCTCGAGGTCGATGACCCAGCGCGCCAGGTGCTCGCGGCTCGCGGACACGAGCTCGACAAAGGCGCTCTCGTCCTCGGCGACCGGATAGCGCAGGTACACACGCTCTCCAAGCGCGACGGCGTCGGGCGGGACCTCGAGGCGAGGCTCGGTCATGTCACCGAGTGTACCTCCCGCGGGGCAGCCCGAGGTCGCGATGCGTGGCATCGCGACCTCAGGCTGCCCCTACCATGTCGCGATGCACTCGGTTGTGATCCCCGCCGCGGTCGTACTCGTTCTGATCGGACTCGCCGCACCGGCGGCCGAGGCGGCTGAGCCGCGCGTCGGCGAGCTCCATCCGGAGCTCCGCCTGCCGACGCTGGACGGCACGCAGACGATCAGCCTGCGCTCCCTGCGCGGGAAGCGCGTCCTGCTGCTCCAGTTCGCATCGTGGTGAGCGGGCTGCCGCAAGCACGTGCCCGTGTGGCACGAGAAGACGAAGAAGCTGCGCGAGAGCGGCAAGCTCACGGTGATCGGCATCGCGCAGGAACAGCACCCCGACCGCTGCCTGCTCTTCGCCCGTTGGCAGGGCATCGACTGGCCCATCCTCTGGGATCCCTTCAACATGACGGGCACGAAGTCCGTGCTGCGGGCGACGCTCATCGACGAGCACGGGGTCGTACGCGCACTGCGGGCCGACCCGCGCACCATCGAGAGCGACTTCCTCGCCCGCACCTTCGAGGCACCGAAGACGGCCGCCAATCCGCTGCCCGAGGGAACGCAGACGGAGCTCATCGAGAAGCTGCGCGCCAAGCCGGACTCGCCCACCTGGCAGTACTACCGTGCGCTCTCGGATCTCCTCTGGAACACGGGTGACGGCGACCGGGCAATGGCGGCGCTGAAGGCCTACGCCAAGAAGAACCCGAAGGACGCCGCCGTGCAGTGGCGGCTCGGTGTCGCCTTCCGCATGCGCCACGACTCGGGCGAGCGCCACGACGGTGACTTCCAGGCTGCGCTGGATCATTGGCGCAAGGGTCTCGACCTCGATCCGAGCCAGTACATCTACCGCCGGCGCATCCAGCAGTACGGTCCCCGGCTCGACAAGCCGTATCCCTTCTATCCATGGGTTGCCGAAGCGACGAAGGCGCTGAAGGCGCGCGGCGAGGAGCTCCCCGCCATGATCGCGCCGCTGTCCAGCACGGAGCTTGTCGGCGGCGGTTTGGTACGTCCGGCCGAGACGGAGAAGGAGCCCGATCCCGAGCGGTCGATCGAGGCGCCGGCCAAGCTGCTGGCACTCGACAGCGCCGTCGCGTGGAGCACGCCGGGCGATCGGGACGGCGGCGTCGGCGCACGCGTACACCTGGTGCTGAGGCCGAGCGGCAACCGCGTCTTGCTGTGGGACGCGGAGGCAGGCCCGGTCACCGTCTGGCTGGAGCTGCCGAAGGGCTGGTCCACCGAGCGGCGCTCCCTGCGGTACGACCTCCTCGGTACGGACCGCGCCGAGGAGAACGTGCTCCTCGACTTCGAGATCGCGTTTCCGGACGGCAAGCCCGTGCCGGGCACCATCAAGGCGTACGCGCTGTACTACGCGTGCCTGGACGGCCCGGGCGAGTGCCGCTACCTGCGGCACGACTTCGAGATCGTCGTTCCGAAGCGGCCCTGAGGTGCTCGCGTAGACTCCTGCCCGTGCGTCGCGTCCTTCCCCTGACGGCCCTCTTCCTGCTGTGCACCGCGTCCGCGGTGCGCGCCGACGACGAGGCCCCGCGGCGTCTGGCGATCCCCGCCGACATGATCGCGTCGGGCCGGACGACGTGGTACGGCATCTACTTCGGGCAGACAAAGGTCGGCTGGGCCCTCAAGCAGGTCGGGCCGCTGGAGAAGCGCGGCGACCGCTTCCTGCGCAGCCGCTACGTCCTGCACATGCGCACGAAGAGCCGTGGCCAGACGAAGACGACACGCATCGAGCGCCGCAAGATCTACGAGCCGACGCCCCCGTACGCGCTGCGGGGCGCCAGCTCGGTCGTACGGCGCGGGGAGTTCACCAAGCGCGTGGTCGTGCGCCGCGACGGCGGCAGGCTGACGGCCGAGATCACGGAAGGCGACGAGCGCCGGCGCCTCCCCGTGAAGGGTGCCCTGCCGACCTTTGCCGACGAGACGACTCCCGGCTCGTGGTTCCGCGCCACACCCGCCGTCGGCGCGGAGCTGCGCTACCACACGTTCGATCTCTCGAGTCTGCGCATCGGGGCAAGCACGCTGCGCGTCACCGGGCGGTCCGGCTCGGGCTTCCGCGCCGACCTCGTCTCGGCGGCCGGCGACCGCGACCGGGTGGTCTACGACGCGTCCGGCGCGCTTGTCTCCACGAAGATGATGGGCCTGATGGAGGCTCGCCGCGAGACACGTGAGCAAGCGCAGCGGCTCGACGCAGCGGTCGATCCCGCCGAGCGCGGCGAGGTGAAGATCGATCGCCCCATCGGGCAGGCCGAGTACGTGCGCAACCTGGTCGTGAGGGTGCGGGGGCCGGGCGCAGAGCAGATCCGCAGCGCCCCGGGCCAGGCAGCTTCCTACGACACCCGCACGCAGACCCTGACGCTGTGGATCGGCCCGAAGGTGGCGCCGCCGGTGCGAGCCACGCCTGCCGAGATCCAGCGCGCGCTGGCCGAGGATGCCACCTACCCGATCCGGCACCGCGTCGTCGCCGCGCTCGCCAAGGAGACGGCCGCCAAGGGCGAGACGACGCGCGAGCAGGTCGAGGCACTCGTACTCTTCGTGCAGGAGTTCGTGATCGACAGCAACACCGTCGACCCGCTCACGGTGCTGGACGTGCTCGCCGACCAGCGCGGCGACTGCAACGAGCACGCGCTGCTCTTCACGACCCTCGCCCGCGCTGCGGGCATCCCGGCGCGCGAGGTGTACGGCCTCATCTACAAGGACGACAACAAGCGGGTGTTCGGACGGCACGCCTGGGCCGAGGTCGTGATCGACGGCGTGTGGGTGCCGGTGGACCCCATGTGGGGCGAGACGACGCTCAGTGCGGCCCACGTGCGCCTCGGCGCCAAGGGCGAGGGACCGGACCTACGCCTTGCTCTCGGGGGCGGGCGGATGGAAGTCGTGAAGCTGGACCGGGAGCCGCCCCCCGGCGACGCGGATGACGGGAACTAGCCCGCATGTTGCATGAAGCGCGCGTCGGCCGCGCGGCAAGTCGTTTGGCGA
>JASJDY010000076.1 GCA_030065025.1 Planctomycetota bacterium
CGAACCAGTGGTCGATCATGATCCGACCGCCGATCTTCATCTTGACGTTCTTGCTGTCGAGACGCAGACCGTTCTTCCAGTGGACCTTGAACGTGTTGTCGTCGTTGGCCTCGGACCACTTCGAGATCTCGTCCCGAATCGTTGCCCGGAGGTCATCGTCGGCCTGGGCCGGCGCGGCGACTGCCACAGCCAGTACGAGACCCAGGGCCAGAATGAGGTGCTTGCGCATCAGGTTCTCCCTCCTGTCCGCATGAGAGTAATGCCCTGCCTCCAGCCACTGCGAAGGTCCACTTCGCGCGTGCGCGACGCGATGCCAGGGCGAGCGGATCAGTCGAATCCGCAGCCCACATGCATCGGACATTGCGATGCCACGTGACGCGAGCAGGACACGGAGCCCCAAAACGAGACCGGAGGCGAGGCCACAACGGACCTCGCCTCCGGAAGGAAGGGAAGACGAGCCGGTCTCAGCCGGCTCGTCGTATGTGGCTCGAACGCCTTACCAGTTGACCTGGAGACGAACGCCGACGCCCGTGTAGGACTCGTCGAAGCCGATGCGCTGGTTGATCGAGCTCTCGGCGCTGGTGCTGAACCAGTTGATCATCACGCGCGCGTTCGGGTTCAGGTGCCAGTTGATGCCCACGACGAAGTTCGTGAGCTCACCACCGTTGATGGCGCCGTCGTTCAGGTCGACGAAGTCGTAGCGCACGGCCACCTCGAGACCGCCGTAGCAGCAGCAGTCGTTGTCGAGGAAGTTGCAGCACGGCGGCGTGCAGGTGTGCACGCCACGGCTGTAGCCGCGGCACTCGCCCGTCAGCCAGTAGCCCGCCTGGGCGTACCAGCTGGTGAACGTCGGGTCGCCGGAAGCCGGCGCGTCGACGTCGACGGAGATGTACTCGCCCTGGAGCGAGAACGGACCGTAGATCAGCGCGAGCTCGACGTTCCAGGCGAAGAAGCCCTCGGCCGGGACGTCAGCGTTGATCAGGTTCGGCGTGTTGCCTACGCGCGAGTAACCGTCGCGATCGAAGTCCGTCTGCGTGATGTCCTCCCAGGCCATGAAGCCGGCACCAACGTGCAGGCGGCGGCAGGAGCACTCGCAGTCGTACCAGGGCGTGTACGTGATGCGGCCGGCGAAGCCGTAGCCGTCATCGTCGCTCTCGTCGTTGTCGAACTCGAACTGCTGCTCGCGCTCGACATCCTCGGTGAGGAAGTACATGAAGGCGTAGTTGAGCTGGCCGCCCATGAAGCTGTCATGGATGGTGATGCCCCAACGGCGCGGCTCGTAGATGAACGTCTCGACGGCGGCCGGCATCTCCATGAACTGACGGCAGTTGCTGTCAGTCAGGTAGGCCAGGCTGAACGGCACCTTCTGGTGGCCGACGCGGATGTTCGGGAACGCGCAGCCGAAGCACTCGCGCAGGTTGACGAGGCCGATGTACGCGTCGCGCAGCTCGGGCTCGTCGGGCTCCTGGAAGTCCACGCTCAGCGACCACTCGACGTGGTCGTAGAGGACGCCCGAGTTCTTCAGGCGCAGGCGACGCCACTCGACGCCGCTCTCGTAGTCCTCGTCGTTGAAACCGTTGGCGACGAAATCGTCATCGTCGACGAACCAGTGGTCGATGTGCATCCGACCGCCGATCCGCATGCGGACGTTCTTGCTGGTCAGCATCAGGCCGTTGTGCCAGTGGACCTTGAACGTGTTGTCGTCGTTGGCCTCGGACCACTTCGAGATCTCGTCCCGAATCGTCGCCCGGAGGTCGTCATCAGCCTGGGCCGGCGCGGCGAGTGCCACAGCCAAAACGAGTCCCAGGGCCAGAATGAGGTGCTTGCGCATCAGGGTTCTCCCTCCTGTCGCGCACAGGGTACGGCCCTGCCCCCAGGCCTCGCCAACGCCGCCCATCAAGCAGACAACGCTGAACGGGTGCGTATATCGTAAATTCCGATCCTGTCGCCGCCCTCAATCGGACTATCGGGCGCCGCGTGACCTGGGCGCGACAAGCGGTCCAAAAAGCAACCGGGGTCGAGCCTCGAGAGGCCCGACCCCGGAGCGTGTGTCGGACGAGCCGGCTCAGGCCGGCTCGTCGTGCCTGTTGCAGGCGTTTACCAGTCGACCTGGAGGCGGACGCCGATGCCCGTGTAGTCCTCGTCGAGGTTCCGCAGCGTGGCCGCGTTGCCCTCGGTGCTGGTGGTGAACCAGTTGATCATCACGCGGGCGTTCGGGTTGAGGTGCCAGTTGACACCCACCACGAAGTGCGTGAGCTCGCCGCCCTGGATCGCACCGTCGGAGAGGTCCACGAAGTCGTAGCGCACCGCGATCTCGATGCCGCCGTAGCAGCAGCAGTCGTTGTCGAGGAAGTTGCAGCAGGGGCTGACCCGGCTGAACACGCCCTTCTTGTAGTTGCGGCACTCACCCGTCAGCCAGTAGCTGGCCATCGCGTACCAGCTCGTGAACGTCGGGTCGCCCGCCTGGGGGCTGTCGACGTCCATGCTGTAGTACTCGGCCTGCAGCGAGAACGGGCCGTAGACCAGCGCGAGCTCGACGTTCCAGGCAAAGAGGGCCTCGGCCGGGAAGTTGTTGGTGTCTACGAGGGCAATCGTGTCGCCCACGCGGCTGTAGCCGTCGGCGCTGAAGCTGATCTCGGTGATGTCCTCGACCGCGTAGGCGCCCACACCGACGTGCAGACGGCGGCACGAGCACTCGCAGTCGTACCAAGGCGTGTACGTGATGCGGCCGGCGAAGCCGTAGCCATCCTCGGCGTCCTCGTCGTTGTCGAACTCGAAGCGCTGCTCCTCGTCCACACCCTCGGTCAGCCAGTAGCTGAAGGCGTAGTTGAGCTGACCACCGCGGAAGCTGTCGTGCAGCATCACCTGGTAGCGACGGCCCGGGGCGAAGACGCTGCTCGCGTCCGCACGCTCCATGAACGTGATGTACTTCGAGGACGTCAGCTCGTTGAGGCTGAACGGCACCTTGAAGTGACCGATGCGGATGTTCGGCATGGCGCAGCCGAGGCAGTCGTCCATGTCGATCAGGCCGAAGTAGGCGTCACGAAGCTCCGGCTCGTCCGGGTTCGCGAAGTCAAGCTGGAGCTTCCACTCCACGTGCTTGAACATCTTGCCTGCGTTGTAGAGACGCAGACGACGCCACTCGACGCCGCTCTCGTAGTCCTCGTCGTCGAGCTGACCGGCCGCGGCGGCCGCCGCGACGAGGTCATCGTCGTCGACGAACCAGTGGTCGATCATGATCCGACCGCCGATCTTCATCTTGACGTTCTTGCTGTCGAGACGCAGACCGTTCTTCCAGTGGACCTTGAACGTGTTGTCGTCGTTGGCTTCCGACCACTTCGAGATCTCGTCCCGAATGGTGGCCCTCAGATCATCGTCGGCGCTGGCCGGCGAGGCGAACACCGCCAACGCAAGCAACACAGCGACGGCGGAAATCACGAAATGGCTTCGCATGGTTCCTCCCTGTCGTGCCCTTCGTTCGTGAAGGTCTGGATATATGCCTCGGGTCGGTCCGCCCTGAGCATGAATTCTGGATAAATCTGTCCCCCACACGCTCCCTGGCGTGGGCTCGCCAATGGCCTCTAGCGGCCCGAATTCGGCGATTTCAGGGGAAATCGACAGACGGCCTCCGAGACCTGAGGAGAACCTCGTCCGGGCCAACCAAAACCGGGTCTGGGTGACGCTTTGGTGACGCCCGAGAGGGCTCAGAGCGTGCGGCGGACGACGAAGCGGGCGATGGTGCCCAGAAGATCGCGCTCGGGGGCCTCCGGGACCCCTTCGAGGCAGGCCAGGGCCCGGTCGATCTCGGCCTGGGCCGCCGCGTCCGTCCGGCTGAGGGCGCCGCTCGCCTCGAGCTCCCGGGCCAGCTCCTGGGCGCCGTCGTCGCTGCTCCAGGCCTCCTGGATGCGGGCCACGGCGGCCTCGCGCCCCTCGGGGGCGCTTCCGTCGCGCCAGAGGATCAAGGGCAGCGTCATCTTGCCCTCGCTCATGTCCGTACCCAGCGATTTGCCTACGGTCGCCTCGTCCCCGGTCACGTCGAGGCGGTCGTCGATGATCTGGAAGGCCATGCCGAGGTGGTGCCCGAAGGCGCCGAGACGCCCCTTGAGCTCCTCGTTAGCACCTCCGTAGTGTGCTCCGACCACCAGAGCGGCCTCGTAGAGGGCCGCGGTCTTCCCGCGGATGATCTCGCGGTACTCTTCCTCGCCGATCGTCGGATCGTGGGAGACGGTGTCCTGGTGGATCTCGCCCTCGAGGACGATCCCGACCACATCCGACAGGTAACGGGATGCGAACGGATCCTCGAGATAGGCAGCTGCCCGGTAGGCGCGACTGAAGAGGATGTCGCCCACGAGCACCGCCGCGTGGTTGCCCCAGCGGATGTTCAGCGTGGCCACCTTCCGGCGCACCTCGGCATGATCGAGGATGTCGTCGTGGACGAGGGTCGCCGTGTGGATCAGCTCGACGATGCCCGCTGCGATCGCCACCGGCTCGGTCACCTCGCTGCCCGCCAAACGGGCCGCAACGCAGGAAAGCGCCGGCCTGAGGCGCTTTCCGTTGAACCGGGCCGCGTGCCGGACCATGTCGCGGCTCTCGGGCGACGCGCTGGCCAGGATCTCGCGATAGGCATCGCCGACCTTCTCGAGGTCTGCCGCCAACGGTGCCAGGACCTCCGGCAGGCCGGCGGAAGGCGACGTCGAGGCGGGGGTGGCGGAGCCGGGCATCGGGCTGGCGGGATTATTCACGAAACGACGGGCCCCTGCACTTTCTCACGCGCCGCTGCCGGCGTTTCCGGCTGATTCCTCGCCGTCGCCGGCGGCGCCGCCGGACCCGGCGGGCGGGCCCTTGTAGCGCGAGCGGTTCTCCTGCCACCAGCGCTCCCAGAGCGCCGGCTCGGCCGGCAGCTTCTTGCCGGTGAGGCGCATCAGATGCCGGTGCGCCTTGTCGCGGGTGTCCGCATCGTCCGCCCCGAGGGCGCGGATCAGGATGTCGACCGAGGCCTTCGGGTCGGCCATCGAGCCGCCGGCGACGTCCAGGCCGGCGGAGGCGGCCGCTGCGGCCGCGGCGGCGGCGGTGCCGCCCTGGCCACCCGCGGCCCGGAGCGCCCCGATGAGCAGGCCGAAGTGCGTGCGCAACTTGTCGAGCTCGCCGAGGATGATGGAGCCGACGAGGAACAGCAGCACGAGGCCGATGCGCGAGACCATCGGCGCTCCGGCGCCCAGCGCGTCCTCGTTGAAGGCGAACCAGCCCGCGAAGAAGATCATCGCGAGGCGCACCAGCGTCACCACGAGCAGGCGCGCAACGGGGCTCACTCGCTGTCTCCTTCCGGCTGCCGGCTGCAGGGCCGGCCATCCTAAGGGCAAAGCCGGCCGATCTGCGCCCCGCATCTGGGGCTAGCATTCGACCGATGCCGCGCTTGCTGCCCCTCGTCGCGCTCCTCGCGCTGCTGGTCCTGGCACCCGCCGCTCCGGGCGACGCCCGACCCGCCGCCGACGTGCGCGTCGGGCGCATCGTGCTCGCGGACCCTGGCACCTACCGCTTGGAGCCCGGCCAGCTCCGCGAGCTGGGCATCGAAGACCCGCTGCGGGTGGACGTGCGCAGGGCCGGCAAGCCCGTACCCCAGTGGCGTGATGTGAGCGTCGCCAAGGTCTCCGGCTGCGTGGTGTTCGCGGCCCGAGCGCCGCGCGCCGACCACGGTCGCTACGCCGTGTACGAGGTCTGGCAGCTCGCGAGGCCCGCGTCGCCGACGCCCGCCGACGCGCCGGAGGGCTTCCGCAAGCGCCGCGAGGACGCCCGCAACCGGGTGCTCGGCGCCCTGGCCGCGGCCGATCCCACGATCTACGACCTCGAGGTGCCGGTCTGGTTCCTGGGACTCGCGCCGCCCGGCCAGTCGATGCCGGTGGATCTCGGTGCGGCGGACGCGGAGCCCGGCAGCACGCAGACGCTGGTGGCCGAGGTCTTCACGACCTGGTTCGGGCCCGTCGAGATGCACGCCACCTGGAACGGCGCGGATCTCGGTCGGGCACGGACCGTCAGCGGTGTGGGCGGCGCGAAGCTCACGTGGCGCGTGCCGCCGGAGGCCCTGCCGAAGGACAAGCCCGCGCGGCTCATGCTGCGCAACGTCTCGCCGCCGCCGCCGCCGCCGCCTGCTCGCGATGTCTCCGAGCGCCGCGGCACGGTCTTCGTCGACCGGGTGCGCCTCGAAGGGCCCGCGCCGGACGCGGTCTGGCGCTGGACGCAGGCACGTCCTGCCACGGTGGAGAAGACGGGCCCCGCCCGCGATCCGCTCGCGAAGGCGGGGTCCGCACAGCACGTCATCCTCGCCGTCCCGGCCCTGCTCGAGTCCGCCCGCAAGCTCGCGGCCCACCGCACGAAGCACCGCGTTCCGTCGGTCGTGGTGCCCGTGCTCGACGTGTACGACCGGTACGGCCACGGCGAGCACACGCCGAAGGCGATCATGCGTTTCGTCGACGCATTGATCGAGCGCAAGGACGCGCCGCTGCGCTACGTCGTGCTGGCCGGGGACGCGACGTACGACCGCACGGACCAGGCGCCGGTCGTCACCATCCCGGCCCCCGTCACGCGCACGAAGTGGAACGGCGCCACCGCAGCCGACCGGCTCTATGTGCGCAGGAAGGGCGTCATCGAGAACGAGCCGGCGATCGGCCGGCTTCCGTTCCGAGGCGCGGCGGAGATGGAGGCGTACGTCGAGCGGCTCGTGCAGTACGAGACGAAGCCGCCCGCCCACGCCTCACGGCGCATGCTGCGCTTCATCACGAGCGAAGCGCGCTTCAGCCCGGTCATCGACGCCCTCATCGAGCGGACGTTCCGCGGCATCCTGGCGCGCGAGGTCCCGGCGGCCTACGACATCGAGGTCACGTACGCGAACGCGCGCTCACCGTTCCTCTGGCCGCCGGCGGAGCTCTCCACGAAGGTCGTCGAGGGACTCAACGACGGCGCCCTGTTCTTCACGTACGTCGGTCACGGCTTCGAGAAGGGCTTCGACACGCTGCAGGTGGGCGACAAGCGCTACGGCATCTTCCACGTGCGCGACGTCGAGCGCGTCGACATCGGCAACACGCCTCCCGTCGTGTTCGTGCTCGCGTGCACAACGGCCATGTTCGACGGCCTCCGCGGCGACGGCGTCGGCGAGGCGCTCATGAAGCGGCCGAACGGCCCGGTCGCGTTCTGGGGTGCCTCACGCATCTGCCACCCGATCTACAACGCCTTCGTCGGGCAGGCGATCGCGTCGAACCTCGGCCGCGAGGGCGCGCCGCGGCGGCTCGGTCCGCTGCTCGCGCTCGCACGCGCGCAGGCTCCCGGCCTCGCCGGTCGCTACGGGCCGCTGATCCGCATGTTGCCTGCCGTAGACGACCTACCCCGACACTTCGACGAAGGCGGGATGATGTACGTGCTGCTGGGCGACCCGGCGTTGAAGCTGGCGTTGCCGCAGGATGACGTCGCACTGGACGTGAGCTTCGAGGTTCCGCTCGCCGAGATGGTCGTGGACGTCGCCGTCGCCGCGCCGGACGGCACCGAGGTCCACGTGAGCCTCGAGGCGCCGCGCAACGTCGACCGCACCAAGCCGGTCCCTGTGCCCGACCCGAGTGATCCGGCGTCATGGCCGACCATCCGCAAGAACCACGCGCTGATGAACGACCGGGCCTACGAGCGCACGACCGTGAAGCTGAAGGACGGCAAGGCCCAGGCGCGGTTCGCTTGGCGGGATCCGCCGTTCGAGGTCGTCGTCAAGGCGTGGTGCATCGCCAAGGGCGACGTGCACCACGGAGCGGTCCACATGGACGTGCCGGCCCCCGAAGACCGGTAGAGGCTCAGTCGCCGCCGCCCAGGACCTCCAGGCGCTCGCGCGCCCGCTTCACCCGCTCTCGTTCGCCGTCGGGTACGTCGCCCGCTGCCTCGACCGCCGCGACGTACTTCTCGTACGCCTCTCTTGCGCGCACCCCGTCCGCGACGTCCGCGATGTCGCTGTCGAACAGCAGGGCGCGCTCGTACCACGCCTGGCGCAAGCCCGGCTCCAGCCGGCGCGCGTGCGCGAACCAGAAGAGCGCGCGATCGCCGTGCGCGCCGCGGCGTGGCTCGTCAGCGCTCTCGCGTGCCGCCTTCGACCAGGCCCGGCCGATACGGAACGCCAGCAGCGCGCGCGCCTCGGCCCGCTCGGGCGTCGGGTCCTCCAGGCGGAACGCGCGGACGTAGTCGGAGCCGGCGCGACGCCAGGCAGCGACCGCATCGGACAGTGCCGCCGGATCCTGCGCGAGCTTGTCGCCCTCCGCAAACGCCTCGTCGGCGCGGGCGATCCACGTCTGGGCGGTGCCCGGATCGTCCGTCGGACCGCAGCCGGTCAGGAGCAGGCCGATGCAGAGAAGGAAGGCCGTCCTCATCGTTCCTCCGCACGCAGCAGTCGCTCGATCCGCCGCTTGACGCTCGACGAGCGCTCGCCGCCGGCGGTGACGTAGCGCTCGTACGCCGCGCGCGCCTGACCCGGCCGCTCCAGGTACTCGAGGATCATGCCGGTCTTGCGGTGCGCCTCCACGGCATTCGGATCGCGCTGCAGCGCTTCGCGGTAGGCCGCAAGCGCCGGGTCCCAGCGCTCGTCGTCGGCCAGCGCGTCGCCCAGGCGCAGCAGCGGGTCGGGGTCCCAGGTCGAAAGCGCCGCGGCCTGGCGGTACTGGACGGCCGCCTCGGCGAGCCGATCCGCCTCGTGCAGCGCGACCCCCAGTGAGATCCTCAGCGTCGCATCTGCCGGCGCGAGGCGGACCGCCTCGAGGAAGGCGATGAGGCTCCCGCGCGCATCGCCGAGGCGGAACCGGATGTCGCCCAGGGCGCCCCAGGCCTCGACCATGTCGGGCGAGCGGCTGCTGGCCGAGGAGAAGGCGGCCTCGGCGGCGCGGTACGCAGCCTCGCGCGCGGGCGCGCTCGGCTGCAGGTCGCCCTCGACGCCGCGCAGGAAGCCCCGGAACAGATGGACCTCGGCCAGCTGCGGATCGATCTCCGCGGCGGCCGCCAGCGCACGCTGGGCGCGCTTCACCGCGCTGGCGGACTGCTGGAACGCCGTGAGCTCCTCCTTGCGGTCGGCGCGCTCGATCGCGCTGACGCGGCGCTCGTTCCACGCGTCCGCCTCCGCGATCTCGACCTCGGCCAGGGCGAGCCGCCACCACGGGCTCCGGGGGTTGCGCTCGGCCGCCGCCGTGTACACGCGGCGCAGCGCGGACGACGCCCCGTTCGTGCGGAGGCGTTCGGCGATCGTGCGCTCGGCATCGGTGGCGCCCGGCGCAGCGGCTCGCGCGTCGTAGTCGCGCCTGAGCTCCGCACGGCGCCCCAAGCGCAGCATCTGTCGGACGTAGCGCAGATGCGGCCTGACGGCCGCGCGGTCGAGCGCCACCGCCTCGCGATACGTGGCGAGCGCGGACTCGACATTCCCGGCGGCGGCCACGCGCGACGCCTCACCGAAGCGCTCCTCGGCAGGCGTCGGCGTCTCCCGCGGCAGCAGCGTGCGCGGATCGCGCGAACATGCGGCCGACACCAGGACGAGGAGGACGGCGGTGGCCCGCAAGGCGATCACCCGCGCGTCACTCCTCCGGTGCGTTGCATCCACGCGCGCCAACGGGCAACGGCCGCGGCACGCTCCCCGGGCACGTCGTCCGCCTTGTAGTCGAACGTCTCCCCGGTGTTTTCCCGCAGCACGAGAATGGCGCGTGCGCGGACCAGGGGATCCGGGCTCTCGAGCGCGTCGACCATCGTGAGGAGACCGCGCCGATCGCCCATGCGCAGCATGGCGGTCGCCGCCTCGTAGCGCACGGCCGGCATGCGGCCCACGGTCGCGCGCTGCAGCGCGTCGAGCGAGCGGGGATCCTTGATCATGCCCAGCACGTACGCGGACATGAGCTGGACCTCGGTGTCGCACGAGTTGAGGTTGGCGATGAGCTGCGGCACGGCGGGCTCGCCGAAGGCGGTGAGCTTGCGCGCGATGTCCGCCCACTGCCGGTGCGACGCGTTGGGCACACGGCCCATCAGGTCGCGGATGTCCTGCTGCATCCTCGGCGTGCCGCGGTAGTAGGGCCGGTCGCCCTCACGCGCGACCTCCTCCGGAGGCGGCTTCAGCCTGTCCGCGCTCGGCGGCTCGGGATCGGACTGGCAGCCGGCCAGCAGCGCACCGACGAGGGCGAGCGCGGCCAGGCCGGGCAGACGTGTGGGTTGTGCTCGGTGCATGTCGTCCTCGTCGACGCGACGGCGCGTCCCCACCTACCCATCGGCCGCGAGCCGGTCGGGCTTGGCCCACAGGCGATCGATGACGAGCAGGATACAGGCGGCCAGAAGGAGCCAGGGAGCCAACGGCACGCGCGGTGAACGGGGCGGCGCCGGAGGTGCCTCGCCCGCGGCCAGGCGGCGGCCGCCCCCCGCGGCGGCGATCGCCTGAAGGGCCGGCTCGTCCACGCCGGCGCCGCGGTGCTCGGCAGGCGGGCGGGACGGCATGCGCAGGGGCCGCCCCTGGCCCCCACCCTCGAAGCGCACGCGCACGCCGCGGCCCGCTCCGGGCGGCAGCGGCCCGCGGAACACGCCGGGGCGCACCTCGAGCAGGTCCGCCGCGCCCGCGTCCGTGACCGCTGCGATCACGCCGCGCGAGACGGCGGCGGGCCAGCGCACCACGAGCTCTTCGCCGTCGAGATCGGCGGCGAGTCCGCGATCGGCGCGCGAGGCGAGACTCGCGATCCAGGGACGCAGCCGCTCGAGCACGGCCGCGCGGCGCGTGCGCTCCT
>JASJDY010000282.1 GCA_030065025.1 Planctomycetota bacterium
CGTCGAGCGCTTCCCCAAGGCGGAGTTCGTGCCCCAGGCCCGTGACCGCGCCGCGCAGGCCCTGGTGCGTGCCGGCCGCCACGACGATGCGATCGCGGAGTGGAAGCGCTTCCTCGCCGCCCACGCGACGCATCCCCTGTGGAAGTCCGTGCGCGCCAACATCGTGACCACCGCCTTCGCCAAGGGCGCCGCGCTCGAGGCGCGCGACGACGTGGGCGCGGCCATCGAGGCCTGGCGCGCCTTCGCCGAGGCCCACGAGGACGATCCGCGCGCACCGCGGGCGCTCCATCTCGCCGCGCGGGAGCTGCGCGAGCGCAAGGACCACGAGGCGGCCCTGACGCTGCTCGGCGCGATCGCTGGCCGCTATGCGAGCACCGGCCACGCGCCCGCCGCGCGCCTGCTGGCCGCCCTCATCCTCGAGGACGACCTGAAACGCCTCGACGACGCCATCCGCGAGTACGAGGAGCTCATCAAGAAGCACCCGCGCACGCGTCAGGCCAGCCAGGCCCGCCAGCGCATCGAGCGCCTCAAGCGCAAGCACCTCGAGGTGCGCATGGACCGCGTGCTCGGCGCAGGCGCCGATCCCGTCCTGCGCGTCGAGACGCGCAACATCGAGAAGCTGCGCGTGCGTGTCTACCGGCTCGGGCTGGAGGAGTACTTCCAGCGCAAGGGCACGCTGCAGGGCGTCGAGAACCTGCAGCTCGAGATCGTCAAGCCCGACTGGACGAGCGAGTGGACCATCGACGGCTACGCGGCGCACCGTCTGATCCAGGCGGATCGCAAGCTCCCCATCAGCGAGCGCGGCGCGTACGTCGTGGTCGCCGGCGACGACGACCTCACGAGCACCACGCTCTTCCTGCGCAGCGACCTCGAGATCGTCGTGAAGAAGAGCGAGGGCAAGCAGCTGCTCGTCTGGGCCTTCGATCGCGCGACGCACAAGCCTGTCGCCGGTGCGCGCGTCCTGGCGGCCGGCCAGGGCGAGGTCGGCAAGACCGGCAAGGACGGCGTGTGGATCGGGACGGGCAAGAAGCAGGGCATCCGCGCCCGCAACGTGCTCGTGATCTCCGACCAGGGTGCGGCGAGCACCGAGATCGAGGCGGGGCGCAGCGTCGCCTCCGGCTTCCGGAGCAAGGCGTACGTCTACACGGACCGTCCGGTCTACCGCCCGGGCGCCGAGGTCTCGTGGCGCGGCATCTTCATGCAGGCCTACAGCGGCTCGTACGTCGCGCCCGAGAAGCGCAACGGTCGCGTGCGGGTCTACGACGCGCGCGGTCAGCAGGTGAGCGAGACCAAGGTCAGCTCGTCGGACTTCGGTACGTTCGCCGGCACCTTCCGTGTCGACGGCGCCGCGCCGCTCGGCACGTGGCGTGTGCAGTTGATCGTCGACAAGCGGGGCACGTGGGAGGGCCGCTTCGAGGTCCAGGAGTTCCGCAAGCCCGAGTTCACGATCAAGCTGAAGCCCGCGAAGCGCGTGTACCTCACGGGCGAGACGCTCGAGGCGACCATCGAGCTCAAATACGCCTTCGGCGGCGCCGTCGCGAACGCGCCCGTGCGCTACGACGTGTTCCGCCAGCCCAAGGTCTTCGAGGCCTCCGCGGCCGAGGACTACTCGTGGTACTTCCGCGACGATCCGGCCGCGCGCGAAGCGGCCTCGTTCCCTGCGGCCCCGCCGGTAGCTCCCATGCCGAGCGCCACGCGAATTGCGACGGGCGAGGTCCGTACCGACGGCCAGGGCCGTGCGGAGATCACGATCGAAACGCAGGAGCGCGACGACGACGCCGAGTACATCGTGCGCGCGAGCGCCATGGACGTCACCCGGCGCTGGATCCAGGCGCAGGACCGCATCCCGGTCACGCGCGCCGACCACATGGCCGTCGTGAAGGTCGACCGCAAGGTGTACCGACCGAAGCAGCCCGTGCTCGCCCGTGTCCGCACCATGGACGCACGCGAGCGCTCCGTGTCGCGCTCCGGCACGCTGCACCTCGTGCGCGTGCGCCGCACCTTCCAGCCCGTCAAGCCGGGCTCTTACCCGCCGGCGCCGCCCATGGTCTCGAACGCCAGACGTTGGGACGGCCGCTACGTGAACGAGGAGGAGGTCGAGGTCCAGTCGTTCCGCGTGACGACGGACGCCTCCGGCGAGGCCGAGCTGCGTCTGACCCTCGACGAGCCCGGCCGCTATCGCCTGCGCTGGCGCAGCAAGAGCCGCGGTGAGCTCGTCACGGCCTGGGCCAACCTCGAGGCCAGCGGCGAGGCGGAGGACCTGAGCAAGGACGCGCGCCTCACGTCCGCGAAGACGCTCCACAAGGAGGGCGAGAGCGCGGAGGTGCTGCTCAACAGCCCGATGAGCCGGGGCAAGGCGCTGCTCACGTACGAGGGCGAGATGGTCCTCGACTACCGCTTCGTCGAGCTCACGTCGGGCAGCACGCTGCTCGACCTGCCGCTCGAGGGCCGGCATGCGCCCAACGTCTTCTTCAAGGTCGCCATCCCCGGCAAGGAGAAGCTGCACGAGGCGCAGACCGAGGTCATCGTCCTGCGGCATCTCGACGTCGAGGTCGACGTCGAGCCGAAGACCGCGCTGCCGGGTTCCGAGGTCGAAGTGTCCCTCACCGCGAAGGACGCCAACGGCAAGCCCGTCGAGGCCGAGCTCGGCCTCGCCCTCGTCGACGAGACGGTCTACGCCGTCGCGCGCGATCAGGCGCCCGCGATCCGGCCGTACTTCTACGACAAGCGCCGCGTCAACGTCGTCGTCAGCGCGTCGTCGCTCGGCACGCGCTTCTACGGCACCACGCGCGAGACGAGCAAGGACCTGCTGGCCGATGCCGCTGCGCGCACCGGCGACGCCAAGCGCGTGTACGCGCGCAGCGCCGTGCGGTTGGCGCGCGAGGCGCTGCGCCGCGGCGACGTCGAGGCCGGCCTGCGCCAGCTCGTGCTGGCCATGAAGGCCGACCCGCAGTCGTGGGACGCGCGCTCCATGCTCGCGGAGCTCCGGCTGAAGGCCGAGACCGACAAGTCGTTCCGCGTTGCCTTCTCCCGCTTCGCCGGGGCCAAGGCCGAGGCACCCGCCGAGGCCGAGCCCATGGCCGACATGGAGATGGGCGACGAGGACGCGGCCTTCGACGGCAAGAACGCCGATCGCCGCAGGTCCAAGGGGGCGTGGGCCGACAAGTTCGCGGCCGAGAAGAAGGTCGGCGCACCGCAGCCCGCGCCCACGAGTCCGAAGATCGGGCTCGGCGGCGGGGCCGGCGGCGCGTTCCGCGGTCGCGCTGGGGGACGCCCGGCGAAGCCCGGCGCGCCTGCGCCCGTCCGAGCCGGCGCGAGCATCGAGCAACTCCAGCGTGCGCGGCTGGACGCGGCGCGAGACCAAGCGGGCCTGGCAATGCTCCACGAGCGCCTCGCGAAGCTGGGCGCCGCCCCTGACATGCAGTCCCGCGGCGCGATGCTCGCCAAGCTCAAGGAGACCCAGGGTTCGTTCGGCTTCGACGCCTCGGGCGGCTTCGAGGTGCGCAAGGAGTTCGCCGACACCGCCGCCTGGAAGCCTGGCGTCCGCACGGGCAAGGACGGCACGGCGCGCGTGAAGGTCAAGCTGCCCGACAATCTCACCACGTGGCGCGCGACCGTGCGCGGCGTATCGAAGTCGGCGCTCGTCGGCGCGGGCCGCGGCTCGGTGGTTGCCCGCCGCAACCTCCTCGTGCGCATCGATCCCCCGCGCTTCCTGACGCAGGGCGACGAACTCACGATCGCCACCGCCGTGCACAACAACACCGGTGACGGCGTCGAGGTCACCGTGCAGGTCGGCGCCGAGGGCGTGGAGCTCTCCGGCCAGGACGAGCGCCTGAGCATCCCCGCGGGCGGCCGCGCGATCTCCGATCGTCAGTTCGCCTCGCGCACGCCGGGTCCCGTCACGATCGAGGCGCGTGCCGGCGCCGGGCCGGTCGGCGACGCCGTCGAGGTGAAGCTCGGCGCCATCGCGCGCGGCCTCAAGGTCTACGACGGGCGTAGCGGCAGCAGCAGCACCGCGCGCGGTGCGCTGCAGGAGACGTTCGTCGACGTGCCGGAGAACGTCATCCCCGGCACGAACCGCCTGACGGTGATGCTGTACCCCGGCGTCAGCGACGCGGTGCTCGACGCACTGCTCTATCTGGATCTCTACCCCTACGGCTGCGTCGAGCAGACCGTGCACCGCTTCCTGCCCGCGCTGCAGGCGCAGGCGGCACTGACGGGCAGCGGCCATCTGGCCGCCGACCGTATCGAGGCGCTGCGCAAAGCGGCGGAGCGCGGCGCCCTGCGCTTGCGCAACCTGCAGAACCCGGACGGCTCGTTCGGCTGGTTCCGCGGCGGTGGCGATCTGCGCATGACGGCGTACGCGCTGCGCGGCCTCGTCGCCGCACGCGCCGCCGGCATCCAGATGCTCGACCGCAGCATCACGATGGCGCGAGGCGCGCTCATGCGGCTCGTGCAGAGGGGAGGCGAGGACGCGCGCGCACTGGCGCACCTCGCCCTGGCGGAGGCCGGCACGGTGCACCGCGAGGCCTACGCGACGACCTTCCGTCGACGCAACGAGGACCTCAGCGTCGCGGGGCTCGGCTACCTCGCACTGGCCGCACACCGTCTGAAGCGCGGCTTCGACGGTGAGGAGCTCGTTCGTCTGCTGCTCGAGCGCCGCGTGGAGGAAGGACTCGAGACGCACTGGAAGGCCCGCAAGGGCGACTGCTTCAGCGGCAGCGATGTCGAGGCGACCGGCCTCGCCGTCGAGGCGCTGCTCGCGCACCGGGTCGCCGGACCGCACGCCAAGCGCGGCATGGACTGGCTGCTCGGCCACCGCGTCAAGGGCGGCATGGGCACGACGAAGGCCGCGGCGGCGTTCGTCGGCGCGGCGGCGCGCTGGCTCCAGGTCGGCGCCGTGCAGGGCTTCGGCGGCACCGTCGAGGTTCTCCTCGACGGCAAGGTCGTGCGCACCGTGAGCACGTTCGAGAAGCTCGAGCTGGGCGATCGGCGCTTCACGCTCGACGAGGCAAAGGACCTCGCGACCGGCCGGCACCGCGTCGGCTTCCGCCTGCAGGGACAGGGCGACATCCGCTGGGCCGTCCGGCTCGAGAGCGTCATTGCCTCCAAGGACCTGCCCGGCGAGACGCACGGCATCACGCTGGCGCGTCGCTACCTCGATCCCGAGGAAGCGCCGCTGCCGGGCCAGCCCGCGAAGGTGAAGCCCGGCTACACGATCCTGCGCGAGGCGCAGCGGCCGAAGATCGAGCCGCAGGACCTCGACACGGTCGGCAGCGGTGACCGCGTGCTGGTGCGTCTCGAGCTGACGGCGCCGCGCGATCTCGAGTACGTGCTCGTCGAGGATCCTCTGCCCGCGGGCTTCGAGGTGCTCGACGCCACGACGAAGGGGGCCTTCGCGTGGCAGGAGCGGCGCGACAACCGGCAGGTCTTCTTCCTCAGCCGCGTGAAGCGCGGCAAGGTCACGCTGGAGTACGTCCTGCAGGCCACGCACCTCGGAAGCTTCACTGCGCTCGGCACCACGGCGTACGCCATGTACGCGCCCGAAGTCCATGGCCGCGCCAAGGGCCGGAGCATCCGGGTGCTCATGCCCGACGCGGCGCGGGCGCCTGCAGCCGAGCAGGGCGCAACGCCCGACGAGCTCTACGCCGAGGCGAAGCGCCTGTTCGGCGAGAAGCAGTGGGCCGACGCCCGCCGCATTCTCGCCGCACTGCGCAAGGAGCAGCCGCTCCGTGACGTGATCGTCGAGGAGATCGAGAACCTGCTGCTGAGGATCGCCATCGAGGAGAAGGACCCGCGCGCGATCGTGCGGGCGCGCGAGGAGCTCGTGCGCCGCAACCCGCGCCGCATCCCGGGTGACGTCGACACGGCGCGCGCCATCGCGTTCGCGTACGAGACCGTCGGCGAGCCCGAGGTGGCCAACGGCCTGTTCCGCGATCTCGTCGCGCG
>JASJDY010000283.1 GCA_030065025.1 Planctomycetota bacterium
GGTCTCCCCCGCACCGCGGCCAGCCGCGGCTCCGCCGCGCGGCCGCTCCCCCCTCAGCGGCAGGGTGTTCGAGATACGTGAGGTTGCTCGCTTGCGGGATGCGCACCGCGCTCGCTAGGCTGCTCGGCCCCAGCCCCATGCCCCGCCTTGTCGTTGTTGCTCTGCTCTCCCTGCTCGCGGTAGGTCCCGCCACCGCCGATGAGAAGAAGCCTGCCACCAAGGCGAAGCCGCTCACGGTGGAGCAGGCGGTCCAGGCCGTGCTCGATGCCGTCACGGCCAAGGACGAAGAGGCGCTGAAGGCGTTGGCTGGCAAGGACGCGCCGGATCCGTGGCTGATTGCCGACGCGCTCTGGTTCCGCGGCGAGGGAGCGGCGGCCGCGGCGTTCGTCGGCACAGCCGAGGGCCCGCTCACGAAGGGCCTCGCCGCGTACGTGAAGCGCTCGCTCGACAAGCCCAAGGAGACGGCCAGCCGCGCCGCCGTCACGCAGGCCGAATCCGCCATGCGCGGACGCAAGCACGCCGAAGCCGTCGCGATCTACGGGAAGAGCGACACGAACATCGAGAGCGTGCAGGGCATCCTGCTGCGGAACGCTGCGAGCATGGGTCTGTACCGCCTGCGGCGCGTCGGCGAGGGGGCTCAGCTGATGCGCGAGACGGCGCAGGCCGCCGAGAAGATCGGCTGGCTGTCGAAGAGCCTGCGCCAGTACCGGCTGGCGGCGATCATGTTCTCGCACGCGGCGCAGATCGAGGCTTCGCACGCCATGTTCGAGAAGCGCCTGGCGCTCGCCGAGCGGCTGCAGCTGCCCGCCGCCGTGGCGACGGCCCTCTCGGAGCTTGGCGCCTCGCACGGCCAGCGCGGCAACTACGCCAAGGCGCGCGCGATGCAGGAGCGCGCCCTGCCCCTGCTCGGGAAGCTCGGGCTCGAGAGGGACATGGCCACCCTCCACCGCCAGCTCGGGGGAACCTGTGCGCAGCTCGGCGAGTTCGAAACGGCGCGCACGCACTTCGAGAAGGCCCGCGATCTCTACACCCGCGTGAACGACCAGGTCGGGCTCACGCGGGCTCTCACGAACCTCGGCATCGTCCTGCACCAGATGGGCGACTACCGCCAGGCGCTACGCGCGCAGGAGGCCGTCCTGCGCCGAGCCGGCAAGTCTCCGGAGCTGCAGGCGACCATCCTGGTGAACATGGGCAACGCGTATCGCGGACTCGGCAAGTACGCACGCGCGCTGCGCACGATGAAGCGCGCCCTGAAGCTCGCCGAAGAGAGCCGGCGCCCGAACCTCGTTGCGAGCATCCACACGAGCGTCGGAGGCATCGAGCACGCGCTTGGCAACTACCCCGCCGCCCTCGACCACATGGAGCGCTCTGTGCGCATGCTGCGCGCTCAAGGCGACAAGCCCGGGGAGGCCGGCGCCCTCACACGCCTGGGCGTCGTCCTGATCAGTCTGGGCGAGCACGAGCGGGCCATCGCTGTCCAGCAGCAGGCCTTGCAGATGCACCTCGCATCCGGCAACCGGAGCGAGATCGCCGAGACGCGGACGGCGATCGGCCAGGCCTACGACCAGCTCGGCGAAGAGGATGCTGCGCGTGAGGAGCTCACGGCCGCGCTGAAGCTCGCGGAGGAGATCGGCCGGCCGTACGGCATCGCGAAGGCGCTCAACCGTCTCGGCGGGCTCCAGGCCCGGATCGGTGAGGGGGAGCAGGCGCTCGCGGCGCATCAGCGCGCGTTTTCCATCTACGAGAAGCTCGGCGATCGCCAGGGCACGCTCTCGACGACGGCCTATCTCGCCACCGCACAGGAGGTGGTGGGTGACCACGATGCCGCCCTCGAGACGCTCGAGCGGGGCGCGCGCGAAGCCCGACGCTTGCGCGCACCCGCGGTCATCGTGTTGCTACTGCAGTCCGCCGCCCGCATCCACCTGCGCCGAGGCGACGCGGACGAGGCCCTGAGCATCTGCCGGACGGCGCTCCCGCAGGTGGAGACGCTGCTCGGTGGACTCGACGAAGCCAGCGCCGCCAGCACGCGGGAGTCCTACCTCCCGCTCTTCGAGGTCGGCACGCTCGCAGCAATGCGCGTCGGCGAGATCAGCGAAGCGCTTGTGTTCCTCGAGAGCGGCCGTGCGGGCGCCTTGCTCGAGTCGCTCCAGATACGCCGATCGACAATGGACGACATCCCGGAGGCGCTGCGTGACGAGGAGCAGGAGGCCAAGCGTGCTCTGGCGCAGGCACGGCTTGCCTTCGAGAGGGCCCAGAAGCGCCGGAATCTGAAGAAGACGCGCGCTGCATCGGCAGCACTGGACACGGCGCTGGAGCAAGTGCGCTCGATCGCCGGACGCATCCAGCGCGAGGCCAAGCGGCAGGCGGGACTCTTCTACCCGCGGGCGGCCACGCTGGAGGAGATCCAAGGCCACCTGGAGAAGTCGCAGGCGCTCGTCCTCTACGGCCTGTGCATGGGTGAGGCGCTCGCCTTCGTGCTGACACCCGACGACGCGCGCATGGTCGCGCTGGGCTCCGCCAAGGCGGTCTACGAAGCGTGCGCTGCATTGGACCTGCGCGGGCCCGATGCCGAGCCCGCGGAGGCGCTCGCAGCCCTCCGCAAGCTCCTGGTGGATCCCCTGAAGCTGCCGGGCGAGATCACGCAAATCCTGGTGTCGCCCGAAGGCCCAATCTGCTACCTGCCGCTGAGCATGGTGTTCGAGCACCCCGTGGCCATCGCGGCCTCGGGTACGACGCACGTGCTCCTACGCGAAGAGGGGCGCGACGAAGGCACGGGTGTCTTGGCGCTGGGGGATCCCGTGTACGCCCCGGCAGAGGCGCGGACGGATGGCGCGCCCGGCGTCTACCAGCGCGCCGGGCGGCTGACGCCGCTGCCCGCGACGCGCATCGAGGTCGAGCGCATCGGCACGACCAAGCTGCTCGGCAAGGACGCCAACGAGCGGCTGCTCCGCGAGCGCGTCGGCACGGTGGAGCGGTGGCGTGCGATCCACCTGGCGTGCCACGGCCTGATCGACCTCGAGCGACCGACACTGTCCTCTCTCGCTCTGACCCGCGAGGGTGAGAACGACGGGTTCCTCACGGCGTTGGAGGTGCTACGCATGCGCCTGCCGGCCGACCTCGCGGTGCTCTCGGCCTGTGAGACGGGAACCGGACGGATCGTGAAGGGTGAGGGGATCGTCGGACTGACGCGCTCGTTCATGTACGCCGGCGCGCAACGCGTGCTCTGCTCGCTCTGGAAGGTGGACGACGCGGCCACCCAGGCCTTGATGATCAAGTTCTATGAACTGTGGAACCCGAAGCCCGCAATCGCGAAGAAGGGCCTGGGGGCCGCCGCCGCACTCAAGAAGGCGCAGGAGTACGTACGCGACTTCAAGGACGAGAACGGCAAGCAGCCCTGGAAGCACCCCTACTACTGGGCAGCGTGGGTGCTGTGGGGGTTGCCGGAGTAGGTCAGCTACTTCACGTTGGCCCGCAGGTTCATGAGGACGAACTCGGTCGCACCGTCCCAACGGTCGTCGTTCTGGAACTCGTTCACGAACATCTGGTACGTCCGCTTGAGCTTCTTGCTCTTGAAGAAGTAGATCCAGACACGCTTCCAGTCGCCGCTCGAACCGCGCCCCTCGACCTCGATCGCGTAGACGTCACTGAGGCTCTTGTGCAGCCGCTTCTTCTTCGCACGTTTCTTCCGGATCAGTTCGTCCATGCCCGCGAGCTGCTCGGCGTACGGGAACATGTCCGCTGCGAGCCCCTTCGGACTGCTGGAGGAGATCGGAGGTCCCTCGGGAGGCGCGATCGTTCCGGTCGACTTGAAGGAAGCGATTCGGATCGTGCGGCGCCTGAAGCCGTCGAGGGTTCGCTGTTGCAGCGCCAGGACGAACGGAGCCTCATGCTCCCGCACCCACGGCCCCCCATCGGGCAACTCGAGCGTCAGAGTCTTGCAGCCCGACACGATGGATGTCGTGCGGAACGCGGCGCCCTTGACCTTGAGGCGCTTCTCTGCATTCAGCGACGCCAAGAGCGCCTGGGTCTCGGCGACGGGCTTGCTTGGCTTCTCACATCCGAGGTGCGGCGCAAGGCAGGCAATGCCGCCCGTGATCTCCTTCTTCGCTGCGTTCAGCGCCTTGCGCGCCATCAGGGATCGCGCCCGCTCCGCATGGCCGCGTGCTCGCGCAACCGCGCTCTTCTCGGCGTCGGACCAGGACTTCACCGTCTCCTCGAGAAGTGCCCTGGCCCGGCCGAGCCGCGCCTTTTCCTCCACCCGCGCTCCCGCGGCGGATTCGGCGAGCCAGCGCGCGGCAAGCAAGCGGCGCTCGTCGTTGCTACCGGGCGCATTCACGAGGCACTCGGCCGCCTCGACCCAGGCGGGCTGATCCTCTCGCTCACCCGTCATCAGCCGATGGCGGCAGTGAGCGGACGTCGCATACGCCCACGCCGTGTCCCAGGCCGTGCCATCGCCGGCGTCCGCACGCAGCCGCGTGGCCCGCTCGGCAACCAACGCGAAGATGGCCCCGGCCGTCTTGGCATCGTGCCGGGTCGCGATCGCGCCATAGCGGTCGAGCCGGTAGGCGACGCTCTGGAACATCGGCGCCTCGGACGAGATTCCGTCGAGCGCCTCGTCCGTAAGCATCGTCAGCAGCTGCTCGAGACGCGCCGCGACGATGTCGATCGCGACGCGGTCGGCCCAAGAGCGCTCGGCAGCAGCGGACGGCGCCGCGACTAGCGCGAGGGCAACCAGCGCAATTACGAGCAGGGCCCGGTACATGCTCCCTCCGTACCGGCTCGTGTCTCGTGCAGCATAGCGCGCGCGCCGGCCGGCACGATGGATGCCCAGGAGAGAGGACTGCTAGGGAGCGACCTCCATCACGCACCCGTCCGGGTTCAGCCGGAAACGTGAGCCCACGCGGATCTCGACGGTCGAGATCGGCACCACGCTCCGGAAGTCCCGGTCGAAGATGTCCGAGGCGAAAGAGCCCTCGCGCCCGTCCGCGTACCGAAAGGTGCAACCCCAGGACGAGTCGTCGTCGCGAACGGAAATGACGGTCACCCACTCCGTGGTCGGAAACTCGGCGCGGCCGCACGCTGCGGCGAGGACGGAGATCAGCAGAAGGCCGAGGAGAGCGCCCCGCATGCTCCACAGCATAGCCGGCGGGTGCTGAGCCGGCCGTACGGGCCCGTTGCCACGCCCGCTCCCAACTGCAGCACGACGGCTCAAGGCACGGGCACGTCGCCCCACGCCCAGCGAACGTCGGGCTCGCTCTCAACTGTGTGTTCGGTCCACTCGCCGTGAGGGATGTCCACGGTGATCGGGTCGCGCCCGGGGATCTCCACCCGCAGCGCTTCCGCACCGTCCCGCGCTGCGAAGCCCTCGCGGCGCGTCCCCCCGAGGCAGCCGTAGTAGGCGGTCGAGCACGGCACCTCCAGCACGAGATCGAAGGTCCCGTCCGCCCGTGTCTCGCCTGAAGCGTTCAGGCTGCCCCGCAGGAACCAGCTGTGCTCACCACCAGCCTGCACCGCGGCCTCGGCCGCCTCCGCGTTCCAACGGCGGTAGCGCTCGATGAGCTCCGCGTCCTGTGCCCAGCTGCGCACGGCTAGCGACATCACGTAGGCGCCGGGAATCGGATCCTGGGTCCGCGCGTCGACCAAGCGACCCGACACGGCGACCACCCGGTATCCGCAGCCGATGCCACGGGGACCGAAGAGCACGAAGTAGACGAGCAGGAGCGCCAGACAACCCAGGCCACCGATCACCAGACGGCGGAGCCATGTGCCTGCGCGGCTCACAGACCTTCTTGGCGGTGCACGTGAATGGGGCGGGAGAGACGGACCAGATCGTGCTTCAGGAGCATCTCGCCGCGGCGCGTGTGCTCGTCACGGTCGGTGCGGTAGTAGTCCCGCATCTCTTCCGCGTGCGCCATCCCCTCCTCGTCGCCCAGCT
>JASJDY010000284.1 GCA_030065025.1 Planctomycetota bacterium
TATCACGCGCCGAAGAGCGCGGCGGAAGTAGCGAAGATCCTGAACGGCGAGGGCCCCGAGGCCATGATCGTGGCCGGCGGCACGGACCTCTACCCGAACATGAAGCGTCGGCACCAGATGCCCAAGACGCTCGTGTCGCTCCGTCACGTCGACGAGCTGCGCGGCGTGCAGATGAACGGCGGCACCTCGGTTGGCGCCAACGAGACGCTGCGCGCTCTCGAGCGCAACGACGACCTCAAGGCGCGTCTGCCGGCGCTCTGGACGGCGGTCACGAAGATCAGCACGCCCGTGCTCCGCAACATGGGCACGATCGGCGGCAACGTCTGCCTGGACACGCGCTGCAACTACTACAACCAGAACTGGGAGTGGCGTCGCGGCATCAACTTCTGCATGAAGTGCGAGGGCGACACCTGCTGGACGGCGCCCAGCTCGCCGATCTGTGTGGCCGTCAACTCGTCGGACAGCGTGCCCGTGCTGATCGCCATGGACGCGACGTTCACGCTCGTCAGCTCTGACGGCGACCGCACCGTCCCGGCGGCCGAGTTCTTCGGCGAGGACGGCATCAACTACCTCACCAAGCGGCCGGACGAGGTCCTGACCCGCATCGAGATTCCCGACCAGGGCGCGGCGAAGAGCGTCTACCGCAAGGTGCGCCGCCGCGGCTCGTTCGACTTCCCGGTGGCGGCGGTCGCGACGCGCGTCGAGATGGACGGAGACGTCGTGAAGGACGCCCGCATCGTGATCAACGCGGTCGGCCCGAAGCCGGTGGTGGGCGAAGAAGCCGTCGCGTTCCTCCTGGGCAAGTCGCTCACCGAGGACGTGATCGAGGAAGCGGCGAAGCTGGCCGTCAAGGCCGCCAAGCCCCTCGACAACACCGACCACGTGAGCATGTGGCGCAAGAAGGTCGTGCAGGTGGAGACGAAGAGAGCGTTGGGGGCTCTCGCGTAGCAGTCGTTCCGGAGCGTAGAGGCGTGGCATGAACGTGTGGGCGTTGCTGCTCGTGATCTTGGCCGTGCTCCTCGTCGTCTGGTACGTGGTGTTTCGCAGAGTGCGGGCCCGGCACTTCAAAGCTGTTCGGCACTTCACCCCGGATGGAAGCCGCCGGTGTGAACGCATAACTCGGTACGTGCGTCGCGAGGGGCCCTAGGAGAGTGAGTCCGAGGCCAGGCTAGATTCCGGCCATGCCGTGATACGCACCAAGAGGGACACTCCTGCCCTGCTGCAGCAAGGGTGGTTGCGGGCGCACACGGTGCGCGCCACGCCAAGCGGGATACGCTGACGTCCCGTGGCAAAGCGCGACCGATTGCTGATCCTCGTCCATGAGAAGGACGCCGACGACCCGAAGGCGTGGTACCGGATCTGGAGTCTGTGTGAGCGCTGGCGCGCGAGTGGCGTAGAGGTGGTGCTCCAGGCCGGTGTGCCGTCAGCGCCAACAGACGACATCGTCTTCAATCACGTGGATCGCACGGTGCTCGAGCCGGCGTACCTTGAGTGGCTGGCCCGCTGTCCGCGCACGATCAATGGGCGCGTCGTGGACATTCGCAAGTCGACCTTCAGTCGTCACCTCGTTCGTCCTGGCGACGGCTACGAAGGCCCCGTCATCGTGAAGACGGATCTGAATCACGGTGGACTGCCCGAGAAGCGTAGGCTCGAGCCGCCGCCCAAGTGCCGTTGGTACGGTCGGCGCCGTTCGCGCCGACATGACCTGGGCACGATCCAGTACATGAACCCCAGCGCGTACCCGGTGTTCGAGAGCGTCGCCGAGGTCCCGGCGGCCGTGTTCGAGAACCCCGCGCTCGTCGTCGAGCAGCTGCTCGTCGAGCGCGAGGGGGACCAGATCGCGCTCTACAACTACTACTTCCTCGGTGCAACGGGCCACTGTGTGCGACGTCTCGGACCGGGGCCGCCCTTCAAGGGGCCGATGGCGACGTCCATGGAGGAGGTTCCCGTTCCCGGGAGCCTGCTGGCCGAACGTGAGCGCCGGGGCTTCGACTACGGCAAGTGGGACTTCGTCATGTGCGCCGGGGAGCCTTGCGTTCTCGACATGAACCGCACCCCAGGCCTCGCCGACTGGTGGGGCGCGGACGACCTCGGCCGCCGGATCACGGATGCACTGGAGCCGGGCTTGGAGCCATGGCGCCGACGCTGAGCCCCGGGTGCGTCGGCTGCGCGGTGAGAGCTGAGCTGGCGATACCGGTGCAGACGGTTCACGGCTAGCCTACGCACATGCAGGTAGGCGAAGGTCATCGAGCAGGCGGGGCTCCGGTCGTCGTTCTGCTCGGCCCTCCGGGCTCCGGGAAGAGCTGGCTCGGGCGACGCCTGCAAGAGTCGCTTGGCTGGTCCTTCCGCGATACAGAACGCGAGCTGCTCGAGCGCTACGGATCGCGTGACGCGTTCATTCAGGACAAGGAGGCCGCCCTCCAGGGCATCGAGCGCGAGCTGGGCGAGCGCATCGCCTCCAGCTCCGTTCCGGTCGTGTTCGAGTCGACCGGTCTCAGCGATCGCGAACTGGTCCTGCGCCTGATGCGGGAGTGCGAGTCGATGCTCGTGAAGGTGTTTGCGTCGGAGGACCTCTGCGTCGAACGCGTACGGAACCGTCGGCCGGGCGTGCACCTGAACGACGATCCGGAGTGGACGAGGCAGTTCCATCGGATGTGGTGCCGCGACGTGGCGCCCAGCTACCGCTTCGATTCGGAGATCTCGAATGAAGAGGGCGAGATCACGCGGTTCCTCCAGGACATCGAGGCGTGGGCCTCGGGTCTCTGAGCCTTCGCTGGTGCGATCGCCTGCCGTCTCGATGGGGCCGAGGTGGCCTGTGAAGGCGCCGGATAGGGCCGGTCAGCTCTTCCAGCCTTCGCCGAACAGCCATCCGCGCGGCGACTTGAAGCAGGTCTCGAGCCGGATCTCGCCCGGCTTGCCGTCGATCAGCAGGCGGATGTAGCAGCCGCCGACCTCGATCCCATCCACGGTCTTCTGGCGCGGCTTGTGTATGCGGTCGAACTGCAGCTTCGATGGGTCGATCTTCTCCTCGATCAGCTCCTTGCGGAGTGCGTCGAAGGACTTGCGGACCTGCCCGCGGATCTCCGTCAGCATCTTCTCGCTGCCGACTTCGCTGTGTTTCTTGCGGACCTTCGTGGCGCTGCGGGAGGTGCCGTCCTCCATGCTCGTGACCAACCACTCCATGTCCGCGGCCGTGAACAGGTACGGCTCGCAGATCGAGAAGTCGCCCGTGCGTAGCGCTTCGACCGAGACTCGCGCCAGGTCCTCCAACGAGTCGGCGCCGCCGGCGTCGCCGCAGCCGAGCAGCGCGAGTACGCCCGCGAGGCATAGGCACAGGAAGCGCAGTCGATACGGCATGACGGATCCCCTCCCGTCCTCGATTGCAGCCGGATCGCCGCGCGGAGTCTAGACCCTTCGGGCCACACGCGCGCTACGATGTCGCGCCATGAGCGCGGGCCCGACTTCCAGCGACGACGTCCCTGACCGCTTCAGCGTCGACTTCACGGGCCTCACCCTGCTCGGCATCTATCGGGTCGTGGAGAAGATGGCCGACGGGGGTATGGGCAGCATCTACCTCGGCGAAGACACGAACCTCGGTCGCCGCGTCGTCGTCAAGGTGCCCCACGCGCGCTTCCTCGGGGAGCCCGGCTTCCGCGGCCGCTTCCGGCGCGAGATCGACGAGCTCGTACGGCTCGAGCACCCCGCCATCGTGCGGATCCTCGCCCAAGGCGAGCACGACGACGTGCCGTTCTTCGTCCTGCAGTACCTCGGGGGCGGCTCGCTCGAAGACGTCTTGGCAGCCAGTGATGAGCCGCAGGATCCCGAAGAGGTCCTGGCCTGGTTCGAGCCGATAGCGAAGACGCTGGACTACGTGCACGCACGCGGGACGGTCCACCGCGACGTGAAGCCGGCCAACATCCTCTTCGACGAGGACGGGCACGTCTTCCTGAGCGACTTCGGCGTCGCCAAGGCGCTGGAGAACGAGGAGCTGAACCTGACCGCCGCCGGCACCGGCATCGGCTCCCCGCGCTACATGGCGCCGGAACAGGCCGTCGGCGACGATCTTACCGGCAAAGCCGACCAGTACGCCCTGGGGTCGATGCTCTACGAGGCGCTGACGAGCCGCCCGCCCTTCGAGCAGACCAGCGCCATCGAGTTGCTCGTTGCGAAGAAGTCATCCGACCCCGAGCCGCTGGCCGAGGTGGCGCCGCACGTGCCGGGTGCCGCCGCCGAAGCAGTGATGCGCGCCATGGCCCGCGAGCCCGATGCACGCCACGCCAGCTGTCTCGCGTTCCTCGATGCCTACCGTGAAGCTCTGCGCCCCGAGCCTGCGGTCACCAGCGTCGCCGAGGCGCCGCCGCGGAGGCCCTGGCTCGTCTTGCTCGTGTTCCTGGCCGTGCTCGGCGGCGGTGCTTGGTGGCTTCTCGGGCAGGGAGACGGGCCCTCGTCCGAGCCTGGCGTCATCGAGGAGACCGGCGCGCTGCGCTTGACCTTGATCGAGCAGGGTGCGGAGCCTCGTCGTGCCATGCGCTATGCGCTGACCGAGGGCAGCGTCGAGCACGTCGATGTGTGGATGAGGAAGCGGATGACGTCCCTGGTGGCGGAGAAGCAGGCGCCGGAGTGGGCAATTCCCGACGTCCGTTGGCACCTGGAGCTGCGCGTCGCGAAGGTGGCCGCGGACGGGTCCGCTACGCTGCAGTGGAGTGCACGGTCCGTCGAGTTCGAGTGGATGGAAGAGGCGCCACCCCGACTGCGCGAGGCCATGGAGCCGTTCCGGGTTCAGTACGAGAAGTTCGCCTGCGAGGTGGACCTGAGCGCCAACGGCCTGCCGCGCGACGCACGCCTGCTCTTGCCCGAAGACGTTCCCGCTCTGAGCAAACGCGAGTTGACGAGCATGTTCCTCAGCATCCGGAGTCTCGCGATTCCCTTCCCGTCGGCACCCGTGGGCGTCGGCGCCCGCTGGGAGGTGACCGAGACCGCCGACATGCTGGGTCTCCGGCTCACGCAGACGATGACGTACGAACTCGAGGCTCTCGAGGCGGATCGCACGCGCTTCACAGCCTACGCAGCCCAGACGGCGCCGCGCCAGAAGATGGATATGGCCTTGGGTGGGCTCGGCCGGACCGTCGACACGGAGCTCGCCTCTCTGCACACCAACAGTGCTTCCGACGGCGAGGGTATTCTCACCCGCGCGGCTCCCCTGCGCTGGGACTTCGAGATGAAGATGAACCTCGAGGTCGCGATCCATGATCTCGACGAGGAGGGGCAGCGCACGGAGGACGCGCCCGAGATGGGCAAGTTGGCCTTCGATATGCAGATGAAGGTCAAGTCCGAGAATCCGTAGCAGGGGGGAGGCACAGGCCCTGGAGCTACCTCGCATCCCCGGAGTCGACCTCGAGGGGCGCCGGCTCCTCGCCGACGACGCGCCGCCCTACCTAGGGGACCCAAACTGCTTCGTCATCCCTCTCGGGGGGCAGCGCTGGGTGCTCTGTCTTGGGAGCTTCTCGGGGAACTTCGCACAGTCGGCGTACGGGATCGGGCTCGTGCACGGAGTCCTGCAAGGGATGCTGGGTTCCTCGAAGAGCGCCGGCGACGCGATGGCCACGGCCAACAGGATCATGGTGCGCGACTTCCCGGTGTACTACTTCGCTTCGCTCTTCCTCGGCCTGCTCGATCTCGAAAGCTGCGAGTTCCGCTACGTCAGTGCAGGACACACCGCACAGCTCCTGCTCGACGCCGAGGGCGGCTGTACATCCCTGGCCGCCAACGGGCCGGCGCTGGGCGTCCTCGCGGACGCTGCCTACGAGCTCTCGGCTCCCCACCGTCTGGGTTCAGGCAGCCGCATGTTGCTGTTCTCCGAGGAACTCCACGAGGCGTACAACGGTCGAGGTGAGATGTACGGGGAGGAACGGCTCATGGGATCTGCTCGCTTCCA
>JASJDY010000285.1 GCA_030065025.1 Planctomycetota bacterium
CCGCCCTTCTGGTTAGCCAAGTTGCCTACGGGCAGGGGCTCGGCGGGCAGATGTTGCAATCCTCCTTGCAGGGATCGCAGCAGAGAGCCGAGCAGCCGACCACGGTGCCCAGGATCATGGTGCAGGCGAGCACCACCATCGCGATGCGCTTCATGGAATGTTCCTCCCAATCGTCACCCCGCAGAGGGGTGCTTTCGTTTGTCTTGCAGGCGGCACTCTAGAACGCGTCGCCGCCCAGAGCAAATGTCCTTTCGACCATCTATGGGCCCCGAATAGGGGCTCCAGAGGCAAGCCCGTTGTTCGGGCTCAGTCCCCGTAGCCGAGACCCTGTGCCGGCGGCGGACTGCAGGGGCTGGCGTACACGGGCTCAGACGTGGGCTCACAGGCCGGCTCCGGCTCACAGAGCCCACACGCGCTCAGGACCGAGCATCCGGCCAGGAGCGCCCCAGCGGCGCCCAGGACGAGAATCAGGGGCAGACGTCGCATCGCGTGGGCTCCTCACGGGGCTTCCGGCGCCCCCTTCTCCTCCCTGGGTCGGGCCGCGCCGTACTTCGCTGAATGTCACGGTTGCATCACGGCGGGGGCTTCCATGCCGAGCATGGGTCGCACGTGGTAGAGGAGCAGCATGAAGAAGGTGCTCGTGATCGGCGGGGGTGGACGGGAGCACGCGCTGTGCGTGGCGCTCGCACGCAGCCCGCAGGTGGGTCAGGTCTTCTGCGCACCCGGCAACGGCGGCATCGCCTCCGTGGCCGAGTGCCTGCCGGAGCTGCTCGTCGGCGACTTCGATCGGCTCGCGGCATTCGCCGCGGAGAACGAGATCGACCTCACGGTCGTCGGCCCGGAGAACCCGTTGGTCGACGGCATCGTCGACTACTTCCGTGAGCGCGGCCTCGCCATCTTCGGTCCCGACGCGAAGGGCGCGCAGCTCGAAGGCAGCAAGGCGTTCGCGAAGGACCTCATGGCGCGGCACAACGTGCCGACCGCCGCGTACCACGTGTTCGACGACTTCGACGAGGCGCACGCCCACCTGCAGAACCTCGAGTACTTCCCGATCGTGCTCAAGGCCGACGGGCTTGCAGCGGGCAAGGGTGTCGTGGTCTGTGAAGACCGCGAGACCGCACTCCAGACCATCACGGAGATGATGGCGGAGCGGCGCTTCGGTGAGGCGTCCGCCCGCGTCGTGATCGAGGAGTTCCTCCGCGGCGAAGAGGCCTCCGTCCACGCCGTCACCGACGGCAAGACGCTGATGATCTTCCCCACGTCGCAGGACCACAAGGCGATCCACGAAGGCGACAAGGGGCCCAACACGGGCGGCATGGGGGCCTATAGCCCGGCGCCGATCGCAGAAGGGGCGATGCTCGACAAGGTCGTGCGCGACGTCCTCGTGCCCGTGCTCAACGGGCTGCACACCGACGGCATCGAGTACCGCGGCGTGCTGTATGCGGGCCTGATGATCACGAAGGGCGGACCGCGGGTCGTGGAGTTCAATGCCCGCTTCGGCGACCCCGAGACGGAGGTGATGCTGCCGCGACTGAAGAGCGATCTCTACGAGATCCTCTTCACGGCCGCCACCGGACGTCTCGCCGACCTCGACCCGCCCGAGTTCGACGAGCGTCCCTGCATGGGCGTCGTCATGGCCTCGCAGGGCTATCCCGGCGAGTACCAGTCCGGCAAGCCCATGTTCGGCACCGAGGACGCCGACGCCCTCGCCGACGTCACCGTCTATCACGCCGGCACGCGGCTCCGCGACGACGGCGGGCTCTCCACGGCCGGTGGACGCGTGCTCTGCGTGACGGCGCTGGGCGACGACCTGCAAGGCGCACGCGACCGGGCCTACGAAGGCGTCAGCCGCATCCGCTGGGAGGGCGCCTACTACCGGACGGACATCGGTCACCGGGTGCTCTAGGGGCGGTCTTCCCGCCCGTCTCGGAGTTCGGCGCGGCAAGCCCGCCCTGCCGAGCGTTAGCATGCGTGAACCCGCATCCAACGCCTGCGGAGGTCCCCATGCGACTGCTCTTCCCGTTCTTCCTGTCCGCCGCCTGCCTCGTGTTCGGCGGCCTGCCCGCCGGCCCGTCCACGGCCGAGGCCGGCATGAGTGCCAAGGACCGCGCGCTCGTGCTGCAGCTCAAGAAGCAGCGTCTGACCAAGGTCCAGTTCAAGGACACGGACCTCAAGGGCATCGTGAAGTGGCTCCGCGTGGCCACCAGCAAGAACATCCTCATCAAGCGTGCGGCGCTCGCGAAGGCCGACATCGACTGGGAGGACATCCGCTGGACGGTCACGCTCGAGAAGGTCGGTGTCTGGACCTTCCTCGAAGAGGTCGTTGCGAAGCCCCACGGCATGGCACTCAAGGTGAAGGGCAACATCCTGTTCATCACCTCGAAGGCCGACAGCTTCGGCAAGCCGGTGACGCGCATGTACGCGATCTCCCACATCACGTGGCAGAAGGTCGACTTCATCGGCCCGGACATCAATCTCAAGCCGAGCGGGTTCACCGACGACGACTACGAGCCCGAGGTCATCCGCGAGGACGATCCGCTGGCCACCGGTGACGCCGTCGCCGACCTGCTCAAGGAGATCCTCGTGCCCAAGCTGTGGGACGAGAACGACAGCTGGAACGTCCGCGCGACGGACCGCTACCTCGTGATCCGGGCGCCCAAGGCGGTCCACAACCTCGTCCCGCGGACGCTCTCCAAGATCGCCGCGATGAAGTAGCCGGAGGCTCGGCACGCCGGCTCCCCATGCGGTAGGATGCCGCGCGTGAAGCCGACGGAAGACGAGGTCGAAGCCGCCGTGACCGCGTTCGAGGTCTTCCTGCGCGACCGCCAGCTGAAGATGACGGAGCAGCGCCGGACCATGGTCCGTGTCGTGCTCGCCAAGCGCGGTCACTTCACGGCCGACGAGCTCTACCGCAAGCTCCTGACCGACGGCGAGTCCGTGTCGATGGCCACCGTCTACCGGGCTCTCGCCCTCCTCGAGGAGGGCGGGGTCGTCGAGGGCCACGACTTCGCCGACGGCCAGCGCCGCTACGAGCGTGCGCTCGACCGGGAGCACCACGACCACATGATCTGTGTGGACTGCCGGGCCGTGATCGAGTTCACGAACGAGCAGATCGAGCACCTGCAGCACGAGGTGGCGCAGGGGAGCGGCTTCACCCTGAAGGACCACAGCCTGCAGCTCTTCGTCACGTGCGACGAGTGGCACGCAAGCGGTGCCTGCGAGCGGCGCTCGCAGCGCGAAGCCCGGCGCAGCGAGGCGCAGGCTTGAGCGTCACCGGCGAGGGCCACGAGGCCTTCATGGAGGCCGCGCTCGAGGAAGCGCAGCAGGCTGCCGAGGTGGGGGAGGTCCCTGTCGGCGCCGTCGTGGTGCATCGCGGCCAGGTGATCGCGCGGGCCCACAATCGCCGCGAGATGGACGCCGATCCGACCGCGCACGCGGAGATCATCGTGCTGCGCGAGGCCGCCGAGGCGCTGGGCTCCTGGCGCCTCGAGGAGTGCACCCTCTACGTCACGCTCGAGCCCTGCTTCATGTGTGCTGGCGCGGTGGTGAACAGCAGGGTGGAGCGGCTCGTCTTCGGAGCGCTGGACCCGAAGGCCGGGGCCGTGGGCAGCCTGGCGGACGTGCCGGGCGACAGCCGCTTGAATCACCGCCCGCAGGTGGAGAGCGGGGTGCTCGCCGAGCCCTGTGGGCGGATCCTCAAGGAGTTCTTCGCCGCGCGGCGCCGATCTTGACGCGTCTGCTCGGCGGACCTACGGTCCTCGCCTGCCGATTCGAAGCGCGGAGAGATGCCGGAGCGGTCGAACGGGCTGGTTTCGAAAACCAGTGAAGGCGCAAGTCTTCCCAGGGTTCGAATCCCTGTCTCTCCGCCAACCCACGGCCGCAGGCCGTGGGTGCTACGCTCCGACCGCGCTCTTGATCGCAGCGTCGTCGCTGCCCGCGATCGTGCCGTCCTTGTTGATGACGACGAAGAAGGGGAAGCCCTTCACGCCGTAGGCCTTCTTCACGTCGGCCTCGAGTCCGTGGAGGATCGGGTAGTCCGCACCCGAGCGCTCACGGAAGCCCTTGATCGCGCCGAGGTCCTTGACCTCCGTGGCGCCGATGACCTCGAGTCCGGGGTACTTCTTGCGCATCTCGACCAGATGCTTTGCCTCGGTGGCGCAGCCGCCTCACCCGGGGTGGAAGAAGGCGATCACCCGGGCGTTCTCGCCGGGCTTGGTCGGATCGAAGCCCTCGCCGCCGTCCCAGCCGGCGCCCTTCAGGGCCGCCGCGGGCTCGCCCTTGGGCGCTTCGCCCTTGCTGCCGCACGCGCCCAGGACGAGCGCGAGAGCCAGGGCGAGAATCGAAGTCGTTGCTCGCATGATGTCTCCTAGGGACGGCCCGCAGGCATGACGCGAGCCCTTGTTGGAACGACGTTCTCGGCGGCGGCCGGTTTCTGACGATTTGGCCACCGCGCCTGCAGACGGGCCTGCGTCGGTCCGACCCACAGAATGAGGGGCCAGCGGCGAGGGGTCACGCGGCATGGTGGCAACGGTATGGACGGTCGGGCACTCAGCCCACGAGCCCGAGTCCTTCGTGCATCTGCTCCGTCGCCACCGCATCAACGCCATCGCCGACGTGCGCTCGGAGCCCTACAGCCGCCACGCCCCGCAGTTCTGCAAGGAGGCGTTCACGGACCTGCTCCGGCGCTCGGACATCCACTACGTGTTCCTGGGCCGTGAGCTCGGTGCCCGGAGCGACGACGAGACCGTATTCACGGACGATCGCGTCGACTTCGACAAGCTCGCGCAGTCGCGGACCTTCCTCGCGGGCCTCGAGCGGCTGCGCGCGGGCGCAGCACGCCACCGCATCGCCCTCGTCTGCGCCGAGCACGATCCCCTGCACTGCCACCGCGCCATCCTCGTGAGCCGGCACCTCTGCGGGCCCGCCCTCGAGGTGCGTCACGTCCACCAGGACGGGCGGCTGGAGACCCACGCGCAGCTCGAGCGCCGCCTCCTGGATCACTACGGCCTCGGCGAGGGCGACCTCTTCACGCCCTTCGAGACGCAGCTGGAGAGCGCGTACGAGGAACAGGGCCGCCGGATGGCGTGGCGGCGTCCGGATTCCGGCCGGGGCGTCTAGACCCGGCGTGGATGCAGGTCGGATCGCGTGCCACCTCGTGGCGATGTTCTGTGCCCTCGTGCTGCCTGCGTGCGGCGGAGGCGGCGGCGCCCCGCCGGAGCCGCCGATCGCGATCGACCTCGGGGTGCAGTCATCCACCGCGCCCTCCCAGATCGGGCGGAGCTTCCTGAACCCGCTCTCGGCCCCAGCGACCGTGACCGCATTGCCGCCGGGGGGGCCGTTCGCCTTCGGCCCCACCAATCTCGGCCTCCAGGTGCCCGCGTTCGGCAGCGTCAGCCTCGACCTCGTCTTCAGCCCGGAGGGGCCCGGGACCGTCAGCGACATCGTGACCCTGCGCTGGAGTGCCGCCGGAGAGGCGGTCGAGCAGCGTTTCGAAGTGACCGCGACGGGCGAGGCCCTCTCCTGGAGCTTCACGCCCGACCCGGTGGACTTCGGCGACGTCCTGCCGGGGGAGAGCGAGGAGCTCGAGATCCGCGTCCGCAACAACAGCCAGCGGAGCCCCGTGACGTTCACGAACGGGGTGCTGCCGACCAGCGCCTTCGAGTTCGTCGGCACGCCCTTCCCGCAGACCGTCCAGCCCGCCCACAGCGCGATCCTGCGCGTACGCTTCGCGCCGACCGTGATCGCGAACCAGGGTGGCGTGCTGCGCCTCGGCGTCGGCGATGCGGGCGGGCCCGTCGACGTCCCGCTCTGGGCCAACTCGACCGGCTCCGGCGAGAAGGTCATCGACTTCGGGACCCAGAGCCTCGACGGCTTCGGACGCACCCCGGAGCTGACGTTCAACGTCGCCGCCGACGCC
>JASJDY010000074.1 GCA_030065025.1 Planctomycetota bacterium
TCGTACGCCGCAGGCACGGGCACGCGCAGCATCTGCCCCAGGTCGAACAGCGCCGGGCCCGACCACGCGAACTCCCAGTCGATCAACCCCTCGAGCGCGCCGTCGTCCGCGACGAACACATTCACCGGCTTGCAGTCGGCGTGGAGCAGACACCAGCGATCCTCGAGCGCAGCAAGCTGCGCGACGTTCTCGTCGACGTACGCGAGCAGCTCGTCGCGCCGTGCGCCGCCGAGACGCGTGCCGGCGCGGCCCTCGGTGAGCATCTCCGTCAGGTAGCCGCGCCACGTGTCCTGCAGCGACCCCATCGGCTCCGGCACGCCAAGCTGCTCGTCGAGGAAGCCGAGCGCGCCGGTGCGCTGCGTGTGCAGCCGCGCGAGGACGGTGCCGACGTCGCGCCCCGCGCGTTCGAGCCCCCTGTCATCCAGCGACGAGAACGCATCCTCGAGCGCACGACCGTCGATGTGCTCGAGCAGCAGCCACGGCCGCTCATCGCCGGTCTCGCCCAGCACGATGTCACCGCGCGCCAGGACCCGTGGCGCGGGGACCACGCCGGCGACCCGCTCCAGCAGCGCCGCTTCCTTGGCCGCTGCGTCCCGCTCACGCACGTACACGCGGAAGACGGCCTGCATGCGCGGCGCCTCCATCAGGACGCGCGCATTGAGGTTGACGAGCCCGCCCTCGAGCACCTCGACCTCGGTCACGCTCCCCGCGACGTCCGCCGAGCGCAGGGCGCCCGCGACCGCTGCAAGGGGCAGCGGGGGTAGCGCAGATCGACGTTCCCATTGGCGCTCCATGTGCGTACGGTAGCCGCCAGATGCACAGGCCCATCCCCTGAGGGCCCATCCTCACGCGACTGCGGAAAATCACGCAGGTTCTCTTGGCGCTGCGGACAGAACCGCAGAATCCGGGTCGGAACGAGGCTCTTGAGTGAAGAGGCCTTTGGCACGTAGGGTGCGCAATACGGCCTTGGGGAGGACTCCATGCACCACCTGAACGTCCCTCGCTTCCGCTGGCTGGCCGCCCTGGCCTTCATGGCGTTGCTCGCGGTCGCCATCGCGCCGAGCATGCCGTCAGGCAGCGCCGAGCCGCCTGCCTTGCGGACGGCCGGGACGATCGAGATCGCCGGCAGCCCGGACGGCATCGAGCCGTTCATGCTGTACGAGGCCTTCCCGAACCTGCGCTTCGAGCGGCCGGTGTGGATCGGCCAGCCGCCGGACGGCACCGACTACCTGTGGGTCGCGGAGCAGGGCGGCCTCATCAAGGTGTTCAAGAACGAGCGCAGCGTGAGCAAGGCCACCGTCGCGCTCGACCTCCGCAAGAAGGTCGCGCGCGGACACCGCGAGGAGGGCCTGCAGTGCGTCGCCTTCCACCCGGACTTCAAGAAGAACAAGACGATCTACGTCACGTACTCCGCGGACTCCCCGCGCCGGCTCGTCCTCTCGCGCTTCGAGACCTCCGGCTCGCGCCGGCGTGTGCGGGCGAACACGGAGCGCGAGCTGCTCCGGCAGCGCCAGCCGTACGGCAACCACAACGGCGGCTGCATCGCGTTCGGTCCCGACGGCAAGCTGTACCTGTCGCTCGGTGACGGCGGATCGCGTGGCGATCCCCAGGGACACGCCCAGAACCTCGACACGTGGCTGGGCACGATCCTGCGCCTCGACGTGAGCGACAAGACAAAGGTCTCCGCGCCCGACGACAACCCCTTCGTCGGCGTCCAGCACACGGAGCCCGAGATCTGGGCCTATGGCCTGCAGAACCCGCGGCGCTTCTCGTTCGACCGGCTGACGGGGGACCTCTGGGTCGGCGACGTCGGCAACGTGAAGTTCCAGGAGATCAACCTCATCGAGAAGGGCGGCAACTACGGCTGGAACCTCCTCGAGGGCACCGAGACGTTCAAGGCCGGGAAGGCGCTCGTGGATCTGCGCGAGCCGCTGGCGGTGCTCGGACCCGACGAGTCGCAGCGGATCACCGGCGGTGTCGTGTACCGCGGGCGCAAGCTGCCCGGTCTGATCGGCGCCTACGTCTACGGTGATGCGGTTGCCGGCAGCGTCTGGGCCCTGCGCTCGGACGGCAAGAACGTCACCGAGAACCTCCTGCTCGGTCGCGGGCAGGGTGTCTCGAGCTTCGGCGAGGACCGGAACGGCGAGATCTTCCTCACGACCTACGCAGGGAAGGTGCTCACGCTCAGGCCCTGGAGCGGGCACAAGCCCAAGGGCAGCTTCCCGCGCCGCCTCTCGGACACCGGCCTCTTCACCGACATGACGGCGATGACGCCGCATCCGTCGCTCATCGAGTACTCGCTCAACATGCCGCTGTGGTCGGACGGCGCGCACAAGCAGCGCTTCGTGATGCTGCCCGGCATGGAGAAGATCAAGGTCGACAAGCGCGGGAACTTCGACTTCCCCGTCGGCACGATCTTCGTCAAGACCTTCTACCTGGGCGAGAAGGAGCGGGGGCCGCTGCCCGGCAGCCGGCTCGAGACACGGCTCTTCCTGCGCCAGCAGCGCGGCTGGGTCGGCTACACGTACGTCTGGGACGACGAACAGCGCGACGCCCACCTCCTCGACAAGCGGCTCGAGCAGCCGCGAGAGGACCTGAAGGATGACGAGGGGAACCCGGTCAACTGGACGTTCCCGTCGCGCGCCGACTGCATGGCCTGCCACACGGAGGTGGCCGGTCGCGTGCTGGGCTTCCGCCTGGAGCAGATCAACCGCGTCCACGACTACGGTGGAACGAAGCTCAACCAGCTCGACGTGTTCAACAAGCTGGGGATGTTCGAGGGCAAGGTCACGCCGAAGATGAAGGCCTGGCCTGATTGGGAGGATCCCAAGGCGAACGAGCGGGTCGCCGTGCGCGCCTGGCTCGACTCCAACTGCGCGATGTGCCACCAGCCGAACGGCCCCGGCAACGCGCTGATCGACCTGCGCTTCGAGACGCCGATCGAAGAGACGAACATGATCGACCGTCGGCCCGGCCAGTGGGACCTCGACATCTACAAGGCCCGGCTCCTCGTGCCCGGCAACCACAAGCGCTCGCTGCTCCATGCCCGCATGAAGCTCACGAGCAACCCGCTGGGCATGCCGCCGATCGCCTACAACGTCATGGACAAGAAGGCCATGGAGCGCATCGCCCGCTGGATCGACTCCCTGAAGCCGTCCAAGTAGGCGCGCTCAGGGCTTCACGAGGCTGACCCGGGCGGAGCGAACGCTGCCGCCCTGGCCGCCGATCCCCGACACGGCGATCTGGAGCTGGACCGGGCCGTCGGACTCGACTGCCCACGCTTCGTCGTACAGACCCTGCCTGCCGACGAGCGTGATGCTCGCGCCCGCCGCCAGGGTGCGGCGAACGAGGCCGGCCTTGACGGAGATTGGCTTGCGCCGGATGCGCGCGCCGCCCGGCCTGAGCCGCACCGTGATGCGCAGTCGCCCGGGACGCAGCTCCAGTGGTGCCCCGGTCCAGTTCTCGAGGCGCACGTGCACGAGGTCCGACAGTCGCCGCGCGACGCCCTTCTGCACGCCCGCGCGGGCCTCGGCGACGATCTCGACCGGCCGCACCACGTACACGTGCACGGGCTCGGACGCGATCTCGAACGCGGGCATGCGCCGCATGGGGCCGAGATCGCCGGGCGGATCCGCCTGGGGCAGCCGCTGCGTGGTGCCCCGCCTGCGGAAGGCGTAGTGCAGCGTGAGCTCGTAGTGGCCGGGCTGCTCGAGATCGACGAACGTGCTCACGGGCTGCAGCTGATCGGTGAAGTCCAGGGAGGCGCCCGGTGCCAGCGGCACGACGTTGCGATGCCAGCGGTAGTCGCCCATCCCGCAGATCCCGGGTTCGCTGCGGACCGGGGCGTCTTGCCAGCTGGTCTGCCCGAAGGGGCGATAGCGAGCGGTGGTGCGGATGTGGGGCTCGACGATGCCCACGTCGCAGCCCGTGCCCGGTCGCACGACGCGCACCACGCCCTTGCTGCGATTCACCAGCTGCGCGCTGAATCGCACGGGCTGACGCGGTCGGATGCGTGCGGGGGTGAGCAGCGCGGTGCGCAGGTCCAGCGCGGCTTCGACCTCTTCGCGCGTGCGCTCGTACGGCACCTTGTCTGCGACCGCGGGCACGACTGGGACGAGCAGCAGGGCAGCCAGCAGGGCGAGTCGTGTGGCGCTGCGCAAGGTGAAGCCCCCCGGGTCCACCGTTTGAGAACGCGGCGCAGCGCTCGTTGAATCGCCCATGCACCTGCAAACGAGCGATTGATGGTTCAGATGCGCCGGACGATCACCACGAGGTCGTGCGACGCATCGGCTTCATAGGGGCCGCCCTGCATGTCGCCGTGGAGCTGCACCTCGAACCCGTGGTCCTCGAAGCACGCGGTGAGATCGCCGGCCGTCCAGGCGCGCAGCTCGACACGGCGCGTCGTGCGCACGGCGACCGGCTCCTCGCTGTCCGCGTCCAACGTGAGCGTCGTCGGGAAGAAGAGGATGCGGCCGCCTTCCAACGGACGCATGAGCCGCACGAAGACGATCTCCTCGTCGTCCTCTCCAGCCCGGACGTTCACCGGAAGCGCTCGGACGTCGCCGGAGACGATGCGCTCGTAGTTGAGGATCTGCAGCAGCAGCCGTCCGCCCGGTGCGAGCCGATCGCGCACGGCGGTGACGAAGCGCGCCAGCTCGTCGTCCTCCAGCACATGCGGGAGCATGTTGCCCAGGCAGAGCGCCAGCCCGAACGGTGCCTCGTCCGCGAGCACGTCGTCCGCTGCCAAGGCGTCGCCCAGCACGAAGCGGCCCTCGCCGCGGCTCTCGTGGTCGCGGGCGGCCTCGATCATCGACTCCGAGCGGTCGAGACCGACGGCCCGCGCACCGGCCCGCGCGAGGAAGGCCACGTGCTCGCCGGTGCCGCAGCCGAGGTCGAGCACGGAGCGGTCCGGCCCTTCGTCCAGCAGCCGCATCAGGAGCGGGCCTTCGCGCTCGATGCGCCGCTCCCAGGCGATCATGCGCCGGTAGGCCGCGCGGGAGTAGGGGTCGTCGGCCGGGCTCGGGCCCTGCGGCTCGTCGGCGCTCATGGGCACGCGCTCCTTCCTTCGGCGGAACGGTACCATCACGCCCCCTGCCGCCGCCCCAGGATCACGTCATGCGCACGAAGCTCCTCCTCGCCACCCTCGTCCTGCTGATCGCTGCTGCTGCGCCTGCTCACGCCAAGGAGGCCATCGCGCACGAGAAGTACCAACTCGCCAATGGACTGACGGTCATCCTGCACGAGAACAAGAAGCTGCCGCAGGTGGTGGTGAACCTCTGGTACCACTGCGGCACGCGCGAGGAGCCTGCCGGCCGCTCGGGCTTCGCGCATCTCTTCGAGCACCTCATGTTCATGGGCACGAAGCGGGTGCCGGGCAACCAGTTCGACGTGCTCATGGAGTCCGGCGGCGGCTCCAACAACGCGTCGACGTGGTTCGACCGCACGGACTACTACAGCTGGGGCCCGGCGAGGATCCTGCCCACCCTCCTGTGGCTCGAGGCAGATCGCATGGAAGGGCTCGCGGCTGCGATGACGCAGGAGAAGCTCGACCTGCAGCGTGACGTCGTACGCAATGAGCGTCGCGAGGGCTACGACAACGCGCCCTACGGTCCGTCGGAGTACCTCTTCTGGCAGCTGATGTACCCGACGGATCATCCGTACCACTTCCACGTGATCGGCTCCCACGCGGACCTCGTCGCCGCGACCGTCGAGGACGTCGTCTCCTTCCACCAGACGTACTACGTGCCGAACAACGCCACCCTCGTCGTCGCCGGCGACTTCGAGACCAAGCAGGTCAAGCAGCTGATCGAGGGCCTCTTCGGCTCGATTCCGCGCGGCAAGCAGCCGCCGCGTCGCTCCGCGCCGGCCGTGGGCTTCGATCGCGTCGAGCGCGTCCTGCTGAAGGACAAGGTCCAGTTTCCGCGCATCACCATGGCGTGGCACACGCCCGCGTACTACCGCGAGGGCGACGCCGAGATGGACCTCATCGCCTTCGCGCTGACGAGCGGCAAGAACGGACGCCTCTACCGGCGTCTCGTTCGCGAGGAGCAGCTGGCCGTCGACGTGAGCTCGTGGCAGACGAGCCTGCGCCTGGGCTCCGTCTTCCGGATCGACTGCTACGCGAAGCCGGGCGCCGATCTCGACCGCATCGAGGCGATCATCGACGAGGAGCTCCGTCGCATGCACGCGGAGGGGCCGACCGAGCGGGAGCTCGTCCGCGCGCGTGCCGACCTCGAGACGTCCACGTGGGCCGAGCTCGAGTCCCTTCGCAACGTCGCCGATCGCCTCAACCACTACGACGCCTACCTCGGGCGTCCCGACGCCGTCGCCTGGGATCTGAAGCGCTACGAGGGTGCGACGGTCGACGGGGTGCGTGCCTGGTCTCGCAAGAGCCTGCGCCTCGATCGTCGCCTCGTGCTGCGCGTGTTGCCCGCCGCGAAGCCTCAGACCGAGCTGCCGTCGCGCGATCGGCGTCCGTCGGATCTCTCACAGCGCGAGTTCACGCCGCCCGTGCCCGCGGCGCCCATGAAGTTGTCCAACGGCCTGACGCTCTGGCACGTGCGTCGGCCCGGCATCCCGCTGGTCGCCGCCCGTCTGCTGCTGCACGGAGGCTCACTCGCCGTACCGCGTGGCCAGGCCGGCGCGTCGAGCCTCGCCGCCGACATGCTCCTCGAGGGCGCGGGCGAGCGGGATGCGCTGGCGTTCGCCGACGCGCTCGACGGTCTCGGCGCGAGTCTGAGCGTCGACGCCGGGCGCTCCGGCACGACGCTGTCACTGCGCGTCCTCCGACGAAACGCCGACGCGGCCTTCGCCCTCCTGGGCGAAGCACTCCGCGCACCCCGCTTCGACAACGAGGCGTTCGAGCGGCAGCGCAGTCTGCACCTCGAGGGGCTGCGTGGTCTGCTCGACGATCCCGGCGAGCTCGCGCGGCGCGCCGGCACCGAGGCGTACTACGGCGACCGCGCGTACGGCGTACCCGTCGACGGGTATCCCACGAGCGTCCGCGCGCTCACGCTCGAGCAGGTTCGCGCGCACCACGACCGCTGGCACACGCCGTCCGGCTCCATCCTGCTCACGGCGGGAGACCTGACCGCCGCCGAGGTCCGCGCCCTCGCCGAGAAGCACCTCGGAAACTGGAAGGACGTGTCGCCGCGTCCGGCGATCAGCCATGACGCGCCGCCGGTGCACGAGAAGCTGCGCGTCGTCATCGTCGAGCGCGCGAAGGCCGAGCAGACCGTCATCCGCTTCGTGCATCCCGGCGTCGGCTTCCAGCACGAAGACCGTGTTGGCCTCCAAGTGCTCAACACGCTGTTCGGCGGCAGCTTCACGAGTCGTCTGAATGCCAACTTGCGTGAGACGCACGGCTACACCTACGGCGCGTGGTCCGTGTTCGCGATGATGGGGGGGCGCGGGCTCTTCGTGGCGTCGGCCAACGTCCAGACGGCGAAGACCGGCGCTTCGCTCCGCGAGTTCCTCGGCGAGTTCGACCGCATCCGCAAGGGGGGCATCACGAGCGAAGAGGCGCTGAAGGCGCGCGAGGGCGTGCGCTCCGAGGTGGTCCAGTCCTTCGAGTCGCTGGACGGCACCCTCGGGGCGTACGCGGCCTTCGCGCGCTACGGCGTGCCGCCCGATCGGCTCCCTCGTGACCTCCAGGCAGCGGGGGCGCTTCAGCCCGCGACACTCGACGGCCTGGCGAAGGCCCACCTGGCGAGGGGCGGCGGCGTGCTGGTGTTGGTAGGCGACGTGGCGGCAATCCGCTCCCAGCTGCAAGGACTGGGGCTCTCCGAGCCGCGCGTGCTCACCGCGGAGCAGGCCCTGGCCGGGCACGCCGGTCGCTGACGGCGAGAGCGCTTACAGCCTGCGAACACTGCGGTGAGCGCCCCGGGCAATTGGGCTAATCCGCTCCCCCGTTGCGTGCCGAGAGAGACCCGGTCCCTTTGCGTGGACGGGAGGCGTCGATGCCGCAGCAGAAGTACAAGCGCAAGAAGAAGCTCATCCAGCCGAAGTTCCAGCTGAAGATCGCCTTCGCCTGCCTCGGGATCGCCGTGATGTCCGCCCTCGTGCTGACCGTGATGATCAACCAGGTGGTCCTCGACTTCAGCGACAAGGGCTGGATCGACTCCGCGAAGGTCGAGGCCGAGTGGATGGGCGTGGTCATGACCAAGCTGCTCATCGCGCTGGCCGTGCTGACGCCCATGACGCTGGCGCTCGGCGTGATCCTCATGCACCGCGTTGCCGGGCCGATCTACCGCTTCCGGCAGTTCATGCGTTCCGTGGGGCGCGGCGAGCATCCGCAGGAGTGCCGCCTGCGCAAGGGCGACGAGCTGACGGACCTGTGTGATCTGCTCAACCGCTTCACGGCGCCCATCCGCGACGGCACCGTCGACTACCGCATCTTCGCGGAGTCGCTCGGCGAGGAGCTACCCGTCGAGGAGAGCCCCGACGTGAGCGACGACGCTCCGGCCAAGAGCAGCAAGCGCGTAGCCGCCCTCGAGAGCTGAGACCGCACGCCCGCGTGCTGTCGGCTGCGTGACGCGCAGCACCTCGCCCGTGATCCACGCGAAGTCCTCGGCGTGTAGCTGCAGTTGCGCCAGCGGATCCGTCACGTGCGCATCGAAGCCGGCGCTGAAGAACACGAGCTCCGGCCCGAAGTCCGCCAGCGCCTCGAACCACGCCGCGCTCACGGCCTCGCGCCACGTGGGGCCGTCCGTGCCGGCCGGTAGGGGGACGTTGAGGATGTGGTCGCTGACCGTTTCCGCGCCGCTGTACGGATAGAACGGATGCTGGAACGAAGAGCAGAACAGCACGCGCTCTTCGTCGCGTAGCAGGTCCTCCGTGCCGTTGCCGTGGTGCACGTCGAAGTCGATCACGGCGACGCGTTCGAGCCCGTGCGCCTCGAGCGCGTGAGCTGCGCCCACGGCGACGTTCCCGAACACGCAGAAGCCCATCGCCCGCGCGCGCTCGGCGTGGTGACCGGGCGGGCGCACGTTGCAGAACGCCGCGTCCAGCTCGCCCGCCGCGACGAGGTCCACGGCGTGGACCACCGCGCCGGCTGCGCGTAGCGCCGCCTGGATGGAGTACGGGCCGATCACGGTGTCCGCGTCCAGGTGGATCGTGCCGTGGAACGGCGCCGACTCGAGCATGCGCGCGACGTGGGCCGGCGCGTGCACGCGTTCGAGATGGGCGCGCTCGACGGCCGGCGCCTCGATCATCCGGAACGCGGACGCGTGCCCGCTCTCCTCGAGCGCCTGCTCGACGGCGCCGATGCGCGCGGGTCGCTCCGGATGGCCGTCGCCCGAGTCGTGTTGCTCGCAGAGCGGGTGGGAGATCCAGGCGAGCTTGCGCATCAGCGACCGCCGGGCATTTCGTTCTCGACGAGTTCCATCTTCGAGGCGGGCTCACCGTTTCGCAGTGTGACCTGCTTGACGGGCGGTCCCGGCAACGCCCACGCGAACCAGGAGTCGGTGACGACCGTCCGGCCCTCCGCCGCGACCGTGACCGTGTAGCGCATGCAGGCGAACGTGCCCGCCGGCACCTCGATGGTCTCCTCCGTGACCTTCGTCTCCGAACTGGGAAAGGACGCGTGCTCCTGGAGCCTGGTCCACAACGCACGCTGCGCGCCGGGCTCTCCCCGCGCCGTGCCGTCAGGCTTCAGCGGCTGAGAGGAGAAGGTGACGCCCTCGGCGTCGCCGCCGTCGAAGCGCCAGCGGTAGAGCAGCTCGTTGCCGCCGACCTCCATCCGCACGGTCAGCACGCGGCCGTCCGGACATCCGGTCCGGATCTGGGCCGCGGTGAACGGCGTCGGATGGTGGTCGGGCTTCAGCCGGCGCGCTTCGGCCGAGGGCCAGTCGGCGGGCTTCGCGGTCGGATCCATCGGGGGGCTCGCCTTCTTCGCCGGCGTGGGACCGTCGGCCTCGCCGCAGCCGGCGACCAGTGCGAGGAGGAGGAGCCCCAGCAGGAACCTGTGCATGCCCGAAGCCTCCGCCGCGCAGTCCGTGTCGGGAGTGTAGCTGCCCCTCGCCCGGCCGGTACTCTCGCGCCATGAAGCCCGCGTACTTGTTGCTCGCACTGGCCGTGACCGTCCTCCTCGTGTGGGCGTTCGATGTCGCGCGTGACGAGGCGCCGCGCTCCGGAGGCTCCACGATGACCGCTCCCGACCAGGACGACACGACGCCCGCCACGCCGGCGGCCGACGCCACGCCGCCCGATGCGGCCGAGACGGAGCCGGCAACGAAGTTCGCGACGTTCGGTGCCGGCTGCTTCTGGTGCGTCGAGGCCGTGTTCGAGGAGCTCGAGGGCGTCGTCTCGGTCGAGTCGGGCTACAGCAACGGACACACCGAGAACCCGACCTACAAGCAGGTGTGCAGCGGCACGACCGGCTACAACGAGGTCACGCGGATCGAGTACGACCCCAAGCGCGTCTCGTTCGCGAAGCTGCTCGAGGTGTTCTGGAAGACGCACGATCCGACGACGCTCAACCGTCAGGGGGCGGACGTCGGCACGCAGTACCGCTCCGGCGTCTACTACCACGACGACGAGCAGAAGCGCATCGCCGAGGAGCTGAAGCAGAAGCTCGACGAGTCGGGCGCGTTCTCGGCGCCGATCGTCACGGAGATCCTGGCGGTGGAACGGTACGTGCCTGCGGAGGCGTACCACCAGGACTACTACGCGCAGAACCCCAACCAGGGGTACTGCCGTGCGGTGATCGCGCCGAAGCTCGACAAGTTCCGCAAGACGTTCGCGGATTACCTGAAGCGGTAGAACGCCCGCGGCGCATCGCGCCGCGAGTCCCGTATCCGTTTCCGTTCGCGTTTCCGTTTCCGGCGTGCGCCGAACCCGGGAACCGGGCCCGGCCCGCCGCGCCGTTTCCGGAGGCGGGCGGCCAACCGGCCCTGCGGGCCTCAGGCCGCCCCTACCTCCCGCGTGGAGACGTCCATGCGTGTT